>NZ_JARESR010000007.1:0-285417 GCF_046028015.1 Paraburkholderia sp. RL17-383-BIF-A | reverse complement strand
ATAACGCCGACCGATACTCAATTAGCGCTTGTAGTCCTTTCCTGCAGGTCCAAAGACCGGGAAAATACCAGGGACCATAATTTGCGGTCGCGCAAACGGTCATGGACGGGAGAATTACTGCGCGTGACTTCTGGCCAATCGATCCCGTACTGGTTGACGCCGCCCGTTACCGCAGCTTCCAGCGACCCGCCCGCTTCGTCTATATCGACGATGTCTCTCCGGTGCAAATTCCACGCATCCCGGCCATGGGCGGTGCGAAGGACACTCCTTCGAAGATAGGGCTGCTGCGGCTTTGACGATCTGCCTGAACGGAGCCGGTGGTGACTTGGCTTCCCGTGCCAGCGGTCACACTGGACTTAGCTCTCACCGCGTCGGTGAGATGCACCACGTGAGAAAACCACATGTCCCCGATCGAATACGTCCGCGAAGCCTTCTGTCACCGTCACGGTCTCGTGCGTCAACTGCTCACGGTTCCGACGGTGGGCGTTTTTCTCACTACCACGCGCTCACCAGCCCCATGCTGAACCGGCTCATCTATTGAGCTTGAAAGCAACGCTGCTTCGCGAACATCGCGGCGTGCTCGCGCTCGCATCAACCGGCGGAATTGATCTGACGAGCTCCAGTTCAACAGGGATTCGTAGACAAGTGCGCCGGCACTGCCACGCCGCGTTTCGATCATATACCGGCGTAGGCGAGCGTCGGTCATGATGCTTCCCTCCCGGTGCGGAAAAACGCCGCTGTCGCTTGGAGGATCAGCGAAACGATCGAGTGCCTATAACACGTTACAACATGGCCCTAATCTGGGTGATCGTAACCCATCGAAAAAGTGTTGATTTTATTGACGTCGATTTGTTCCAATTTTACGTCACCCTCCCAAACGGAAACACTTTTTGGCGCTCTCGCCGAGTACATTCCGCCGCTCGTCGATACAGAACGGAACGTTTGCTTCGCGGATTAAGACGGGTATCCGGATTCCACGCTCGATCGCCTCGACGCGCAGGCACGTACAAACTGGGAGTTCCTGATTGATGCGTGTTGTGGTGGGTGATGCCACATCGCACGGCACGGCCCTCGTGTCAGAAGTTGGGGTCATTAGGGCGTCCTATACCGCATCCGTGGATCACGACGTCACGATGCCGAGGATTGTGCCGCATGTACTCCTCGCAGAGGCGTCAACGTGAAACGGGGTCTCGGGTATATACAACCGGTATTGTGCACGCGTCTGACGCGCGATGTGCCCGGTGTTTCGCTATGCGCGCCCAATGGATGGCTGGCGCGCATAGCAAGCTCCGACAGTTGCGACGCGATTGCCGGGCGACAGGCGCGGCGAGACGCAAATCCTCAGTGACCAAACACGGGGGCGCCGTTTAGGGTGATACCAGGCAGATGCTCTGAGATCGGCCGCGGCCCTCGACTTTTGCCGAGCTGGACCGTTGCCCCAATGGCGGCGTGCTCAACCCGTCGCGCGCCGTGTCTCATCCGTTGATCGAAAGAACCCTAGGCCTGGTTGCGGCGCACCATTCCGCCGGAATAAGTGGGCGAGAGACGGCGAAATTTCCGGTCTTTCTCACAAAGTCGTCATAACGCGTTATCGCCTGGAACGTCGTACTTTAAACAATTCCCGGATTGGGGGCCCTGGCGTGACGAGCTGGATAAGAGCGCGTCTTCTCAGGACGTTAACGCCACGCGATGACCGGTAGCCGCAGCGGGGGTGAAAGCTATCGGCACTTCACAGCATGTGGAAAACCACTACATATGAAAAGCGTGCCCGCCTGGGTCGACCTTGGTCCCAATGACGCGACAGCGCTTCCGCACAATGCGCGGTTGTCGACGATGTTCCCTTGGGGTAGCTTGATACAGTCCAAGGCGTGGGGTCGTCATTTAAGCTGTGTTTTGTAACGCTGCCCTGGCTGCGGTTCCGGCGCCCGATCTGCTTCAACCCCGCCTTCTCCTCAGGCTTCACGCTCCTGTCCTTCGTCGGGTTCACACCCGAGCTGACGCTCGTCACAGAATAAAAGCTAACTGCCGCTATCCCGACGACCAACAAGAAGGTCGCAGACGATCCCGCTTCAGTTGCCTATTTTCCCGAAGCGTTGCCTTGACTTTCGCCTCCACATGGCATGCTGAACTTACTGAAAGTTGTTCTACTCAGCGAGGTGTATGCCAGCGGTCGGTTAATCGACCGTGCTAACTCGCCAACTTTCGACGTCCACGGCCTGATGGACAACCTCAGGATTGCAGCACCTGCAGACTTTGGATCGCTATTTCATGACGCGCGCCCACGATCGCATTTGGAATTGCGAGTAGACCGTATCAGGCGCGCCGTCTGCAGAGATAGAACGTACGGCTTACGTGACTCCACGTCGCGTTCACAACATCAGCAATCCTGATGAAATTCATAAGGCATAAACGTAGGCCGGAGGTGAACTTTTGGCCGACGCTCTGCAGTCAACGAAAGGAGAAAAAATGGAACACGTTAAGGCGCTGCTTTCTCTCGCGGCAAAGGATGCCTCAAATGACGCCTCCTGCAGTCGGAGCTTGATCAAAGATCCGAAAAAATTGGATGGCAACCGCGATGGGTGGACGGCGCAGCGACGTAGTTTGTGTTTGCCGTTAGCAAAACAGGTTGCGTCGATACTGAAGGCAATGACCGACTGTGCATTCGTTGTGCGCCGCGGAGTGGTGCTGGAGCACGCACCGGGGACGCTCAACCCAGTGACTTGGGTAGATTGTCTTGCTGTCTCTCCCTTCGGAGTGTTCGTCATCGACCAGTACGATTGGATCGGAACTGTAAAGCGCTCGATGAACGAAGAAGAGCTTCTCGTACGTGAAAATTCTGGCGTCGTCTGCGTTAAAACTTCTCCGTTGCGCAGGGCAAAACCGGCTCTGCGACACCTGCGGCCGATCCTCGGCGAATACAACTGTCCGGTTGGGTGCATCGCCGTATTTGCTGACCCGCATTGTGCGCTTGACCCCACGTTGCCGGAAGCAATCCTGCAAGGTTTCGAGCTGCACCACTTTATGCGCACACGGTTGAACCGCTTCCGCGACAGTCACTTTCGATATCTCGACTCCAGGATGATCGCCGGACATTTGCAGTGGCGCTGTACAGACTGGGGGCGCGGTTGATGCATGCAATGCGGTGCCAACAAAGCCAAAAGGCGAGGGAGAACGAGTAGTGAGCGACAACCAGGGGGCGCACCGGTATCGGAGGCCGTGTCGTGAACCCGGGGGCGTTGATCGACAGCTACGCTTTTCATCGGACTACGCGTCTGCCGACGGGCGCGGATCCTTGTTAGCACTCGCACGCTCTCGACGGCATCTGCTGTCTAGTTGCGCGGGGAAAGGCACCCTCTTTTTCGCAGTTTTCCGCCCGATGAATGACACGGAGGAGGCTATATTTCTTGCACACCCCGCATTATTAACGCATCGACCGGAACGAGCGGAGCCGTTCCATTGGGCGTCGTCCTTGCTTCCTACGCCTTCCATGCGAAGGTGCGTCTCGGCGCCCCCTTTTTCCTCGCCGCTGGGACTATTACTCATGATCTCGTTAGGGTCCGGAACGCGACAGCGTTCTCAATGGAGCAGCGTCCTTCTTGTGTTATGAAGCGTCGTAGGCTGATCGGGTTTTCGGAGCCGGTCATAAAATTAATTTTCATCATGGAGTGGCTCATGGAAATAGTCGTTGTTGAACCGTGCTACGAAGGTGGGAATGTTCTTGCCGATTGTGTCCTGCTAAATCGCGAATTAGCTCAGATAACCCTGCCGCCGCGTTTGTCATCTCTTGTGGAAATTCTTGACCAATCCGACTAGCGTAAATCGTTCATGGAGGAACGCGGCAGCGTTCGATTCCCCGTTGAGCACGATCGGGAGCGCGGCTATTTCATCAACTTCGATGCCGCCTCCCGTACGAAACGTGCTTCTGGCGTTAAGTGGCCGGTTTCGCCGACAGCCGGACAGCGAAAACTTGCATGGTGAGCATCCATGTGCGCCCGCCTGAGGTCGAGGACCGGGTGATGCCAGGTCACTGGGAAAACGACTTCATCACGGGCGGCAACCAGTCTTCCGTCGGCGTGCTGGTTGAGCGCACCAGTCGCCTGCTGCTGCTGGTGGACATGGATGTCGCCACCGCCGCCACCGGCGTGTGCGTGTACTTCTGCGATCCCCACAGTCCATGGCAACGCTGTACCTGCGAGAACACCAACGGGCTGCTGCGGCAGTATCTGCCGAAGGGCACTCACCTCTTGATCTACAGTCAGGACGAACTCGATGCCATCGCCGACAGCCCCAACTGCCGACCTCGCGCTACCCATGCATTTGAGTCGCCATTCGAGGTCTTAGAACGTATGCTTGCAACCGCTGCGATAATCTCAGCTTCCATTCATTACCCGCTGTTGCGCTTCACCTTTGAGACCGCCGTCAAATACAAAGCGTTTTTGCGAACCGATACTTACCATTCTCATCATTGGCAAGCCGATGACGTTTGACGCGAACACTGAGTCCAGTTAGCTGGTTGTGGAGGAAACCGGATTCCAGCAGCACCATCCTGATGCAGGTGATTTCCAGGAGAAGCAGCTCAACATCAACGCATTGCTTCGAGCGCGCTTCGACAAAGCCTGCAAGCAAGGCCACATCAAGGTCCTGCAGCCGGAATGGATACGACGGGTACGGAGCAATGGACTGTTCAAATTCGAGCCAGACCTTGGCCATGATGGCGCGCATCATGTCGTTGCATCCGATCTTGTCGGCGCAACGCTTGACCTGCTCCAAGAGCGAGGAATCGGACATGGACGTCTCTCAAGTGGAAGGATGCTGTTCCATTAACGCGTCGTCTGCCGGACATGCCAGATCGTGCGCCCCATTGGGTTGGCCGATAGGATAGCCGCTTAGCGCGCCATGTCGGCGTTTTGCCAGAAGGCGCGCTGTCGCCCGCGGTAGTTTGCTCGGTGGGCGGCGACGATCGGCTTCGATATTGTGCAGTGATATATGCCCCTCGAACCTCTCCCGGATCGGCTGGCAGTAGTGTCCAAGAATCATCTGGATGCGGGTAGGGCCGTGTCCAAGCGATTCGCTGAGTTCCACCAAAACCTCGTAGGGCGCCATTTCCGCCTCCAGCATTTCGACTGCACTCTTGAGCGCATACGTGTAACGAAGTGAATGAAAGCTGATTGGCCCGACCATACCAGCCCGGCGGAGCAGTGCTTTGAGTCGATTCATTGCTGATCTGAGCGTCTTGCCGTTGCCAGTAATCAATTCGAGATTGTATTCGCGAGCGTACGCGAGCGCGGAACGGATTGCTTCGATCGTCTGCGGGCGCTCGCTCTCGATGATCCGCACTTGCCTCGGCCTTGCGTTTTTCGAGCCACGCATCAGCGGAAGCGTGGAATCGCCGCGCACGAGTGCGTCAAGCCACATTCCGAGATCGCGTGCACACATCAGCGCCTCCTTGCGTCGAAGGCCGAGATGCAGTGCGAGCGATATCATGTGCATGAGCCCTTGGTCTATCCCTTTCGCTCTGCCGATCAACTCGTCAATTTCAGTCGGGTTCAGGGCCCGTTTTGTCCCTTTCCTTACTCGTCGAACGAGTTGAAGTTCCTTGTTGTTGCACACCTCGTCAATGTTCCGGCCGGCAAGGCGTGATGTGACACGAACAGCCGAAAATATGTTCGCAAGGGTGCCCGCGGTTTTGCCCTGCGCCATGCAGTATTGGGCATAGGCATGAATCACCCATTCCGGAATTTCACTGACCGATGCGCGTAGTTCCCCTAGCTGCCTGGCAAAGCGCAAAAGGCCTGTTGTATCGAACCGCCTGTTCTGCTGAGTTGCAAAGCTGCCTCCTGCTTTTTTGCTGCTTACTGCGGAATTGTGTATGGCCTTTGACATCATGCTCATGAGCTAGCTCCCGGCTGTGACCCGCATGTCAACTCATGTTCGCCCGCGGGGGGAGGCAAACACGGCCCCAGTCACGATGAGCTCGTGACAGATCCGGAATACGTTCGGATGTCTGCAATGACGGGCTCGGCCGGGGCGGGGCGAGCGCGTACGTAAGCAATTGAATTCGGGGAGAGGGCCGGGTAATGCGTTGAGCTGTGGGATCCGGTTACGGATAGGCCCTTGGTGAAAGCAGGTTCTGGATGGAAAGTGGAAGCCCGCGAAGAGGAATTGCGTCAATGCGGGAGCGGTGAGTGGCGAGTGTCTGACAAAGACACTCCTTCTGCACCCGTCATGGGAGCAGACGCCGCGATTGGAGCGCTTGCGGCCTTCATCCGGAGATGAATGAATCGCAAGGTTTGTCTTGATGGATACCGCGCTGTATATCGCAAGGAGAGGATGCTTCCTCGACATCGGGAAGACATTGGCGGCATGGCCGCGTCACGAACACCGCTCGTATCTGTGGCGTAGGCGTCAGGGAGCGAATCCCTCGTACGTTGAAAAGACTCGCCTGTACGGAACTTCCGTTGGCGAGCGATCACTTACCGCACAGGCGGTAACTGGTCGCGACGCGACACCGACTGCGCGTGCTGGCCTGAAAGAGTGAGAGAGGCACCACGCGAATGACGCTGTGGGAACTTCTTGCTTTGGAAAAGGCTCAATCTCGATTGAGCCGTGCACGCCCGATTCATGTTGATGCTGCTAACACGAACTTGGCAAAGTGCTTTGCTTCGCCGTGAGGCTGAGCAATGCTTGTATAGAAATTGGGCTAAAAAGCCCCCTAACCCCCAGCAAGGGGTGTAATGGTCGATGCTCGTGACGTGAGCGAACGGTACTGCAATCATTAGAACATAGCTGCAGAGATAGCAAAAGGGGGGTGTCGCTTTCGCACAAAGAGCAGGTCGCCGCAGCATGGGCAACGTCCTCGAGTGGCCCGCGACGCAACACTATGTGGTGACCTTCGATCGCACACCAGTCCACGGTCGGCGATTACGTTCGGCCCCCATCCTGGCGCGCTTCCTTGCCTGACCAACGGGTTGGCGGCGTACGTCACTGCGAATGGGGAACGAGAGAGATTCTGTTGTCTGGCCAACGCAGATTTGAGCAATCGTTGAGCGAATCGTAGTCAGTCGGTGACAGCCGCATTGTCTCAGCGCGGTACATCAGTGGGGAGTAAGGTGGCCGCCACGATCGACGCAAACAGCGTGGCCGCGTCCGCGAAGTGCTCCAACGAGAAATTGGCCGATCCGCGCAGTGCTCTGAAAAGTCGTCCCTTCCGCGCGGCCTGAAGGCTGAATATCGCGGGTTACGTGAGCGTCAGTGTGTTCGCGCTCAGATGGGTGGCCGTCTGGAATACGGTAATTCGCGTGTCGGCCGGTAGGTCGTCGGCGCATGCGGCCGTGCGAAATCCCGGTCACCGATGGTATGGCAGTAATGTGGGCAGTGCAGTTCTCTCCGGTGCAACGCGACGGCGCGCGGTTGCGGTTCCCTCTGGGACGAAGCTGCGACCGATGAACGTCGCGCAATGAGTTGCCTCCTCTGCCGGCGCGCACCACGGTTCATCATCCAGCCCACGCCTACAAACATTACATTGAGTCCAAATAACGGCCATGCGATGTCCATGCTGGCTCCCCGCTGTTTCGGTGTGTCGAGCATAGCATGGGTACCGTGAGCCGCCGGCTTGCCAGTTTTGACGGCGTGGGGGTATATTCACGCCTGCGTCCACAACGCATCGATCTTGCACTGCCATAGCCGTCCGTATTTTGCGATCGGCCTGTCGGCAAAGCCGTTCGCCCGTACGCCTCTGGTTGGCTCTCTGGACACTGTACGCGCTCCTTGGCACTGTGAGTTTTAGTGCCTGTCTTTCGGCTGTCCCTCCTCCTTCCCTTTTTTCTTCTTTGCGAACTTCTGACGGCCATCCCAGTCTAGGCGGCGTGTAGCGTCGGCCGTTCCAACTTCACCTCTGACTGCGTCTCGATGGCATCTAGCCATCGTCTGCACACTTCCTTGCCCGTGGCGCGCGCGGCCCGATAAACAGCGCACTCAAACGGCAGCGCGCTCGCCGCGCCGCTGAACGCCGGTCGGTGCCGGTGTGGCATCGACCAAGTCACGGAATCAATACAAGGAAAACAAACATGTACATTCTTTACGAATACCGGTACGTGATTGCCTGCAGCAGTCTGCCGCATGAATTCAGGCGGGAATTCCGCAGGCTTGCCCGGGGCCGTGTCACGTCGACGTATGATTGGCGCACTCGGGCCAAGGATCCTGTGCCGGCTGAAACCCAATGCCGGCGGGTGGCGGAGGTATTGGCGGGTTTTGAGGCGCTGCGCGCCAGCGGGTATGCTTTACAAACACCGTGGAACTTCGGCAGCAAGCATTTGCGGGTCCTCATCAATCGCTGGTCCACGCAGCGGCTGACATCTGAAGAGGCGGCCGAGAGGCTCGAGCATTGGCGCCAGTTTTTGCAATGGATCCGAAAGCGCCAGCTCATCGCTTTACTGAGTGCGCCTCTCACCATGGGTGCGTCGAGTGTCGAGAGTAGACATGTCCAATGCTCGCGTGCGGCAGCCTACTCGCGACCAGACATACCGATGCTCACAAGCGATAAGGTCATGGAGGCCCTCACGGAACACCGTGGCGACCTGCGCAAGGCGGCCCGCGCGCTGGGGACAACCACGCATTCTGTCTGTGAGGCCCTGAACGATGGTCAGCCACGAGAAAAGCGGCTTCCTCCCGGGTTCACGATCCTGACCTGATGCTTGACTTCCCGTAGCGCTCGATACGCTGGTTTCACCTACATAAACAAAGGAGAAGCCAGCATGCTGATTCACACTATCTTCGGGCTCGCGAGTGCATTGCTGTATGCGTCTCTGAGCTTTAACGATAAACGGTCGGCTAAAGAGGAAGTTCGAGAAGCGCGGGCGGTCTCTGCCCGAGGGCCGGGGGAAGAAGGAGAGAGGGAGGTGTCAGCCGAGCTGCGCTGGCACCTCACGCGTTTGTGCGGCGAAAACTGGGAAGTATTGGATGGTCTCGTTCTGATTCATGCGCCGGGGAGCACCTTTCCGACTGCTGAAATCGATCATCTGGCGATTACGCCGTTCGGAGTCTTCGTGGTCGAAACAAAGCATTGGGCTGGTGTGGTCACACACGGTGAGACCGACGACACGTTGACGCTCACGCCGGTTGACGGACAGCGGTGTGTGCGCACCTCGCCGATGAAGCAGAATGCGGCGAAGGTGCGGTTTTTGCGCAAACTGCTTCCGCCGCGGCTGTGGATCGTCGAAGGGCTCGGTGTCTTTTCGAATGACGCGGCAATGGTGGCACCCACGCTTCACGCTTCCAACGGCGCTGCTTGAGCGTAGTGAACTTTACCGGCACCTGCGGGTGCGACAGCAGCAGTTTGCGCGCACGGGGACAGGGCGCCTGCCCGTTCGCAAGATAGTTGACGCGATCTTGCAGCATGCAGACACGCGCCCCGAGGCTCTCGTTGAACACCGACAACGAATCCAGGAGGGCCGCTCGCGCGGCCAAGGCTAGTCCTTGACCTAACACTGCTGACACGAGGAGGGGTTAACTGTGCTCACCGTCTCCTCTGCCTGACCACCATCCACCGTGGTGACTTGAACCGCACGATACTCACGTAGAGCCAGACATACGTCGCGGCGAACACCACCACGAAGCAGAACAGATGCAGCGTATGCCGCCAGAACAGCGTGGCCGGCACGACCGCGATCAGACACAGCAGCCACAAGTACGGGGACGTCAGCGAGTTACGCCGTGTCAATTCACGTGCGGTATCGTCGAGTACGTCATCGATGACCGTGGCGACGATACTTCGAATCGCCAGCGCGCCCAGGTTGGGGCTTGAGCTCTTGTAGGTTCGCGTGGCTCGCCAGCAAGATCGCTAATTGATCAGCTGCGTTTGGGCGAACGGCGGTCGAAATCTGCGAGTGCGCATTGGTCGCTAGGCATGCGCGAGCTTTGCTTTTCTTCTGTTTCGAAGACGCAGCGGCGCATGAGTTGCACGTGCAAATATCGTTGCTTCGTCCGGCGTTCTGCTTATTATTCAAAGGGTTAGGGCGGCTGCCCGGAAATCACGTGTCTGAGCCAGTTCAGACACCTCTTTACCCTTTGGTAACTATCCAGCGGAGCAGCGCACGATACGGCCGTTTTGTTACGGCTAACGTAAGAAAACGGCATGGGGCGTTTGCAGGATCTGGAGAAAAGGGGCGCCGGGAAAAGTCCCACCGTGAGTTCGCTACACGCCCCTCTTGGCCGTTCGTCGCGTCTGGGGCCAGCCATGCCCGGTGTGTTTTATGGACGGGTGATGTCCCTGAGACCAAGAGGCCGGCCGGGCGGAAGCTGTCTTGCGACGATGCGCCCACGCGTCTCGCGCCGCATAGATGCCCGAATCGCGGAGCTTTCCGGGTTAGCTGTCTGAACCGGCTAAATCGTCGTCCGGTCATCGGTGCGGTGGGCAAGATGTTGTCGCCTTCCCATACACGGTGCTTGATCGCGTATTGTCATCCATTCGGTTCCTGTTTCGGACTGTTGCAGCCATACCTGAGAAATAGCCGCGTCTTCCCAGCTGCCGAAGATGCGCTGCGTATGGGGGCGGACGATATAGCGCAAAATGACTATGGGCGGCCGCCTCCACTCAACGCAGACTTGCTCGAACCCGGCTCGGGTCACCTGGGACTGGGTGACCCTGTCTGCGGGGACAACATAAGCCGCGTGAACATGTGCCCGCCGCGATTTACGCACAGCAGGGCATCAAAGCTCCCGAATAGTTCTCGCGTGGGAAATCACCCACCGCGCTGCGGTTTCAATGTTAGCCTCCCGCGCAGCTTGAAATGCCGCACTACCCGGTTTTCGAAACTGCCAGTCTAATCAGGCGAGAAGTTCGACCGACGAAAAAGCGGTGATTCGCGTGCCGTCCCGTAGGCCCGCCACGCCTGATGTCGTGCGAAATCTTGGTCGCCGATGCTGTGACCACAATGCGGACAGTGCAGCTCTCCGGATTGCAAGGCAGGGGCTTTCGGCGCTTCTGACCGGGGCGAAACGAAGCCCGATGATCGCCGCCGGATGCGCTGCGCTTTCCGCTCGCTTGAACTGCGGTTCATCGACCAACCTATCCCTAAGAGTATTGCATTGAATCCAAGTAACGGCCATGTGAGTTCCATGCTAGTCCCCGCTGTTTGGGCTCATTTAGCATAGCACGCGTACCTTTCCTGCGGAGTTGCCCTTGACCGCATTGAGGGCACATCTTGCTCTGCTCTGGCTCCTCCTTTTTGCTGTCTACTGCGGAATTGTGTATGACCTTTGCCGATATACGCAACTTCACCAGTGGGGAGAATGCGTCTGAACACTTCTGCACATCCGCAATTGGAGGTCGCCTTGATTCGCGGCCAAAACTCAGAGATATTTCCTCGCGTCTTGAGCAGCCGAACAGGATATTAACGCTGCGCGGGCCGACGCCGATTTGATAGGAAAACTTGACACGCGCGGCGGACACTGCGGATATGAACACCAGCCTGATACTAGACCTGCAACGCTCGTTTCATGTCAAACTCGGGTCGACGCGCCGATACAGGAAGGTGAGAAACAAGAAATCCTGTGAACGGAGACTCGTGAACGTGCTCGCCACGATTGCAAAGGAGCGGGACACAATCATGTTGTTGAGAGTTTTTCGCCCTCTGTTGTATTCCGGCGGCTTATTGTAAGAGGCTGATTCTCAGATAGAATTTATTACTCGGCTACGCTGGCCATATCGTTTAACATTAATATACTGACATTGAGAGGCGCCTTGAGAAAACGTAAAATCATTGTCACTGTCGGCACCCGCCCCGAAGCAGTGAAGATGGCGCCGCTGATCAAGCAACTGCAACATGAAGAATGGGCAGACTGCCGTGTGCTCGCGACGGCGCAACACCGGGGTATGCTTGATCAAGTACTGCGTCTGTTCGAGATCAAACCAGACATTGACTTGGATATCATGCAGCCGAACCAGTCTTTGCCCACGCTAACCTCACGACTAGTAACGAAGTTAGACGAGGTACTCGCGACTGAGGAACCAGATGTTCTTCTTGCGCAAGGGGACACGACTACAGTCCTGACGGCAGCGCTAGCGTGCTTCTACCGGCGAGTACCTTTCGGGCACGTCGAAGCGGGTCTTCGAACAGGCGATCTTTCGAATCCGTTTCCGGAGGAAATGAACCGCGTGGTCGCGGGCCGGATGGCACGTTGGCATTTCGCGCCGACAACCTGCGCGAAGGAAAATTTGCTTCGGGAGGGAATTGATCAGTCGAGTGTGTTTGTTACCGGAAATACCGTTATCGATGCGTTGCTGGATGTCGCCAAACGTTGCGACGGTGCGTCACCATATAAAGGCGATCGACGATTGATTCTCGTGACGTCGCATCGTCGCGAGAATTTTGGTGAGGCGTTTCAAAACATATTGCGAGCGATTAAAACAATCGCAGACGAGAACGTCGACATTCAAGTGCTTTATCCCGTTCATCTGAATCCAAATGTACGGACGGGCGCGTACGCATCCCTGGGCGATCATCCTCGTATTACACTCTGCGAACCGCTTGACTACCTGCCATTTGTCGCCGCGATGAAACAAGCTTATTTGATCCTGACGGACTCGGGAGGCGTGCAAGAGGAGGCACCGGCGCTAGGCAAACCCGTGCTCGTCTTGCGACGAGAGACGGAGCGCCCTGAGGCGGTCAGGCACGAAGTGGTAAAGCTGATAGGTACGGACTACGCTGATATTGTCAGCAATACGCAACGCTTGCTCGATAACCCTGCAGACTATAGGCGTATGGCGCGTGGCGTATCGCCATACAGTGATGGCCTAGCCTCCGGACGGATTGTTCGTATTTTGAAGGGATATTTCGACTTATCCAACTGAACAGGGCGGGACATGGCCGTTCCTTTATGAATCGAGTGGAGGCAACAGATCTTAAACGATCGCTGTGCTTTCGCGTTGACGGCTCGTTCCGCTTACCTGCGGTCAATGCTGGGACGGCTTCGCCTGTTGGGCGAATGCGCCCAAGGGGTAGTCATTGGCTGGTGAAGGTCTCATATCTGCGATGAAACGATCTGCGTGGCGAACATAATATAATTTGCACCGCCAGCACTTACGCGGTGTAATCGATCAGGTTGTGGACCGGCAATGGCACCTCAGGATTGCCTGAGGGAGGGCCTGCTAGACAGATCAAGGCTCGGTGGCGCTCGCTGACGCTCTGAGGGCGCTGGCAGGAGTTCGGAAGTACGAAGCGCGACACAACATCTTTATAGCGTTGCGCCCCCGGGGACACTGCGGCCGCGCTGTCTTTGGGACGATTGGACTGCTGCGAAGCCGCAACAATGGCGTAGGTGTCAACCTATGTCGGAGCAGGTCACCGCTTGGCCCGCCTTACCACCATCCATCTCGGTGACTTGAACCTCACGATGCTCACGTAGAGCCACACGTACGTCAACGCAAACACGACCACGAAGCAGAACAGATGCAAAGTATGCCGCCAGAACAGCGTGGCCGGCACGACCGCGATCAGACAGAGCAGCCACAAATAGGGCGACGTGAGCGAATTGCGGCGCGTCAGTTCGCGCGCGGTCCTCGCGCCCACTGCCCAGCGCATCAGCCGCTTATACACCAGCATGTGCAGATGCACGCCGTCGGGGATGCCGGGCGACATGCCGCGAATAAACTTCTTCCGGTAGATCGAGAAACAGGTCTCGAAGATCGGATACATGAACAACAGCACGGGGTACCAGGCCGACACGTCGCGATTGCGCATCACCAGCATGATCGACAGTTCGGCCAGCATGAAGCCGATGAAATAAGCGCCGCCGTCGCCGAGAAAGATCAGCCCCGCCGGGAAATTCCAGATGAAGAAGCCGAGCACCGCACCCATCATCATGAACGACGCGGACAGCACGATCGGATCGGACACCTGGAACGCCACGTAGGCGAGCGAGGCGAACATCATGAACGCGACCATCGAGGCGAGGCCATTGAAGCCGTCGATGATATTGATCGCATTGGCGAGGGCGGCAACCGCCAGCACCGTCACCGCGCAGGAGATCACCGCATACGAGAGCAGGAAGTCGAGCGGCGGCACGCTGATGCGCGTCACGGCGATATTCAGGAGGAAATAGGCGAGCGCGGCGGCCGCCATCGTGCAGACGAGCCTCGCGAGCGGCGACACGCGCTTGGTCAGATCTTCGACCAGCCCCGAGCCGAAGGCCGGCATGCCGCACGCAATCAGCCCGAGAATGCCGCCTGACACGGCCGGGTAGGCGTGATGCAGCTGCACGGCGGAGACGATCAGCCCGAGCAGAATCCCGGTCCCGCCGATGCGCGGCACCGGGCGCGCATGGAATTTCTGCACGCCGGCCAGATCGGTGTCGGTGGAGAATTTTTCATGCAGATGCGCATAGCGCACGATCAACAGCGTGATCAGCAGAGAAACGAGAAAGCCGAGCGCAAAACTAAGCATGAAAGTGGGCCTGAGCGAAGACGCCGAATTATACAAACGAAACGCCCGCCGCCTTGAAAAGCGGCGGCTCGGCACGATTGCGCGACGATCCCAGATAGTGAGGCGCAAACTGCCCGAAAACGCCCGCCAGTCATGGATTTCACCTATCTAGCGGGGGCTGCAGGAGGTCGTTAACCTGGATGCGGCGAAGTGTCATTCACGCGTAAAAAAACAGCGCATGCACCTGCCAACCTGTTTTTCGCCGCCGATCGCAAGACGTTCCGGAGACCCAATGCTTAATAACATCACAATTCGTGGCGGCCTGACGCTGGTGATCAGCGTATTTGTCGCTTTCCTGCTGACAGTGATCGGTGTCGGCTACGGCGCGCTCAAGCTCGCCAACAGCAGCCTCGACGACACGCAGCGCAGCGCGGCCGCGCTGTCTCATCTGAAGGCCAGTTCCGAAAAGCTGTTGCGAGTCCAGCTTGCGCTGGGTTCTTATCAGACGCTCTTTAGCGTCGGCAAGCAGACCGATGAACTGTTGCCGGCCGCGCACAAGGTGCTGGTCGAATCGAACAAGGACTTCCGCACCTACATGTCCAGTCCGTTTGCCAACGACAACGAACGGAAGCTCGCGCAGAGCGTGGAGCAGGCGCGCAGCGCGCTGGTTGATAAGGCGATCGAGCCCGAGTTCAAGGCGCTGGCCGACTTCGACTTCAATACTTTCCGCAACATTCAGGGCGAGACGGCGAACGGCTTTTACGCCGCCTATTCGAAAGCGATCGACGCGCTCGAGCGTTCCCAGGTAGACAGCGAGCATCAGCAAGCTGAAACGGCGGCGCAGCGGTTCCAGATCGCGACGCTGCTGTTCGCCGCGATCGGCGCAATCGCGATCGTGATAGGCGTGGCGGCGCGCATTGGTTTGTCAGCGGCGTTGATCAAGCCGGTCAACGCAACCGTCAAGCACTTCGAACGCATCGCCGCCGGCGATCTGACGGGTGCCATCAAGGTCAAATCGCGCAACGAGATGGGTCAATTGCTGGCAGCGCTGACGAAGATGCGTGACGGCCTCGTCGAGACCGTATCCAAAGTGCGTGGCAGTACGACGGCGATCACGCAGGGGGCGAACGAGATTGCATCGGGCAACGCGGATCTGTCCTCGCGAACGGAGCAGCAGGCGGCGGCCCTTCAGCAGACCGCCGCGAGTATGGAGCAGTTGTCGGCCACGGTGAAACAGAACGCCGACAACGCAAAGCAGGCGAACCGGCTCGCGCATGGCGCGCTCGACACGGTCACGCGCGGCGGCACGGTGGTTTCGCGCGTCACCGAAACGATGGATGGAATCAGCGAGTCGTCGCGCAAGGTGACGGAAATCATCGGCATGATCGAAGGCATTGCGTTTCAGACCAACATTCTGGCATTGAACGCGGCGGTCGAAGCGGCGCGGGCCGGCGAACAGGGGCGCGGCTTCGCCGTGGTGGCCTCGGAGGTGCGCAGCCTCGCACAGCGCTCGGGAGCGGCTGCGAAGGAAATCAAGGAATTGATCGGGGAATCGGCCGCCAAGGTTCAGGAGGGCGCATCCCTCGTATCGGACGCGCAAAAGACGATTCACGAAGCCATGAGCGCCGTCGAACGCGTGACCGGCGTGATGAACGAGATCGAGGCGTCCGCGCTCGAACAGAGTGATGGTATCGAGCAGGTCAATAAAGCGGTCTCGCAGATCGATGAAGTCACGCAGCACAATGCGGCACTCGTCGAAGAAGCTGCTGCTGCGGCGAAATCGCTGGAAGAGCAGGCGACGATATTGCGCGATGCAGTGGCGGTATTCCAGATGGCTTAGTAAATAGAAGGCCGCGCTTCTTTGGGGCGCGGCATCAGGATTGAACGCCGCCTTTTGTGTTTGTGGTGTGATCCACACAGTGGGCCGTAATCGTTAATCAGCCATACTAATTATTAAGTGTGCCGACGCCACATACCCACAGGATTGGATAACGGCTGTGGCGGGCGGTCAGCATGGGGTTGAAGAACTTATTCCCGACGCGTGTCTCCCGTCCGGCAATTTGTTCCATGCTTTCGGTAAGGTTTCGAAATATTGTCCGTGCGCGAGCGCACAGAACGCAGCATCGCATTCGGGGATATTGTGTGTAGATTGCCACTCGGCGAATCACCAGGTCACCGGTAACGCGCACTGTGCGCCTCAACAACCGACAACGGTCGAGCCCATCAGCTATGCAGAGCTCCTCAGCGGAAATCCCGGACAGCTCCGGAAGCGTACCAAGCGATTACTCATGTGTATTGTGTGGTGCAGGCCCTGCGGGGATGGGCTTTCTGTTTTACGCGTTCAAGAATGGCAAGCTGGCTGAGGTGGCCAGAAACGGTTTGTTGATTATCGACAAACGCGTGAGTTTCGGTGCAGGCAAACTTGGCGATTATGTCAACGTGACGGGCAACTCGGTTGCCAAAACGTTTCTCGCATGTCTGGAGCATGAACGCTTCGACGAAGTGTTCGGCGACATCCGCGAATACAACGCGCTGCATAAAAAAATGGCCGCAGACCCCGACGGCGCGCCGCTACTTTCGGAAGTGGGCCAACTGCTTACGCTCGCCGCCGAGCGGCTAATCGCTCACCTGGTCGAGCATTTCGATGTCGACGTGCTGCGTGGTCATGAGATCGACGCGATCCGGCGCTGTCAGGACGGCCGGTTCGAAATCGTCCATCACGATACGCGCAAACCAGCGGTCCGCCGGCTAGTGACCAGCGACACGGTCGTGATGAATCTGGGTGGGTCGCAACGCGTCGAGGAAATCGATGAGTTGTGTCGCACGCTGGACATTCCTGCGCCAGGCGACGGGGTCATGATCCACACGTCGGACGATCTGCTTCGTCTTACCAGGACGCAACTGGTCAACACGTTTGCGCCGGTCTTCGCAGCACCCACGGCCGGGCGTAGCAACCGGATATCGATCATCGGCGGCTCGCACAGCGCATTCACGATGACCGAACGCCTCGCGACAGATCTTGGCGAGGTTGGGCTCGATGAAATCTCAATCATTCATCGTTCGCCGATACGGCTGTTTTTCGAAACCGAGGCCGAAGCGCGCGCATGGGGCTACACGGTCGATCCAGCAAGCGATATCTGTCCGGTCACCAGGCGCGTCAATCGTTCGAGCGGTCTGCGTTACCGTGCGTTCGAGATCGCGTGTGCCGTCATGTCGCACGGCCGCGTACCAAGCACGAAGCCGCGCATCGAATTGGTCGACGCAGCCTCCGGCGAAGCGGCGCAAGCTCGCGCGGCCGAGTGTCTGGCGCACTCCTGCGCCGTGATTCATGGCGCGGGCTACGGGCCTAACATGTCGGCGCTGGTCGATTACCGGGGCGCGACGATTCCTCTACAGTTCAGCCAGGGTGGAATCGAGGTCGACAAGTTCGGCCGTCCGCTAGACATTCACGGCAATGCGATACGCGGCCTGTTCACCTTTGGGCTGGGTGCGGGCTTCCGGCCCGATCCGGAGATTGGAAGCGAGGCCGCATTCACCGGACGAATCTATGGCGTCTGGATCTTTCACCACGATATTGGCGGGCGGATTCTGGCTGGCGTCTTAAAAGCGCTGAGCGCGATGGCCGATCTGCGCGAAGCGGAAATGATCGCGACCGCGGACGACGACCGCCACGCGAGCACCCGCTCGGGCCGCGCCCGGAATGACTCACACCGCTGACTGACTGGCGTCAGCCCTCTGTCGCAACGCCTTGCCGTTTCCCACCGGAAGTCCGCATATTGCTGTGTGAACACGATTTACATAGCCATACTTAATAAAATAGACATATTGCGTTTTGAAGCTGTGTTCAACTGACAATTCACCTGACGTCGAATTCTGTTTGAGCTGCTACAAAGCGGCTCGCGCGTACAGAGCACGAGCGAATGCTCGATTCAGATAAGTCCTCACTATTCCGCCTATCGTGCTGGGTATTCCGCCACGCTTATTGGCGCGACTTTCTTTGCCGGTTATGCTGCACCGCGACATCAAAGACAACGCAATGCCAGTCGCGAAGCCTTGATCGTCTCCAACACCGCTTCAGTTTGCCGACCGCGCGAATGAGGGGAAGTGAATCGTCACTACTGTCTCGATTCGAGTGGAGGCCTGCCATCCGCAGGCCTGCGATACTTACGTGAGGGAAATGATGACGAATTATCAGTCATACCGCCGTGGTAACCGTCTGCTAGAGGCGCTCCCAACGCATGAATGGGAAGTGCTGGCTCCTCATCTTGAACTCGTCGAATTGACTCCCGGACAGATGCTGTCGAAATCCGGTGAACTCATACGCACCGTCTATTTTCCTGTCACAGCCATTGTGTCTCTCCTGCAGACCATGGAAAACGGCAGCTCGGTGGAAATCGCCGCCGTTGGAAGGGACGGCACCACAGGCGTGCCGATCCTGACAGGCGGAGACACCATGCCTGCAAGCGTGCAGGCCCAATGCCGGGGCTTCGCCCATCGAATAAGCGCAAAAGCGCTTCGCGATGCGTTACGCGATTGTGCATCTCTACGTTCGTTGATGTTGCTGTACATGCAGGCTCTCCTCACACAGGTCGCGCAAACGGCGGCGTGCAACAGGCTCCATCGACTCGACGAGCAACTGTGTCGATGGCTTCTGGTTGACATCGACCGTTCGGGCACGAGCGATTTGCAAGTCACGCAGCAACTGATAGCCGACATGCTCGGTGTGCGCCGCGAAGGTGTGACGGAGGCGTCTGGCAAGCTCTGCGAAGCAGCCCTCATCCATCACAGTCGCGGCCGTGTCCGGGTTCTGGACCGGACCGGACTGGAGGCGCGGGCGTGTGAATGCTACGAGATTGTCAAACGCGAATTCGACCGGCTATTGCCACGCATCAGTGTGATGGAAGCCACACGCTGATGGCCGACATATCCGCGCCCAATCGATAAATTGGGCGGGAAGCGGTGCATTTGTGTGTTTGCGTACAATGCCCGACACTCCACAGAGATAGACTGCGCCGACAACCCGTCTCAAGGAAACCTGATGCTGACGTCGGAAAAAATAAGGTTACCGAATGCGGGCCGGGCGGCGACTTCCGGTGGCCGCTATGCGTTCATCGATGTTCTCCGTGGAGTGGCAGCGCTGCTCGTGATTTTCCAGCATGGCGGCGAGGGCGCCGGTTGGTTTTCAATCACCACAGGGTTTGGCCCGTGGATCAACTTTGGGCAAGTTGGCGTCCTAACTTTTTTCCTGGTCAGTGGATTTGTCATTCCACTGAGTCTTGAGCGCGCAAATGCCCTGGGTAGATTCTGGAAACATCGTATTTTTCGGATCTATCCACTCTACCTAGCCATTTTCGCGTTCGAGTTGGCGCTTTATCTTGTCGGCTGCGGTGCTTACCCTCCCGGCGCTATACATAATTTCGGCTACTTCCTCCTATTGCACCTTTTCTTCCTGCAGGACTACGCACATCTACCCAACTTCGTTAGCGCATCGTGGACGCTCTCTATGGAGTTTGCCTGGTATATTCTGTTGTCGTTCGCATTCGCGCTACGGGTCAATCGGCGTAGCGTCTTACTGGCTGCGCTCACAGTAGCCGGATTGCTAGCATTGTCCATAGCATCATACGTTTTGCACCTGCGCATACCGCTTGGCCGCTTCGGCATCGTGGCGAGTTGTGTCGTAGGTCTGCTGTTTTACCGCCGGCATACGCATGAGATCAGCCAACTATCATTTCTGATTTTGGTGGGCTCAATTATGCTTGCGATCGTTCCAGCGCTTTATATAGGATTTGGTGTTTTCCAACGCCCTGAGATTGCGACGGTACAGTCTGTGTTCATCTCATGGGGTGTCGCCTACCTGCTGTTCATCGGTTGCTATGCGGCACGCGAACGATCGATCATGCAACTCAAGCCGCTGCTAGGTCTCGGAACAATAAGCTACTCACTGTACCTCGTTCACCCGACTGTCCAGAATCTGATCGGACTGGCCAATATCGAGGGCTGGCCGCATGTGGCGATCCTGTGCCCAGCAACTCTGGTGCTTTCGTATCTCACGTATCGTTTCATCGAAAAGCCTGCGATCGATTACCCGCGTCGCATGGAGCGCAAAAAGAAGGCGCGTCTCGAGATAAAAGGGCAGGCGCTAGCTAACGATTGAGCAGCCCGCGATCCACATGCGTCGGATTCATCGCGTCGTGACCGCTGTCATGCTTGCCGCAGTTCCTGCGGAGCGCCTGAACGAGGCCCTCGCCCTCTCGACATGTAGTGGTGTGCAGTCTGAGTAGAAGTCGCCATTCGTCGTCTGGTTTGCTGTCGAACTGCTATTTCGCGATGGCCTGCAGGTCTTACCACGTCCGGTATCACATTCGCACCCTTGCCGATTTGCCATGCTTGTATGCGCAGCGGGCTGCATGTCCTTGGCGCAAACCGGGCCAATCATCCGCTTCGCGCTAAGTATCCGTCAGCGCATCCCGTCTTGAACGCGCGTAAGCGCGGTGCGAAGGTGATGGCATCGTAACGACGGAGCAAGGCAATGGACGACGCAACGGGCGAGGCCGTACCGACGGGCGCACGGCGCCCCCGGCAAGGCGAAGCATTCTGGCGCGAGATGGTCATGGCATGGACCACAAGCGGACTGGGCCTTCGACGTTTCTGTCGTGAGCAGGGGCTCGCCGTCAGTACCTTCGGCCTGTGGCGCAAGAAGCTCTCTGGCGAGGCACGAGCAGGCGCGCACCCGCTCGCGGTCACCCCGGACGCTGCATTTATCGGTTCCCATCCGGACACCGCACCAGCCACTCCTGCGCCACCGTCGACGGCGGACGCTTTGTCATCTTCGCGTGATCGGGTGACGTTGTCGCTCGCCGGTGTTCGCATCGAGCTGACCGGTGCTCATGCCGAGCGCATCGTGCGTTTCGTGCTCGGACAGCTCGGAGGTAGCCGGTGCTGATCGCAGCCGATGTTCGTGCGTATATCTGCCGTGAGCCGGTCGACATGCGCAAATCCATCGACGGCCTGTCGTATCTGGTCGAACCACTGCTTGCCCAGAACCCTGTCTCGGGCAATCTGTTCGTGTTTGTCGGCCGGGACCGCTCGAAAGTCAAATGCCTTTACTGGGATCGCACCGGCTTCGCGCTCTGGTACAAGCGCCTTGAACGGGGCCGCTTTCCATCACCGTTAGCGCTCGCGCAACGCGGCTTCACGCTTGCCGAACTCAACGCCTGGCTCGAAGGTATTGAGATCCCGGCACGCGAGCCACATCGCGCCGTCGCGGTGACGCGCGTGAGCTGAACTCGCTGTCGCCTGCGCAAATACAACGCTCCCCCGATCTTGTAAACGTAGCGCGAGTTGGGCATCATGATAGCCATGCCGCCCACCGCCATCACTGTCGCGGAATTGCCGGTCGAGCCCGACGTGCTGCAAGCCTTCGCGCTCGAACAGAACCGGCTGGCATGCGTGCTGTGGGAGCAACTGGAAGCGCTGCAGCACCAGATTGCCCAGGCGAACCGTGCGCGCTTCGGCGTCAGTTCCGAGCGGCTGGCGGGTCAGGCGGAACTGTTCGACGCCGCCACGGAGTTGCCCATTCCTCCTGAGCCGGCGCAGGTTCCGGTCGCGGGCCACACCCGCAAGGGCCGTCCGGCGCTGCCGAAGGACCTGCCGCGCGAGCGCGTTGAATACGATCTGAAGGACGAACAGAAAGCCGCATTCGATTCGCTCGAGCGCATCGGCGAAGAGCGCAGCGAGACGCTGCACTACGAGCCGTCGAGGCTCACCGTCATTGAACATATCCGCTTCAAGTACGCGGCGAAGAAGGATGGCGAGTCGACCATCGTGACCGCAAGTGCCCAGCCTTCGCCGCTGCCGAAGAGCAATGCGAGCGCGAGCCTGCTGGCTAACATCCTGGTCAACACCTACGTCGATCACCTGCCTTTGAACCGGCAGGAGATGCGCTATGCACGACGTGGTGTGCACCTGCCCCGGGCAACGCTGTGCGAATGGAAGCTGGCGGCAGCCGAACTGCTCGAAGTGCTGCTGCCACCGCTACGGGCTCACCAGTTGCAGGCACCCCGCATGCACGTCGACGACACGACGCTGCCATTACTCGAGAAGGGTCGCACGGCGACGCGCACAGCACGATTATGGGGATACCTGGGCGCGGGCCAGCGCGAGGAGAACGGCGTCTGGGTTGACCACCCGCCAGCGGTCGTGTTCGAGTTCGCCGAATCGCGCTCCGGTTCGCATCCGCTGCGGTACCTGCAGAAGTACAAAGGTTATCTGCAGGCGGACGCGTACAGTGGACATGGCGCACTCTACGAAACCGGAGACATCGTCGAGGTCGGATGTTGGGCGCATTGCCGTCGACGCTTCTTCGAAATCGCGAAGGCGCAGAGCAAACCGGGACTTGCGGCGCAGGCGCTGCAGTGGATTGCCAGCCTGTATGCGATCGAGTCGCGGATCCGGGACCAAACACCTGATCTCAAATATGCGGCGCGGCAAATCGATGCGCTGCCGGTGCTCGCACAGTTCCGGCAATGGCTGGAAGGCAACGTCATCGGTTTGCCGGCTCAGGCGCCGCTCGCGAAAGCCTTCGGCTATGCGTTACGCCATTGGCCGGCGCTCGTTCGTTACACCGAGAGCGGTATCCTGCTGCCTGATAACAATGCTCTCGAGCGTCAAATTCGCCCTATCGCCCTGGGGAGAGCCAATTGGACATTCGCGGGCTCGCCGCGTGGCGCCAGGGCCGCCGCCACGATGTACTCGCTACTCGGCACGGCTCGGCTGAACGCCTTCGAGCCCTATGCATGGCTCAAGGACACACTTCACAAGTTGCCGTCGTATCCTGTCAACCGCGTGCACGAACTGTTGCCGCTCGCCCGTTAAACGCCTACACATTCATGGACATTCTCGACTCGCTTCGGCAGGCGCCCAGCGCCGAGTTGTATCGCCTCTATCTCGCCATCGGCAAAATGCTGGACGACCCGCGACGCATTCTCGAGGTACGTCAACGCTTGCATCTGGGAATGGAGGTCAGTTATATCGGGGGCGATCCGCTCGCACCACCTTCGCACGGGACGGTGGTGGAGCTGAGGCAAACCCAGGCGGTGATCCAGGACAACCAGAACCGTCAGCGTTGGTCGCTGCTCTACGCGGCGGTTATCCCTGACACTGCGAGCGGCCCAACTCACGCGCCTCCGTCGCCGCCACCGCGAGCTCAGCGAGAGGAATTCTTCATTGGCGACACCGTCAGCTTCACCGACAAACATCTGAGTGAGCGGGTCGGCATCATCGTCCGCCTCAACGCAAAAACCGCGTCCATCGCTGTTAATGATTCGGAAGGCCATTGGCGGGTCTCTTACGCTCTGTTGCGGAAGATCGTCGACATCTAACCGCGCGACACCGTCAACACGGGTTCCGCTGACGGATACCGCGCTAAAGTCCGATCCCGGGCCCGATGCGTCGCTGAGGCCTACCGCATCGGCTGTATCCGTTTTTGGACAGCGTCGCATTTCCAGTAATGTATGATGTTTGCCGCGACGATCACCGCGCTATGCCAGTGCCGCCGCCAGTTTGTTTTCGACTTTCGGTCGATTGCTCTCCCCGGCTGCGTTCGGTGATTTTTGGTGAATCGCGAAGGAGGTGATTCGTTATAAATTCAATCTCGCCTCAAAGAAAGGACCAGGCAAATGTTGAGCGTTTTGACACACTTCTTATGCTTTATATTTGGCGTGCTAATAGGCGTTTTCGTATGCGCATTGTGTGTCGCGCGAGCCAGAACGCCGCGAGGCGATGAATAATCCTTTTTTTCGGGCGCTCAAGTGAGCGGCGCCTCGATTTACATCGGCGGCCGCGTTTGCCTCGAACCGTGAAGGCCGCGACGATCATCTTCATGACGCAGCAGAGGCCATCAGCGCGAGTAATATCCGACTTCGGCGAAGATCTGACAAACTCATCTCCATGCGGTCGAGGCATGGGTAACGCGCTCTCCCAGAGTGTTGCCGACCTACACGAAGTTCCTCCGTTGACCCGGTAGTTGGGCGAAAGCAAGTATGTTGCTTTCCGCACTGAAACGGGAGTTCGGGGATCCTACACTGCACGGGTTGCATCTCTTCGCGGCGATGGAAGTCGCGATGGAAAGCTTCACCGAAGCTGCTCACGACTTCTCGTGGCCGCACCATTCACCGGATGTCAGCCAGATCTTAATCGACCTTCTGCGCACTTGCGCGAAGGCGGCTTCCAAAGGGCTTCCATGATCTTTGTGACAGGCTGCGCCGGTTTTATCGGCGCCAACTTCGTGCTTGACTGGCTGCAGCTCTGCGACGAACCCGTGGTGAACGTCGACAAGCTCACCTATGCGGGCAATCTGCACACGCTGAAATCTCTGCAGCGCAATCCTATGCATATTTTTGTGTGCGCCGACATATGCGACCGGAGCACAATGGACAGGCTGCTCGCCGAATACACGCCTCGCGCGATCATTCACCTTGCGGCGGAGACGCATGTCGACCGGTCTATTCACCAGCCGGAGAACTTCGTCCAGACCAATGTGGTCGGCACCTTCACGCTGCTCGAAGCGACCCGCCAGTACTGGAATGCACTCGGCGAGGCCGACAAGGCCGCTTTCCGCTTCCTGCATGTGTCGACCGACGAAGTGTTCGGCTCGCTGTCCGCTACCGATCCGCAATTTTCCGAGACCACACCGTACGCGCCGAACAGCCCTTACTCGGCGACCAAGGCGGGTTCGGACCATCTGGTGCGCGCGTATCACCATACGTATGGCCTGCCGGTGCTCACCACGAACTGCTCGAACAACTACGGTCCGTACCAGTTCCCCGAGAAGCTGATTCCGCTGATGATCGCCAACGCGCTCGCGGGCAAGGCGCTGCCGGTGTACGGCGACGGCCAGAACGTGCGCGACTGGCTGTATGTAGGCGACCACTGCAGCGCGATCCGCGAAGTGCTCGCGCGCGGCACGCCGGGCGAGACGTACAACGTGGGCGGCTGGAACGAGAAGAAGAACCTCGAAGTGGTTCACACGCTGTGCGACCTGCTCGACCAGTTGCGTCCGAAGGCGGGCGCTTCGTACCGCGACCAGATCACTTACGTGAAGGATCGTCCGGGCCACGACCGCCGTTATGCGATCGACGCGCGCAAGCTCGAACGCGAGCTTGGCTGGAAGCCGGCGGAGACGTTCGAAACGGGCCTCGCGAAAACGGTGCAGTGGTACCTGGAGAACCAGGCGTGGTCGGACGAAGTCGCCTCGGGCGAATACCGCAAGTGGGTTGAGACCAACTACGCGCAACGCGCGTAAGGGCACGGCAATGGCGCGCAAAGGCATTATTCTCGCGGGCGGTTCGGGCACGCGCCTGTATCCGATCACGCACGTCGTATCGAAGCAGTTGCTGCCGGTGTACGACAAACCGATGATCTATTACCCGCTGTCCACGCTGATGGTGGCGGGCATCCGGGACGTGCTGATCATATCGACGCCGCAGGACACGCCGCGCTTCGAGGCGATGCTCGGCGACGGCAGCCAGTGGGGGATGAATATCCAGTACGCGGTGCAGCCTTCGCCGGACGGGCTCGCGCAGGCGTTCATCATCGGCCGGGAGTTCGTGGGTAATGATCCGTCGGCGCTGATTCTCGGCGACAACATTTTCTACGGGCACGATCTGGCGAAGCAGCTGGAAAACGCCAACGACAAAACCGAAGGCGCCACCGTTTTTGCGTACCACGTGCACGACCCGGAACGGTATGGCGTGGTCGAGTTCGACCGCGAGTTCCGTGCGCTTTCGATCGAGGAGAAGCCCGCGAAGCCGCGCTCGAACTACGCGGTCACCGGTCTTTATTTCTACGACAAGCAGGTGTGCGACATTGCCGCGGATATCAAGCCGTCGCCGCGTGGCGAGCTTGAAATCACCGACGTCAACTCGCGTTATCTCGCCAACGCAGCGCTCAATGTCGAGATCATGGGCCGCGGTTACGCCTGGCTCGATACGGGCACGCACGACTCGTTGATCGAAGCAGCGACCTTCATCGCCACGCTGCAGAAGCGGCAGGGGCTGGTGGTCGCGTGTCCCGAAGAGATCGCTTTCCGAAAAGATTGGATTGACGAAGAGAAATTGCTGGAACTCGCCAAACCGCTAGCCAAGAATGCGTATGGACGATATTTGCTTAATCTGCCCAAGGATCAGATTGCGTGGCCAACCCAGTGACACTTGCGTTCACGCGAATTGAGTCGGCCCGTATCAATGTGTGATACCCCATTCCCAAAGCGTTGAACGTGCGCCGACGCACATTTGATTCGAAACCAGACAGGTATGCTTGATTGCATGGGCTACAGCGGGCGTTTCCATCGCTCCCCAGTTGTATTCGCGTTTATCAGCGCGGTCTGCACACCGGGTTGAGTAGCGCGTCCGATATTCGCGTTCCAACCCCCAGACCGCAGCAGATAACCTGACAATACGTCGAGTTTTTACGGTATTGATCTTCGAGTCACCGATGAGCATGTAGCCAACCTGATGAATAGTCGTTCCGCCGACGGCAGGCCGTCTTAATAGTGGAATTGCTCGGTCGCTTGACGAATCACGCGCTCGCCCCTGGACAAGTTTGCGACGAATGAGTACCGCCAGGGGATTTAAGTCGGATTCCGCGGCGCTTCTGGCGCCACCTGTAGTTCTACACAAATTACCGGCAAACCGCGATGTTGAGACGAAGCCTGCTCGCGAATTTCGTTGGCCAGATGGTGACTGTTTCGCTCGGCATCGTCATGGTGCCGATCTATGTACGCCACCTTGGCGTGGAAGCATATGGGCTCATTGCCATCAACGCGGTTCTCCTCGCATGGGTACTAGTGCTCGACTTTGGCCTTTCACCGACGTTGTGCCGCGAGTTAGGCAGCCTGCGGGCAGGAACGGGGTCGAAAGATGAAGTGGGATTGTTGCTCGAGTCATTGGAAAAACTGATCCTCGGCACAAGCGTGGTCCTGTTCATCTTGTCGATCTTTGTCGCCCCCTATTTTGCCGAGCGATGGTTGAACGCTTCCACGCTGCCTCCGAGTGAGATCCGCACTGCGTTTGTGCTGATGACGCTGACGGCTATCGCGCGCTGGCTTTGTGCACTGTACCGCGGGGGAGTGATCGGTATCGACCGGCAGGTCGCGCTCAATGGCATTGGAATTACCTTCGCCGTAATACGCAACGTCCTCGTCGTGCCAATCATCATAGCTTGGCCGCGCGTCGAGTTCTTTTTTGTCTGGCAACTCGTGGCGATTGTCGGGGAGGCTGTCGCGATGCGGATCCTGCTCGGCAAAACGATCGATATACCCATCTTTTCGACGCGGTTTTCATGGAAGGTTCTGTCATCGCGCGCAAAGCTATCTCTGTCGATTGCATTGTCGGCACTGATCTGGGCTTGCACCGCGCAGATAGACAAGGTGGTTCTTTCGAAGGTCCTCCCTTTGGCGGATTTCGCTGTGTTCAGTATGGCAACGTTGCTTGCGAGCGGCATCATGTTGTTGGCCAACCCGATTCAGCAGGCTTTCATTCCCCGATTGACTACCGAGAGCTTTGGTGGTGGCGAGCGAATTCGTCAGATGTACGCGCTGGCCTCTGAGGTGACGTCGTTGGCGGTAATTCCGGTCGCAGCGGTGTTCGCCTTTTCGCCCGAAGCCGTGCTTCGATTATGGTCCGCGAGCGCGCCAGTGACGCCGGAAGCATTGCGAACGATGCAATGCTACGCAGTCGGAAACGCATGTTCGGCGTTGGCATCACTTGCCTTCTTCGTGCAGTACGCAAAAGGGGATTTGTCGCTGCACTTGAAGGGGAACATCGGATTTCTCATCCTCTTCGCGCCCGCAGTTCTATACGGCGGCATTCACTTCGGTGCAGTCGGCGCGGCCTATGTGTGGCTGGGGATGAATCTTCTGCTGTTGTTCGGCTGGGTGGCGATCGTCCATCGAAAGTTTATCGATGGAATCAACGCCAGCTGGTATCGCGGACTCGCAGCACGCGTTCTGGCGGTCATACCCATCGGTCTGTTGATGAGCCGTGCCGATTTGGCGGCATGCTCGCGCATTGGTCTGTTCTTTGTTCTGTCGGGTGCGTGGCTGGCCATGCTTGCTCTGACCGTCGCAGTTTCGCCGATCGTTCAACGCAAGGCTCGCCACCTGGCGGGACGACTGGTCCTCAACTGAGAGAAACGTATGGATACAACCCTTCAGCATTCGGTATATGAGCAAACCGCGCCTGTGTTGTCGGTCGTCGTGCTCTGTTATCGGCAAGGTGAGTACGTCGGCGCGTGCCTGCAGAGCGTCCTCGACCAAAAGATCGATGTGCCTTTCGAGGTGATCGTGGGTGACGATAACTCACCAGACGATTCGCTTGAGGTCATCGAGTCGTTTCGACGGCGTTTTCCGGATGTGATCAAGGTGGTTGCGCATGAGAAGAATGTTGGCTTCTCGGGCAACTTTGCCGATACGGTTGCTCTCGCGAGAGGCGAATACATCGCCAACATTGATGGCGACGATGTCATGTCTCCCGGCAAGCTGCAGCGTCAACTCGATTTCTTGAGGTATCACCCGGAATATGGTCTCGTAGTACATAAGATGCGCACGGTCGACCAGGATACGTTGGAGCCCGTGGCGTTTCCGCTGCCACAGCAAAAACCGGCGACGTTTGACGCCGAATACCTCATCAAGAATGGTCCATTCTTTTTTCATAGCTCGGAGATGTATCGGGCGCATTTGCGCCGCCGCCATCCGGTCGACGTCGGTCTCAAGTCGGTGCCTGACGTTGCCCATCTGACCCAGGTCCTGATGGGCTCTCGAGGTTGCTACCTGGACGAAGATTTGGGTCTCTACCGCGTCAACCGTACTGGTTTGACTTCCGTTCGCATTAATAATCCCACGCGCCATAGGGAATGTCTGAATGACGTAATCCAGACCTGCCAGATCGCGGCTGATCTCGGCATGGCGAGCGACGCCGTCAACGAGGGGCGTGCAAAGTTCTATCTGACGTCGGCCATTTTCTATCTGGAACATGGGAGCGAGGACAACTTTGAGGACTGCATCGAATCGAGCTGGCGCGCTGCGCGGATCGGTTCGAAACAGATGGTCTTGTACGCCATGCGTCGCTGGCCCCGTACGTTGCGCACTGTCTATACGGGGATCAAGCAGATGACCGGACGCCAACGGGCTAACGCATGAGTACCACCGTGCAGGAGCGCGAGCGGCCGGTCAGAAGGACGTTGCGGCTTCTCGATCTGTGCAACCTGGCGTGTCTGGCCTGGTACCGAATCAAGACGCGTCTCTGGTACGCGCACGTATTCCAGTCGGTCGGCGCAAAAACGACAATTTTTCGCCCACTCCTGCTCGTCAACGTGCATTACGCGTCGGTCGGCGAGCGTGTGCTGATTCGGCCAGGTGCGCGTATCGAACTTGTGGTGACGGAATCGGCGGCGCCGCCGCGGCTCACGATTGGTAGCCGGGTCAATATCGAGCAGAACGTCCACATCGTATGCGGCTCTTCCATCGAGATCGGCGATGGCGTGACCATTACAGGCAATGTTGCCATTGTCGATGTCGAGCACCCCTATGAGGACGTCAACGATAGGACACGTATCGGCGAGCGTATTCGCACCCGGGGCAACTACGTATCGATAGGGCAGGACGCATTCATTGGGTTCAATGCGGTGATTCTGCCCAACGTGAAGATCGGACGTCATGCCGTGGTGGGCGCGCATTCGGTGGTGACACGCGACGTTCCCGACTATTGCGTGGTTGCAGGAAATCCGGCGCAAATCATGAAGCGCTACAACTTCGAAACGAAATGTTGGGAGAGGGTGAAACAATGAAAGTCCTAATTACGGGTGGCGCCGGCTTCATCGGCTCAAGTTTGGCACGCAAGCTCTGCGCAGACAATGCGGAAGTTACGGTGCTCGATAATCTTTCTCCCCAAATTCACGGAGATGATCCCATTGTCACATCCGCAATCTTTGCGTCGTTGCCGGTAAGCGTGCACTTCGTTAAGGGGTCCGTGACTGATCGGGCAGTGCTGGAGCGTGTTATGCAGGGGCAAGACGCGATCGTGCATCTTGCAGCCGAGACGGGTACTGGCCAATCGATGTACGAGGTCGATCGCTATGTCGATGTGAATGTGCATGGCACAGCCCTGATTCTCGACATACTGGTGAAGAACCGCCGCAATTCCGTACGCAGGGTAGTCGTTGCTTCGTCGCGCGCGATTTATGGAGAAGGCAAGTATCGTTCGCCGGCCGCCGGCATTCTGTATCCGGGCCCGCGGCAGGAAAAAGATATGCTCGAGGGGCAGTTCGAGCACCTCTGTCCCGTCAGTGGTGAGGCGATGGAATGCGTGCCGACTGACGAGGAATCGAAAATCCATCCGACCTCGCTTTATGGCATTACCAAGCAGACCCAAGAACAAATGGTGATGACCACCTGCCGATCCATTGGCATCGCTGCGTCAGCGCTACGCTATCAGAATGTCTACGGTCCCGGGCAGTCGTTATCCAACCCTTACACAGGCATTCTTTCGATTTTTTCCACGCGTATCAAAAACGGCAATCCGATCAATATTTTCGAGGACGGGCTGGAAAGCCGAGACTTCGTCTATATCGATGACGTGGTCGACGCAACCTATGCGGCGCTTACAAACGCCAATGCGGCGGACAACGTATTCGGCATCGGCTCCGGCGTGCGCACTTCGGTCATGGATGTCGCAAAGACACTGTGCGAGGTATATGCGAGTGATGTCAGCGTCGCCGTGACAGGCGCATTCCGCCTAGGTGACGTACGCCATGTTTATGCAGACTTGACCAAAGCAAGGGAAATGCTCGGATTCGAGCCTAGGGTGTCGTTTAGCGAGGGAATCACACGATTTGCCCAGTGGGTCGACCGGCAGGAGGTGATGGCCGATACCTACGAGAAAAGCATCGCCGAGATGCGGGAGAAGGGGCTCTACAAGGGATGCGAACGCGCCGCCTGAAGCACAATCCAGCGGATGCCCTCATCATGCTAGGACGGCGGTGCCGCGACAGCCACCTCCGCAACTCATTTGAAGGACGTGATATGTCAACGAGATATGGATCGCCGCTAATCGGGATTGTCACCGTGCTGTATCGCTCCGATTCTGTGCTTCCCGATTTTTTCAAAAGTCTCGCCGCCCAGTGCGATGTAAATTTCAAGCTGTATGTGATCGATAACAGCGAGACGGACACGGGAAGTGCGATATCGCGCGAACTCGCAGCTCTTCACCATATCCGCGCCGACATCGTGTTCAACAACAACAATGCCGGTGTCGCGCGCGGCAACAATCAGGGCATAGGGATGGCGTTAGCAGACGGGTGCGATTACGTTCTGCTAGCCAATAACGACACTGATTTTCCCGATCCCGACGTGATCGCTGGACTCGTGAAGCACACCGAGGAGGCGGGTGCGTTGGCCGCCGTGCCCAAAATCACATATCACGGTACTAATCGCATATGGTGTGCGGGAGGGCGGTTTTCGCCCCTTACTGCCACTACGCCCCACGTGGGCGATCGGAAGGAAGATCGCGGGCAATTCGACAAGCAAATGTTTACGGAATACGCGCCAACCTGCTTTATGTTGCTCCACAAAAGCATTTTTCGGACGATCGGAATGATGGATGAGAAATACTTCGTCTATTACGACGACAGTGACTTCGTCTGGCGTATGAAAAATGCCACTATCGGCCTGTTGTATGTGCCGACGTCATGCGTCGGGCACAAGGTGGCGGTGTCCACCGGTGGCAATGAAAGTCCGTTCAGCCTGTTTTATACGGCACGTAACCGCGTCTATTTCAGCCGCAAGCATTTGGCTCCGACACACCGCGCGATTGCGATCGCCTATGCCGTTGTTACATTGACGGTCAAGTGCGTGAAGTTTTCGCCGGCGGCCAGATTAAGCGTGTTCAAAGGACTTAGAGCCGGCTTCGCACTGTCAGTTGCCGATCATTGACCAAGTTCTTGGGCAACGCGCCGGTGCTTCGGCGCGCTGTCATCTTTACGACGCGAAGGCGGGCATAGGCGATGGCAATGAAAGTCCACGGCGCGAGGTAGGAGAATTCCGGAACTGAAATCATCATCATCACCCATGTCGTGACGCAACACTGGCGCAATGCCATCCCCTCCGCCGACCAATCGAGTTTGAATGCCGGGTACAGAATGAGCAGGCTCACGAGGATGAGCCCCAAGACCCCTGTATTGACCAGCAGAGTCGAGAAGAGGTCGGTCGAACGTATATAGCCGAAGCCGATCCCAAACAGCTGGTTGGCAAGCGAGCCGCCCGCCCACATATCCATGGAAGCACGGAAGAAACCGGATCTCTCGACGCCAGATACGTTGTGCCCGTCCATCTTGTCGAGAATCATCTGTTGAAACAGATCGGCAATGTAGTCTCTTGCCAGATAGGCGACCACAAAGAGCACTAAGGCGCCCGCCATGGCCTTGAGCGGATGGAAGCCAATCTTTCTGATGCGAATGAGCAGATAGACGACGTAGCCGATAAATGCGGTCGACGAAGTACTCATGATCAGCGAGGCGCCGATTATCCACACTGGCAGTCGCCGTTTCGATGTCGCGTTGAAGTAGACCCAGAATGGGAACATCGACAGAGCATACATCGAAGGTTCGCCGGTCAGGCTCTTCAGCCGCTGCATGTGGAATCCGTGGATGTCGAGCCATTGGAAGGAGCTCCCATTCAGCGAGCCGTCCTCTGCGCTTCCGTCACCATTTCGAAACTCAGCGCCAAATGACCGGTTGGAAATGAAGTCTCCGGGTTGGCCCGTTACGACGAAGTACACCACCTCATAGATGCCGTACACAGCGAAAATTGTCGCCGAGGCAAGCAGCCACTGCTGCCACGATGGTTTGTAGAAGATATAGACGTATGAGGCATAGAGCACGACAGCGACGAGATAGATCGTTTGGGTAAACAAGCTCTTTCTAAGGATGAAGGTCAACACATCGCTATCGTCGATAAGCAGGACTTTTGTAAAGTCCGGTTCATAGGGAGCTGCGGTATCAGCGAGCTGGGACGCCAGGAAGAAGACTGTCCACACTGACGTTGCGACGATCAGGAAGTTGATATAGCGAGTACGCGAAGCGCCGGCGCACGCCAATGCAATCGGTAATGACAGGAAGCACATGATGTAACCGAGCGTCGTCCCCTGAACGGAAGGCAGGATAAGTACGGAGGTCACGGGCATGGCGAATACCCAGACGAAATAGTACAGATCGGCGTGCGAGGTAATGCGCTGTTTCATGGGATTCCAGGGAGGCTTGCAAACCGGTTCAGGAAGTGGAAATGGATCACGTGCCCGGTGCTGGCAAAACCCTCTTGTCAGCTCCCGGATGCGATACTCGCGTGCCTGCCGGCGGGTACGCCGCCCTATTTCAGAAGAGCGCTAAAAATGTCGACCACGCGTATCTGTTGCGTTTCGGTCAAGCCTGCCCAAAGGGGAAGACGGATCAATCGCTTCGATTGATTGATAGTGACGTCGAGTGAACCGACAGCTTTACCGTACCTTTGGCCGCCTGGAGAGGAATGAAGTGGCACATAGTGAAATACCGAGCCGATTTCCTGCCTTCTGTACTCGTCGAGTATGCGCTGCCGTACATGTTCATCTTCGACTAATACATAGTACATGTGTCCGTTGTGCCTGCATTCGTTCGGTATGATAGGGCGGCGCAACGCACCTTTGCGCTCGAACGGTTCGAGAAGCGCGTGATATCGCTCCCAGTTCGCGAGACGCGCTTCGGTGATCGTTTCTGCACCTTCCAACTGTGCCCAAAGATAAGCGGCGATCAGTTCGCTCGGCAGAAAAGAGGAGCCGACTTCTTGCCAGGTGTACTTGTCGACTTCTCCGCGGAGGAAACGGCTGCGATCGGTGCCTTTCTCGCGGATTATTTCCGCGCGCCTCGTGAGGGCGGGGTCGTTGACCAGCAGTGCGCCACCCTCGCCAGAAATGATGTTTTTGGTTTCGTGGAAACTGTATGCGCCGAGGTCGCCAATGGAGCCCAGGCCGCGGCCTTTATATGTGGCCATGACGCCCTGCGCTGCATCTTCCACGACCTTGAGTCCGTGCCGTCGCGCAATCGATACGATCGTGTCCATTTCGCATGCCACACCGGCGTAGTGCACCGGGACAATCGCGCGGGTTCGTGGCGTGATCGCGGATTCAATCAATCGTTCGTCGAGATTCATGGTGTCTTCGCGTATATCGACGAAGACCGGCACGCCGCCGCGTAGCACGAAAGCGTTCGCCGTCGAGACGAACGTGTACGAAGGCATGATGATCTCGTCGCCGGGCTGAATGTCCAGCAACAGTACCGCCATTTCAAGTGCGGCTGTGCAGGAGTGCGTCAGCAAAGCCTTGCCAGCACCGCTTCTTTCCTGCAGCCACCGGTTGCAACGTCCCGTGAATGAGCCGTCGCCTGCAAGCTTTTTACTGAAGTGAGTCTCCGCGATGTACTTCAATTCGTTGCCCGTCATGGCGGGTGCATTGAAGGGAATGCGGTTCTCGCTTACCTCGATTCCAATTTGCGGCGTAGATCGGCTCATGAATAGGTCACCCCAAATAATCGAGAATCAATGGTTCTCGCTGCGACATGTACTTGGGTCTCGAAGCTGCGCAGCCTCAAGCCCCTGCTTCCCGGCGAATTCGCCCGGTGTTTCACAAGGAGCAAGGTGCGTGAGCGCCTCGCTGTAGACCTCTGTAGCGTTACACCTCGTCTGTTTCACTGAGCGTGCGCGTGTACTGCGCGGCCTGCTCATAGCTTCTCCAATTGCTGGCTCGTTTGGGGATTGCGTTGAAAACCGATCCGAGAAGTCGTCCTCCTGCGCGTCGTAGCTTCTTGACCGTCTCCGAAATTTCGTCTTCGCTTTGCATGCCGGAGCGAAGCACGAGGACGGTCGCACCCGCGTGAGGTGCCATGATCGCCGCGTCGGTCACTACGAGGAACGGCGGAGTGTCGACTAGAACGAGATCGAACTGCACGCTCAACTGATCGACGACCTGCTTGAAGTCGTGCATCATCAACAGCTCAGACGGGTTGGCCGGGTAGGAACCGCACGACATAAAAGAGAGCCCGCGAACGCCAACAGAACGAATGGCATCCGTGCTGCGTAGCTTGCCTTGAAGAACCTCGGACAGGCCACCGCGATTGGATTGTTTGAAGAACGAGGCGAGATTGCCTCGGCGCATGTCGGCATCGATGAGCAGGATGCGCAAGCCGACTTCCGTAAGAAGTATGGAGAGATTCGCCGCCACAAAGCTCTTGCCTGTGGAGGGACTCGGACCCGTTAACATCACAATGTTGTTCTTTTTGTTCAGGCGATCGCGACACACTTGCGTACGTACCTCGCGCAGCGCTTCCACTGAGGGCTCATGCGGCAAGCGGCTCGCGAGAATGCGCGCGCCCATTTCGCGCGCTACTCCTAGGCCGACAGCAGCGTTCGACGACTGGGCGTCGAGCGGGTCCAACGCTAGTGAATGGGGGTCGGGCAGGCCCGGAACGCTGTCGGCACGCCCGGCCGGCGATTCCTGCGAGGTCTGCACAGATGTTTCGTTTTCCAACTGAGCCTGTTGCCGGCTAAACAGTACTTCGCCGAGGACAGGTACATCCAACCGACGCTCGACAAACAGCGGGTCGGTAACACCGGTGGTTGCGTAACGCCTCAGTACAATGAAAAACGCTCCGATAAAAAATCCCAGCCCCCCGCCCGCGAAGACAACCAAAGGCCGGTTGGGTTTGACCGGTCTATACGGCTGCATCGCCTCGTCGACAATGTGTGCGCCACCTGAGGCGCTTGCGCGGCGCACGGAAAGCTCTTCGGCCTTGCTGACCATGCCTAGGTAGATAGTTTCTGCTACCTTCGCATCGCGGGTCAGTTCAGCGTTGCGCCGCTCGGAAGTTGGCATGCTGGTGAAGCGCGAGTCGAAGGCACGTTTTGCATCGGCCAGCTGGGCGAGTTGCGCGTCGATCGTTTTGACCTGCTGACTATTGGGCGTAAAAAGCGACGCCGCCTGCGTGCGCTGCAGCTGCAAGGCTGACGTGCGCTGCTGCAACTCGATGCTTCCCTGTAGATACGATTGCGCTTCGGTCGTCGGCCGCATTGTCTCGGTTGACGATTGATAGTCGCTCAAGGCCTGTTCGGCACTCGTGAGATCCCGTTTAAGCCTCGGCAGCTCGCCCTGGATGAACTCAAGCGTTTTCGTGTCATTAAGCTGGCGACTCGCCACCGCAGATGCAATGTATTGTTGAGCAACTGCATTGGCGACGTCGGCGGTCAGCCCTCGGTCTTTCGAGGAGAAGGAAATCTGGACGATCCCGGTGTCCTTCGTGACTTCAGCGATTTTGAGTTGGCGCCGCAGCCCATCGATTGCATCGAGCGCATTGCGATGGATCACCGTGAACGGGGTACCGGGCCTGGCCACGAGTTCCTTGACCGTGATTGATAGCCCGTCCGCCACGGTTACGGGCGTGCCGGTCTCACCACGTAACAGGATAGCTCCGTTAGGTGCGCGAAGTTCGTATTGGCCCTTGTCGAGCGCAATTAGTTCCAGTGGTTTTTCCTCGAGATACGCGGGTACGTGAAGCGACGGGATTTCGAGCCGTTCGCCGCCCCAGGCGAACGAACTGAGCCCAAACCACGGCTTGGCGGGATGGCCAGGATAAGCGAGTTGCTCCGCGAAATGACCGAGGATTGGGAAGGTATGCGGTAACACTTCGACATCAAACTGAAATTGGCGAACCACCGGCTCAAGCACGGACCGGCTTTGCATGAGGGAAATTTCCGCAGCGGTCGCTTGCGTGCCCGGTTGCTGCTGCGCTGTGCCATCCTGGCGGGAAATGCCGAGTGCATTCTGGTCGGGTGGCGCAGGCGGGTCGACACGCACGACGACGTCGGCCGAGTACGTCGGTGCCGAGAGGAAGGCGTACGCAGTGGCAAGCGTCGTTGCTATCGCGACGAATGCCAACAGTGTCCAGATATGGTCTCGCAACAAATGAAGCATGTCGCGCAACGAAAAGTTACCCTCGTCATTGCCTGCACGAGACGATCCGGAATTAAGAATATGCGTGTTCAAAGGCGCCATCTCCAGGTTTCGGGGTAACAAGCTAATCGATGGTGCGACAGGCTTGGCCGCGCAGATCATTGGACACCGACCGTGCAACTCGCCCACGGCCGAAATTGATACATCGATTCACATTGGTTCGACGAATCGCCGGCTAGGATCTGATGTCGTTGCCTAGCCGTCATTCACCGATTCGTCGCAGCCACGTCCATCGACGCGACTCTGGACAGGTGTGATATGAATACCGCTTTTCCTACCTGCCGGTCTGTGGTTTAGCGCACGTTGCACCGCGCTGGTTCCGTTAAAGTAGGCGAGATACTCGCTAGGAACGTTTAGAATGTTTTACGCTCGTAAAGCCGTAGCAAAATTGACTTTAATGCGGCGTCATATTTACCAGTTTTCCAGTGTTACCCGCGGGATACTCCGTTTTTCTGACCTCCTTGCGCTCACCCGCACACCACCTGTGTTTAAATTGCCTGAGGGATCGACCAGGGGAATGCGGCCCACAGGGAGGTCGATCACGATAGCGAGGCTCCAGCCGCATGAGGAAACGATCAATCCAAGTAGCCATCGTCATTTGTGGAGCAGTACTCAGTCTCGCGATTGCTACTGTTGTACATCTGAGGGAAACAAGGTGGTCAGACCTTAGGCTGGAAAACGCGTTTGCGGCGAGTAAGCCTTTTCATGATCAAGTCGGGGCGACGCCTCAGATTCCATGTTCAAAGGGGCACGCTGGTGTATTTTATGGAGTAGTGGGTCATGTCCAGCAGGGCGGTATCTATACGGCGCGCAGCTTCGAGGCGCAGATCTCCCAATTGCGCGACCTTGGCATAACCATATACGCTCAGGATGTCGGGGACAAAGCCGCGGCGGAGCAGATCGTGCGACTTGCGCGGGTAGCGGCGGCGCAATGCGTCGGCATACTGCCGTTGATCATCACACCGGACGTACAGGCAAATTTGAACGAGTCAACGGCGTACGCTCAAGGCCGCAAACTTGGAGCCGACGCGGCTACGGTGTTGAATAGCCTGGTTTCGTATTACCAGGTGGGTAACGAATTCGATAATGACGTGATCCTCAACGGAGCGAGCGGCGAGTATCCCTCCCATTACGACAATGCCAAGTACCAAAAGGCACGCGGCGCGATTCGAGGCATGATCGATGGCATCAAGGAGGTTCAGCCGTCTGCCCGAATACTGCTGGGCTCACTAAGCTGGCTGCATTATGGCTTTTCGGACATGCTGAGGGACGGCACTGAACCTGATGGGAAGCGGGATAGCGCGAAGGTCGTGGAGTGGGATATCACCGCATGGCACTGGTATTCGGAAATGAGTCCGAACCGGGCTTCGTGGGTACCGCAGCCCAATGTTTTGAATCACGTATTGACCCATCTAAGCACCCAATACGGCAAGCCAATCTGGATCACGGAATTCGGCGTGCGGCCGGACTATTCCGGCGGTGATCCTGGCGCGTACCTGGTTGGACCGGATGGACTTGCGGGTTTCGTTGCGGATGCAAAGAAATATGGAATCCAAAATGTAACGCTATATCAGCTTTACGATCAGCCAAGTGAAGAGTACGGTCTGCTCTACGGTGATGGCGTAAAGCGGAAGCGGCGTTTCGAACAGGTTAGGAAGTTTATCGAGGCCCACCCAATGCCTTGAGTATGCCTCGGTGAATCAAAGTTGTTCGAGCGCGGTCAGCAGGATTTTCGCACTCGTTTGCCAACGGTACTTGCTCGCGTGGAGGTGGCCACGGCGCCGTAGGTCGGCCCTGAGTTCGCTGGTATAGAGTAACGATTTCAACTTGTCGGCTATATCGTCGGAAGAGAAAGGGTCGCAATATAGTGATGCGTCCCCGCAGACTTCGGGCAATGCGGCTGCGCTAGCCACCAGGGTCGGGCAACCGTTCTTCATTGCTTCGAGCGGGGGGATCCCAAACCCTTCGTAGATCGATGGATATACGAAGCAGCGGGCATGTTGATAGAGTGCCTTCAATTTGCCGTCGCTCACATAGCCGACATATTTGATGTTGGGGGCAACGTTCGAGATATCATCGATCTTGCCGAAGATCGGATTCTTCATGCCAACGATGACGAGGTCGAGAGAGGGATCGTTGACATGTTGGAACGCTTCGACAATTCGAGCGAAGTTCTTGGTCGGATTGAGGTTGCTGACGGCGAGCACGAACTGGTTCGAATTCAATCCATGTTCGCCCAGCACGTTGTCGTCGGGTTCGATAGTGTCGAGATGATCGGCGCCGAGCGGAACGACGCCGATTCGAGAGGCTGGCACGCGGCAATGATGGGCTAAGCGTTGGCGAGAAAAGTCCGAGTTGGTCAAAATGCAACTCGACGTACGCGCAAGAATCCAGAACATGATTCGATACCAGGCGCGGAACCGCAGGGAAAAATGTGCGGGCGTGTCGAACACGGCCGCGTCATGCATGAAGATGACCTGGCGAGGGCGGAATATCGACCCTGAATTACTCAGGTTGACGATTCGGCGCCGTCCGGCAAATATGGGTAGCATGACCTGCTCCCAGAATAGCCCTCTTCCGAATCCCATCCTCAGTGTCTGCGCGCCGTCAACGGGCAGTATCTTGTCGCCGGGTGGGACTGCGACGGTTACATGGTCGATCTCCGGCAGTTGCGTCATAGCAACAATTAATTCTCGAGCGACTCGCTGCACGCCGGTCGCCTTCTGACCCGTAAATCTCCCGTTGTAGACAAAATTTTCCTGCGTTGTCAGTGTGTCGATCGCGTTTGCCAATGTACGTGTAGACATGTTTCGTCCTTCGTGTCGAGCATTTTCTGGCGGTGGTTCAGGTCACGGAGCCATGCAGACTCATATGAATTGCAACCAAGTGTCGGCGCTCGGCTGGTTGCTCTTTCCCCCGAATACGGCCCATGAAAATCGAACAGGTGGCGCCAGGTAGGCGGGCAGCCGTGTTGATGATTCGGTTCAGCGACATGATAAGAAGTGCATTCAGCTCTCGCACCAGACGAACGGGTGTTGAGCCGGCTATCGAGTCGAACAAAAGCGGCACGCGTGCTGATGTCGCATGTCACGTTCTCAGGGCCTTCATTCTGTCGCGCCGCCTCGGCGGGACTTCATGGCTCGCGTGAAGAGCATGATTTGGGTCCGACGCCGCGATGCGGCTTTAGGGAAAGACCTTCGCTCTCACCCGAAGATTGTCGAGTCCGGAGCGAATGTGACGAGTGCCCACGTTATCGACTTGAATAGTCCGGGTCCGTTCGGTATCGCTCATATCGCGGAAAGGGGAGTCGGACCAGCGGGGGCCGACCGGCAATCGCGATCGCGAACGGTACCTCACTGTCTGGACGTTCCCAGCAGATTCCGCGTTGGGCTTAGGCGCAAGGTCGCTCCTCCCGTTGCCAAATAAGTCGGAGATGGCGTCAGGTGCTCACTGCAATAAGGCGTTTTGTGTCAGATAGAAGCGGAATTGCAAAAAAAAACGCGCCAGCGTGGAGGTTCTGGCGCGTATGTGCTGCAGGTAGATCCGAATGCGTTTATTTCGGATGCGACGCGATGAAGGATTTCACGCTCGCGTACTGAGGCTTTTTCGTTTTGCCATCACTTTGAAGCAATCCGTATGTCCCGGCAGGATCATCGTAAAGCTCGTACATCTGAATGGACTGCAGGTTGTACGTCGAAGCCACAGACGCATATTCGGCCATCATGGTATTGCCGGTTAGGTAAGCTCCAGCTTGTGAGTCGGTGGCAGTCCAGGGGCGTACGCCATACTCGGTCAGCCAGATCGGCTTGCCGAACGCCTGAAGCTTGGACAGGACGTTATAGCAGCCCGACCCGCCGCAGATGTTCTGGATATCGTCATAGTCGTTGTACCAGTGCCACGCCGTTACATCCCAGGAGACAACGGGGTGACCCGCCGTACCATCCGGCTGCGTACCCTGTGCGAGCATCTCGTCGAAACCCCAATGCAGCCAAGTTCCTGCGCCCATGACGATCTTGCCTTGGGTATCGACAGACTTGATGCCGTCGATCATGCCGCGGATTGCGCCGCGAGCAATCATGAATTTACTGTTGACGTAATCCGTCGGGAATGTCCCGTCGTAGTTGCCGGCAAGGGTGTCCGCCTCAAGCTCGTTGCCGACCTCGTAGTAAGACGCGTGCATGGCGGAGGCCACCTGCTGGCCGAGCGCATATCCGGCGTTGTACGAGGCCGTTTCGCTCGAATACTCTTGCGGCGAGATGAGCAGCACCGGGTAAACGGTGACGCCTCCCGCAGCCATCGTGGTGGCAATCTGTGCGAGCGCCGTTGCAGCTGCTTTGCTGGAAACATCGCTGCGATAAATCGTCATTCCCAAATCTTGAAGCTGGGCCAATTGCGTTTGCGTGCTTGATGAGGCGTAGGCGCCGCCTTGCTGGAAGTGGCCGTTGACGCCATAAAAAATCTTGCCAGTCGACGCTGTCGTCGTAGCCGGTGTAGTTGTTGCGGGCGCCGAGGGGTTGCGCTTCGTTCTATTGGCCACTGCCGCTGGGTCTTGCGAAGAGTCGCCCCCGCCGCCGCAGGCTGCAAGCAGGATGCTGCCGGAAAGCGCGGCGCCGAGAAGACGCGTCGTGTGCGACGAAAGAATTCTCTTGAGTTGCGTTTGTCGATTTGGTTTATTTTTTCGTAAGTTAGTAGTGCTTATCTGAATATTATGCATGGCTGTTAGGAGTGCGAATAATAAAAATAAAGGCTTCAAATAATTGGCGAGTTTCCAGAACACCATGCAATTCGTGTGGGTGTCCAATCAATCCCGCGTTGAAACCCGAAGGAAAGAGACGAGACGCTTTCCGGCGTGCAGGCTTTTGTAGCGGCGGTGCACTTGACACCGAGCCGAAAAAACTTGATCGCCGTTCACTTCACCGCCAGGTAGCTGCACAGACCTGATTCTTTGCAGGTCGAGTGCCGGCGGGTACCTCGTAGCTCAGCCTGCTACACGCAAACGTTTGCCTTTCGTATGGAATGAAAGGCGCAATTCATGTAGCGACGGTCGATCACTACACGGCCTCGCCCGGCTTGGGATTTGCAGAAGCTACCGTTGCAAGATCCTCGCACAGAGAGGGAAAACCCTTTGGTGGACGTTGACATCAGTAAATAGTGCTTGCTAAAGATGAGTGGGGGGCTCATGGAAGCCGTTGATTCTTCATACAAAAAAGAAATCTTTTGTAAAATATACCGAGAGCGAATCCTAACATGAATAGAAAAAATGCCCAACCTAAAATTGCATGAGTAATTAGTACTTTTAACAGGGTCTGACGAGGAAAAAAGCAAGTACTCTTCGGACAAAGTTGGAGCCTAGTACGCCATAAAGCGGGCGAACTGATAATGGTTAGCGTTCCGAAGTAGTGCACATCTTTCCGATGCTGAAACTTCAGTAAACGCTGGGGAAACCTAGGGTTTCTGCTGAGTGGGAAACGTCAGAGAATTGAATTGGCGTTCCGGCCCGCGCACCTGTGACACCTGATGCGCGAGTCGAATGGGGTGATCAACGGGAGGATGCGCGCCTTTTTGGCGCGATCACGGTGAGAAAAAAAAGAAAAATAAATGAAATATAAAACGTTAGATTTCTATTAACGGCATCTGCGCTTGATACAGTGCGGTCACGTCATCGAAAAAGCGATCCTCGCTAAAACGCTTGCGTACCTCATCTTGCGCGCGCTCTGCCATGGCGATCCGAAAATTGTCGTCTTCCATCATCCGTGTCAGCGAGGCCACTGCCTCTTCGGCGCTATTGAAGATCATGCCAGTCCTGGCGTGACTAAGGACGTCGATGTTCCCCGGGCAACTCGAAGCGACGATTGGTGTTCCGAGCGCCATTGCTTCGATGATAGAGATGGGCATCCCTTCCCATGAGGAAGTGGACAGGTAGGCTTCGGCACCTTTAACCTTTTCCATCGCTATCGATCGGCTAAGCCAGCCGGTGACGGTGACGTTCGCATCGGCCAGTACTTTCTTTGCAGCCTCGTCTCCGTCACCGATCCAGACGAATTCGACATCCCGTCGTTTGAATAGGCGCGCTATTTCAGCGAACAACTCGGGGTTCTTCTGTCGTCTGATGCCGCCCACGGTCACAACGCATCTGGACGGACGGGGGCGCTCCTGAGTCGAAGCGGCCAGGTAACTTGTCGTTACGTGTTTGTCGAGCGCGTTTTCGACCAGTACTACTTGCGTGCGCAAGTAGCGTCGAACGATGGCACGTTCACTTTCGGAGCATGCCACATAAGTAGATTTCTTCAGGCAAGCCAACGCTTCGAGTCCAATGAAGCACGTCTTCTTCAGCCTGGAGACATCCGAGCGCATGAAAGAGATGCAATGAGGACTGTAAAAAAACCTAGTCGATCGCAAGGAGGAAATGGTTGACAGTCGTCCCAGAAATCCAGCGAACGACGAGTGCAGATGAACGATGTCAGGGCGCAAGCTATTAAGCTCACGACGCAATCCGAACAGTATGCTGGTAACGGGCCGGCCTTTCATCTGAAAGTGCCGCAGGTGGACCTTCGGATGAAAGAGAGACGGCAAATTGGCGGGCGTTTCGTCGCGCCTGGAAAACACCACGTAAACTTCGTGGCCCTCACTCGCGAGACGGTTCGAGATCATGCATATTACGGAGAGCGTGCCGGTCGCTGTGGACTCGACCACATGAACGATTCTCATCGGCAGTATGCAGGCATCGGATCAACACGGTTCGATTGCATTCTCTCAGTAAGCCCCGCTTCCTTCAAAAACCACCTTGAACGTTCGCAGCAGAATGCTGATATCGAGCAGGGTCGAACGTTCCTTTACATAGGAGACGTCCAGTGCCACTCTCGTTGCATAGTCAACATTGTTTCGTCCGCTCACCTGCCACAATCCTGTCACTCCGGGTCTAACCGACAGGTAATAATGGGCGTCCGCGCCATATCGTTCCAACTCCTTGGTGACAATGGGCCGAGGGCCAACGAGGCTCATGTCGCCGCGAAGAACATTCCAGAGCTGGGGTAGTTCATCAAGGCTCGTCTTGCGCAGAAACCGGCCAACGGCGGTAACGCGAACATCGTTCTTCAGCTTGAAATCGCGATTCCATTCTTCACGGGCGCTGGCGTCCGCAGCCAGGAGTTCAGCGAGAACGACATCGGCCTTCGGTACCATGGAGCGGAACTTCAAACAGCGAAACGATCGGCCACCTCGCCCAACGCGCGGATGACCAAAGAAAGCCGACCCGCCGTCGCTCAGTACGACGCAACCTATTACGAGGAAAATCGGCAACAACGCGATCAGCATGGCCGATGCACCGAAAATGTCGAAAGCGCGTTTCGTGAACTCGCCTTTCCTCGTTGGAATATCGGGGTCGTTCGCGGCCGACAGCGTGCGGCAAGCCACAGGACTTGTCACGGTTTCGGGTGACAGGTCCGAAGAAAGTGATTCCTCACCGCGACTGAATTCCGAGACGTTATCTATGTGCGTAGCCGAAAAACCGCGGCCGCCCAATTCAGAATGGTCGGCATGCGAACGACCTTCGTAGCGGGCATCGAAAGGATTAACTTCCTTTGATACTGATTCCGATACCTTGCCGACTAAAGCCATTGCTGCCCCCCGATCGAAGTTCGTTGACGAGTACATCAGTGTTCGGCATTGCGGGCCACTCCGGTTAATTCCACCGGTGAGGCGGGGTACCAGCCGCACAGACAGAAAGAGGCGGGTTACCAGTCGAGATGTGCTGCGGACTACCCGAGATAGGAAAGCAGAGGGAGTAGCAACGTCGAATTGCTATGAAAATGATATTAATAATTGAGAAGAAAAATATGTAAAAAATACGAATGTTCGCTTCTCCATGTAATGCGGAAATGCACGCCGCAAGACGTCTGGCACCGTATTCCCCACCACCCAGATTATGATTTTTCAATGGAAAGTATAGCTATGCAATTCAGCATCCGTCATTCGATGAGTCGTAAAGCGACGATATCCTGGCCGACTCAGAAAGATGCCTCAGTCAATTTCCGCCATACCTTAGACAGCGATACGTTGGACTAGCGAGCGACTTATTCGCTATCAGCATTACGAAAGTCACGTGTCAATCCGGGCAAGAGAGAAATCGGGGTCCCCTCGCCGCCTGTTGCCGGGTCGATCCCGCAGTCTCAACTAATGCGATGAATGCCCGCTTGCCCTGTCTTTAGTCGAGCATGTGTAGACGTAGAGTATCCGTACGAATACCGCTACTCCGTTCGGTACAGCACATAAAGCGCGGTTAGAACACGCGTCAAAACATGCGTCCATGTGTATGATGAAACGGCTCAGTCGGCAGAAGCAAGTTTGGTTGAGATCACGGTGCAATGCCGTGAATCATGCACTGCATATTCGATTCGAGAAGGCGGCGTGTGTGCGGCAAAGCTTCTACGGATTGAAGGGTGCAATCAAAGGCGGAAATAGGCGTGTTCGATTCCGTACAGAACACGTTACATCGGCTAGCTGGCTTGTTCAGCCGGTCGGCATGCTTGAACACCCCGAGCCTCCCGTCGGGTAATAATTGCGAAAGCACGACGGCAGTCGGTGTGCGCGCCGCGTTCGGCGCCGCCGTTTTCCAGATGGCATCGCATGACATAGGTGCAATCTCCATGAATCCTGTCGACCTACCTGGTGCGTTCCGCGGGTCAAACCGCTTGACGGAGCGCGCGCCCATTCATGTGAGCACGTCCGAGCGAATCGACGCTTCGCAGTTGAGCGCGTTTACCGCTTTCCTGCGCACCCATACCGGTCAGCCGCTTTGTGACTTCGATGCACTGCACGACTTCTCCGTGCGTGAGTTCAGGACCTTCTGGCGATGTTTCGTGCAATGGTCGCCTGGACTGGAGTGGTCGGGCGCCATTGAGCCAGTGTGTGACGGCGATGATTGCGAACACTCGAGCTTCTTCCCGCAAATGCAGTTGAATTACGCGGACAATCTGCTCAGGCTGTCAGCGGCGAACGGCGACGCACCCGCCGTGACCGCCTGCCATGCCGACGGGCGTCGCATCCATCTCACTCGCGCGCAATTGCGCGAGCGCGTGGCGCGCGTCGCGCAGGCACTGTCGGCGCTAGGATTAGGCGAGGGTGACCGCGTGGTGGCGGTCATGCGCAACGACGCCGATGCGATCGTTGCCGCGTTGGCCGTCACCGCCCTTGGCGCGACGTTGTCGACGGCGGCCCCCGAAATGGGCGTCGATGCGATCCTTGATCGCTTCATGCCGCTCGAACCACGAATGCTGCTCGCCCATGCCGCGGCGCGGACCTTCGACACAGGCAGGTCGGTAGCAAGCAAAATTTCCGAGTTGGCGGTCGCGCTGCCATCGCTGCAAGGCGTCGTCTGTCTCGACGAAGGAGTTCTGCCGAGCACGCTGACGCAACCGGTCTATTCGCTCGGCGCACTGCTCAACACCGGCGATGCCGGCCGCTTCGAATGGCGTCGATTCCCCTTCAACCATCCGCTTTTTATCATGTTCTCGTCGGGAACCACCGGCAAGCCCAAATGCATCGTACACGGCGCCGGCGGCACGCTGCTCGAACACCTGAAGGAGCATCAGCTCCACAGCGATCTGCGCCCAGGCGATCGAATGTATTTCCATACGAGTTGCGCGTGGATGATGTGGAACTGGCAACTCTCCGCATTGGCTTCCGGTGTCGAGATCGTGACATACGACGGCCCGATCTCGACGGTCGACACGCTATGGCGTCTCGTAGCGCAAGAGCGCGTCACCGTATTCGGCACGAGTCCCGCTTACCTGAAAATGTGCGAAGAGGCTGGCTTGGAATGCGGCGAACAGTTCGACCTCGGCGCGTTGCGAGCGATGCTGTCCACCGGATCTGTGCTGTTCGACTCGCAATTCGAATGGGTACGCACTCACGTCAAGCCGCTGCAACTGCAATCCATCTCGGGCGGCACGGACATTCTCGGCTGCTTTATGCTGGGCAATCCGAATCTGCCCGTCTACGCTGGCGAGGCGCAATGCAAAAGCCTCGCGCTCGACGTGCAGGCATGGGAGCGGGGAGCGCGCACCGACGCCGTCGGCCAGCTCGTCTGCGTGAACCCGTTTCCGTCGCGTCCTCTTGGGTTTTTCGGTGATGTCGGGGGAGCTGCCTTTCATGCTGCCTATTTCGCCAGCAATCCGGGTGTGTGGACCCATGGCGATCTGATCGCGTTCTCGCCAGACGGTGGCGTGCGCATGCACGGCCGCTCGGACGGCGTGCTGAATGTGCGTGGCATCAATGTGGGCCCGGCTGAGATCTACCGCGTATTGAACGACATTCCCGAAATCCGCGAGGCGTTGGTCGTCGAGCAGCGAATGCACAGCGCGGCCGGTCATCAAGCGATGCCCAACGATTTCGAATCGCGTGTCGTGTTGCTACTGGTGCTAACTGACGGCGCGGTGCTGACCGGTTCGCTCGCCGCCCGTGTGCGCCGTGACCTCGCGCGCCGTGCCTCTCCGGCCCACGCGCCGGACCGGATCCTTGCGGTCGATGCTTTGCCGACAACACACAACGGCAAGCTTTCCGAAGCCGCGGCGCGCAACGCGATCAATGGATTGCCGATCGGCAATACGGCGGCGTTGCGCAATCCCGAGTGTCTCGATGCGATCCGGCGTCACCCGGCGCTGAATCTGGGCACGCGTGAGTTGCCACCTGTGGGTGGGACGCGTGAGCAACTCGAAGCGCATCTGCAGGCGCAATGGGAGAAGCTGTTCGGCGTCGCGCCGATCGGCCGCGACGACAACTTCTTTGATCTCGGCGGCCATTCGCTGCTGGCGACGCGCTTGCTCGCCGACGTCCGTGAGTCGACGGGACGCGCAATTCCGTTCGCCATGCTGATGACTGCGCCGACCATCGCGCGGCTCGCCGCCCTCATTGATGACGACGCGCTGCCGCCGGCGTCGCCGACGCTCGTGCAGGTGCGTGCCGGCACCGGCTCGCCGCTTTTTCTCGTGCACAGCGCGAGTGGTTCGGTGATGGAATGCCTTGCGCTGATCGGCGCGCTGAATAGTCCACGTCCGGTTTATGGACTGCTGGCGCGCGGGCTCGACGGAGAGCAACCCGCGCAGTTGCGCGTCGAAGACATGGCGGCGAGCTACATCGAACAGATGCGTGTCGTGCAACCAGAAGGGCCCTACGCGTTGGCGGGATATTCATTCGGCGGGCTGGTGGCATTTGAGATTGCGCAACAGCTGCAAGGCGCCGGCGAGCGGATCAAGATGCTATTCCTGCTCGACACGTATGTGCATGAACATTGCCTGCCCTGGACGGCGCGGTTGCTGCGGCGTGCCGGTTCTGCGCGCTCACATTGGCGGGCAGTGCGGGCGATGCCGGCGGCGCGGCTGCCCGGCTATCTCACGGACCGCTTCGTGAGCGTGATGGACCAGGTGCGGATGCGCCTCGGCCGCATGCCACAGCGGCCGGAAGGCTACACACCGGCGATGCCTCCGGTGCTCAGGCATATGCGCGAAACGATGCGGGTTGCGATGGCGAGCTATCGGCCCAAGCCCTATGACGCGGGGCTGATTATCTATGTCCGTGCGGCGGTTGCACAGAATGGGCACGGCGATCCGCTGCTGCTTTGGCGGCGTGTCGCCCGTGCCGGGCTGACAGTGACGGAAATCTCCGGCGGCCACGCCGACCTGATCGTCGAACCCAACTTGCAGCTCGTGGCGGCGGAACTCGACCGCGGTCTCGCGAGCTTATGACTTCGATTAACGCGCTACCCACCGGAATCCGCACGAGCCTCAGTGACTCGCGCCCAGATACGCCGCCTTCACCGAAGGATCGTTGCGCAACTCCGCGGCGGGCCCATGCGCTGCGATCCTGCCGTTCTCCAGCACATAGCCATAATCGGCCACATTGAGCGCGGCAGCGGCGAACTGTTCGACCAGCAACATGGTGACGCCCTCGCTTTTCAGATTCCCAATGATCCGGAACACCTCTTCGACCAGAATAGGCGCGAGTCCCATCGACGGTTCGTCGAGCAATACCAGATCCGGGTTCATCATGATCGCGCGCGCCATGGCGAGCATCTGCTGCTCGCCGCCGGAGAGTGTGCCCGCCAGTTGATGCCGCCGTTCCTTGAGCCGCGGAAACATCTCGATTGCACGCTCCAGATCGGCCTTCACGTCACCGCGAGGTCGCGCCGACGTCAGGCGGGGGAACGCGCCCAGCATGAGGTTGTCGGTCACGCTCATGGTCGCGAACACGCGTCGGCCTTCCGGCGAATGCGCGAGTCCCAGCCGCGCAATGCGGTGCGATTCCAGTGCGTCGATACGCTTCGCGTCGGCGCCGACGCCCATCGTGATCTCGCCGGCGCTCGGCCGGATCATGCCGGAGATCGCGCGCATGGTCGTCGTTTTACCCGCGCCGTTCGAGCCGATCAGCGTGACGACCGAAGCCTTCGGCACGTCGATCGAAATGCCGTGCAGCACTTTGACCTTGCCGTAGCCCGCATGCAGATTTCTGATCGATAACATGTCTGTTCCTGTAGTGGCGCCGGGCGGGCTCACGCCGCCTGACCGGCAGGCTGGCCGCCGAGATAGGCTTCGATGACTTTTTCGTTAGACTGAATATCGGCGGGCTTGCCTTCAGCAATCTTCTGCCCGAAGTCCAGCACCGAAACCCGGTCGCATACGCTCATCACCACGTCCATATGATGCTCGATCAGCACGACGGTAATGCCGTGATCGCGCACCTTGCGAATGATCGCGACCAGCTCCTTGATGTCCGGCGCGGTGAGTCCGGCGGCCGGTTCGTCGAGCAGCAGCAATTGCGGATCGAGCGCGAGCGCCCGCGCGATTTCGAGCAAGCGCTGTTTGCCGTACGGCAGGTTGCGCGCTTCTTCGGCCGCGACATTGTCCAGGCCGACAAAGCGCAGCATGCCGAACGCGCGCTCGCGGGCGGCGCGCTCCTCGCGCCGGTAGCGCGATGACATCAGTCCGACGTCCGCGAGATTCGCGTTGAATGTGTGATGCAGGCCGACCAGCACATTCTCGAGCGCGGTCATTTCGCCGAACAGTTGCACATTCTGGAACGTGCGCGCAATACCGGACAGCGCGATCTGCGACGAGGTTTTCCCCGCGAGCGATGCGCCGCGATAAGAGAGCGTGCCCGCGGTCGGCACATAGATGCCGGTCAGCACGTTCATCATCGTGCTCTTGCCCGAGCCGTTCGGTCCGATCAGCCCGTGAATCGTGCCGCGTTGCACGGTCAGATCGACATTGTTGAGCGCCTTCAGTCCGCTGAACTGCATGAGGATGCCGCGCAGTTCCAGAATGTCTTCCGTGCCCCCGGCTTGCACCGCCTGAATCGCATCGCCGCCAATCGTCGCCGGTTTCGTGGTGTCGACGGTGACGGTGCGGACCCGGCCATGCGTCACGATCTTGCGCACGAAGCCGACCACGCCATCCTGCAGGTAATACACGACGAGCAGGATCATCAAGCCGAATATGGTGAGCCGCCAGTCGGCGAGTGTGTCGATCCGGTAGGAAAACGCGGCAAGACCCACCGTGCCCAGAACGGGAATCGCAACTTTGCGCGGCGTGGACACCTTGCGCGCCAGCGCGACGCCCGCGCCGATCACGACGACCGCCGCCAGGACGGAAGCGACAGTGCGGAACATGTCGATGTCGTCGAGCAGTTTCGGCAACAGGACGATGATCGCCGAGCCGAGCAGCGCGCCGGTGCGGGTTTTACGGCCACCCATGATGATGGCGAGCAGGAACAGAATGGTCAGCTCGAAGTTATAGGTGTTCGGCGAGATGTACTGCTCGGAATACGAATAGAGGCAGCCGGCCAGCCCGGCAAACCCCGCGCTGATCACGAATGCATAGACCTTGTAGCGGTACACCGACACGCCCATGCAGTCCGACGCGATCGGACTGTCGCGCAACGCCTCGAACGCGCGGCCCAGATGCGATTTGAGCACGCGATGCACGACGATCAGCGAGGCAACCAGTAGCGCCGCGACGAGCCAGTAATATTCGACCTCGTTCATCGGCCGGCCGCCCAGCGAAGGCTTTGGAATCTTCACGCCCATCGGCCCGTTGGTCAGAAAATCCATCTCGTTGATGAGAATCTGGATGATCGTGCCGAACGCGAGCGTCACCATCGCGAGGTAGGGGCCGGACACGCGCAGCGCCGGCAGCGCGAGAATCGCGCCGAAGCCCGCAGTGACCAGGATCGCCAGCGGCGCAGTAACGAAGAACGGCATGCCGAGTTTGAAGAACAGCACGCCGGCCGTGTACGCACCGACGCCGAACAGACCGGCGTGGCCGAGCGACACCTGCCCTGTATAACCGACCACGATATCGAGACCGAAGAGCAGGATCGCGTAGATCATGATCGTCTCGAGCAGATGGATGTAATACGGATTCCCCGACAGCACGGGAAACACCGCGAGCGCGATCAGCGCCAGTGCGGACGCAATGAGCTTCTTGGGATTCACGGCGGTCCTCACACTTTCTTGATCGAGGTCTTGCCGAACAGGCCGGCAGGTTTCAACGCGAGCACGATCAGCAGCAACACGAGGCCGGGTACGTCCTTGTAGCCGGTGGAGAGGTAGAAGCCGGTCGTCGTCTCCGCAATGCCGAGAATGACGCCGCCTACCACGATACCCAGTCCGCTCGACAGTCCACCGATAATCGCCACCGCGAATGCCTTGAGCCCGAGCACGGCGCCCATCGTCGCGCCGGTCAGCGTGAGCGGCGCGATCAGCACGCCCGCAAAGGCCGCGGTCAGCGAAGACAGCGCATACGAAAACGTGATCACGAGGCCGGTATTGATGCCCATCAACGCCGCGGCGTCGCGGTCGTTCGCGGTAGCGACCACGGCCTTGCCGAAGATCGTCTTGCGGTTGAAGAACTCGACCGCCAGCATCATGACGAGGGCGCCGCCGACCACCAGCAATTCCATTGGCAGCACATTGGCGCCGAATATTTTCAGCGGTGCTTCCGGCAGCGGGGAAGGGAAGCGCAGATCGTCGCGGCCCCAGACGTTCTCGGCGACGTTCTTGAAGATAATGCCGAGTGCGATCGTCGACATGATCCAGCCGAATTCGGATTTGATCTTGATCGCGGGCCGCACCCCGATCCGTTCGACAAACGCGCCTTGCAGCAGACCGAACACGCAAACGAGCGGGATCATCAGCCAATAATTGACGCCGAGTGTGACGAGCGTGAGGCCGACCAGTGCGCCGAGCATCAGCGCGTCGCCCTGGCCGAAGTTCAGCGTGCCGGAGGTGGCGAACGTGAGTTGATAGCCGAATGCGATCACGGCGTAGATCATGCCGAGCGCAATGCCGCTATAGATGAGCTGCAGAAGAATGGCCATCGTCGAGCGCCCTGGAATTCACCGGATATGAAGCAAAGCCGCGCCCGCCTTCAGACGGGTGCGGCTCCGTAGCAAGCTGCTGCGCTTATTTCAAACTCAGTTCGCGGAACTCGCCTGCTTGCTGCGCAACTGCCCGCCGCCTTTGCGGTCGGCATCGTACGCGTAGACCACGCGGCCGCCCTTGACCTCGCCGACCACCGGCACGTTCGGGCTGATCGCCTCGTGGTCGTCGTGCGTGAACGGCTTGTCATAGACCATCACGACGCCTTCCACCTTGGTGTTGAGGCTTTCGAGCGCGGCACGCACCTTCGGGCCGTCGGTCGAGCCGGCCTGGGTGATCGCGGCGGCCAGCAGATAAACCGAGTCGTAGCCTTGCGCGGCGGAAACCGGCGAATCGATGCGGTTGTTCTTCGGCTTGAATTCCTTCAGGTATGCGTCGATGAAGGCTTTACGCTTGGGCGTGTTCGCTTCCTGAATGAACGTTTGCGGCATGCGCGCGCCTTCGCCGTTGGTGCTGGCGTTGTCGATGTAGTTCGCCATCGAAAGCGTCCAGCTGCCGATCAGCGGTACTTTCCAGCCGAGCTTGGCCATGCCGTTGGCGATCTGCGCGAGTTCCGGTCCGATCCCGTATGTCAGCACCGCTTCCGCTCCGGCCTCTTTGGCCTTGAGCAGTTGCGCGGTCATGTCGACGTCCTTGATATTGAATTTCTCGACGGCGACAGGCTTCACGCCTTTGGCGGCGAGCGCCTTTTCCAGGTCTTCGCGGCCGAGCTGACCGTAGTTGGTCGAGTCGGCGAGAATCGCGACCTTCTTGAAACCGCGTTTGGTCACGGCTTCTTCGACGATCATGGGCGCCTGGATGCGGTCCGCGGCGGCATTGCGGAACACGTAGTTATCCGGCTGGTCGGTGAACTGCTTCGTCACGATGCTACCCGTCGCGACGTTGTTGAAGACGGGAATCTTCGCTTCCTGGAAGAAGCGCTGCGAGGCGAGCGCGACGCCGGTGTTGATGTAACCGACCACCGCCACGACTTTTTCCTTGTTGATCAGCTCTTGCGCGATCTGCACGCCGCGTTCGTTTTTCGCCTCGTCGTCGCGTTCCACCAGCACGATCTGGCGGCCGAGCACGCCGCCGGCCTTATTGATTTCGGCGGTGGCAAGGCGCACGCCGTCGCGCATGCTGACGCCCATCGAAGACGAGCCACCGGTGAAAGGTCCATCGACGCCGATCTTGATCGGATCCGCCGCGTAGCTGACATTGGTGAGGGCACAAAGCGCGAGCGCGCCCACTACGCTCTTCAAGCGAATTCCCATGACTGTCTCCGTAGCATGTCTTTTCTTGCACGAAGCCTCGATGCGGGCCCGTGCGCCCCGATTCGAACGTTCTTAGGAAGCCTGACCGTCTGACGGTGAGCCAGTATAGGAAGCTGTAAAGGGTTAGTAATATTCGGAATTACCCGCTTGGTGCAATCCCTCAATCGACGGCGGCGGCGCCCCTGCCTGGCGACGCCTTCGCGCCGCCGTCGACTTTGCTTCGACTCAGGCGAATCCGTGCGGATTCGTGGACTGCCAGCGCCAGTGATCCGCGCACATCCGCTCGATGCCGAACTGCGCGCGCCAGCCGATGATCTTCTCGGCAGCGGCCGGGTCGGCGAAACAGGAGGCGACATCGCCCGGGCGGCGCGCCACGATCTCGTAGGGCACCGGCCGTCCGGCGGCTTTCTCGAACGCCTTGACCACGTCGATCACGCTATAGCCCTGGCCCGTGCCGAGGTTCACGACGAAGCTCGCGTCGCGCGTGACGAGCGCGTCGAGCGCGGCCAGATGCCCGCGCGCCAGATCGACCACGTGGATGTAGTCGCGCACACCGGTGCCGTCGGGCGTGTCGTAATCGCCGCCGAACACGCGCAGCTTCTCGAGCTTGCCGACCGCCACCTGCGCGACATATGGCATGAGGTTATTCGGAATGCCGGCGGGATCTTCGCCGATCAGGCCGCTCTCGTGCGCGCCGACCGGGTTGAAGTAGCGCAGCGTGGCAATGCGCCACGACGGATCGGCCACTTCCAGATCGCGCAACACCTGCTCGGCGATCAGCTTCGACTGGCCATACGGATTGGTGGCCGACAGCGGGAACGACTCGTCGATCGGCGAGCTTTTCGGCACGCCGTACACGGTGGCCGACGAACTGAACACGAACTGCTTGACGTTGCGCTCGCGCATCACGCCGAGCAGGGTCAGCAGGCTGCCGACGTTGTTGCTGTAGTACTCGATCGGCTTGGCCACCGACTCGCCCACCGCCTTCAGCGCGGCAAAGTGAATCGCGCCCGTGATGGGATGGGCGTCGAAAATACGGTTGAGCGCCGCTTGGTCGCGCGCGTCGGCTTCGTAGAAGGTCACCGCCTTGCCGGTAATCTTTTCCACGCGCCGCAGCGATTCGCGGTTGCTGTTCACGAGATTGTCGATTACCACGACGTCGTAACCGCCGTTCAGCAGTTCGACACAGGTGTGCGAGCCGATAAAGCCCGCGCCGCCCGTTACCAGAATCGTGCCCTTCGTGGTCATGCTGTTGCTCCGTTAAAGTAAAACGCCCGTCATTTTTTGCACCAGGTCCTTATACGTTTCGACGACCACGCGCTCGTCGAATTCTTCCGCGACTTTCTTCCGGCCGCGTTCCGCCATGGCCCGGCGCTCGGCGCCGCTCATGTCGAGCATGCGCGCCAGCGTGGCCGCGAGGCTTTCTGCATTGCGCACCTCGCACAGCAATCCGTTGACGCCGTCCGCCACCACCTCGCGGCAGCCCGGCACGTCGGTCGTGACGATGGGGCGGCCCATGGCCGACGCTTCCATCAGCGTGCGCGGCACGCCTTCGCGATACGACGGCAACACGACGCAATCCGCATCGGCGATGAAAGGCCGCACGTCATGTGCTTCGCCAAGATACTCGATGACGCCTTCCTGTTCCCATGCCGCCACTTCTGCGCGCGTAATCGCACTGGGATTGTCGACACCCACCGGGCCGAGCAGTTGGAACCGTGCGTGCGGATAACGTTCACGCAGGCGCCGTGCGGCTTCGACGTATTCGGCCACGCCCTTGTCCCACAACAGCCGCCCGATCAGCACGAAACGGTAATCCACCCGCTCGGGCAACGGCGTGAAGGCGAATTGGTCCAGATCGACGCCTTCGCCATGCAACAGTCTTGCGCGCTCAGGATGCACTAACAAATTCTGTTCGACAAATGCGGCCTGATCGTCGCGATTCAAAAACCATATTTCGCGCGGGAAACGGAACGCGAAACGATACATTCTCTTGGCCACCTGAGCGGCGCGGCTTTGCTGGATGAACACGTAGCCCAATCCGGTTGTGACCGCAACCGATTGCACGCCCGCCAGCTTCGCGGCGATCGAGCCATAAATATTCGGCTTGATCGTGTAGTGGAACACCACGTGCGGGCGGATCGTGCGGTATTGCCGATAGAGCGCGTACAGCGTGTGCAGGTCGTCGCGTGGATTGGTGCCCTTGGAGGCGACCGGCAATTCGATGCAGCGGCAGCCCATGGCGGCGAGCAGTTCGAATGTGCGGTCGCGTGGCGCCAGCACCGTCACGTCGACGCCACGTCCGACCAGCATACGGATCAGCCCTTGCCGGTACGTATAGATTGCCCAGGCGGTGTTACAGACGAGTGTAATGCGCAACGCGGGCGTCGACTTCAAGGCAGGCTTCATGCGGGAACGAACTCGGCGGTCAATTGGGGGAATGATTCAGTGGCTCGCGCGCGGCGTGAGCAGGCTGCGCTTGATCCGTTGCAGCGCGCGGTAAGGCGTCACCAGATGCAGCAGATTTTTGGCGAGGCCCAGCCAGTCGTATGGATTGGCTGCGTTGAAGTAGCGCAGTTGCAGCCGCAGCGTCGAATTCACCTGGCGGCGCCGTTTGGTCGCGCTAATGCCGCCTTCGTTCAGCTCGTAATAGAGCCCGAGCTCCGGCAGGTTCGCGCAGTCGTACTGCTCCATGAGTCGCACGAACAGATCGAGGTCCTCGGCGGAGCGGTACTCGGCGCGGTAGTTGCCGACCGCGCGCACGGCGTCGATGCGCAGCATCATAGAAGGGTGCGCGAGGCATGAGCGGAAAAAGCGCAAGCGGCGGATCGCGTCCGGTTCGGCGGGCGGCGTCAGCATGAAAAGCGGTGTGCCTTCGCGGGTGACGACTTGCGTCCACATGCCGAGGCCGGCCACGCGCGGATGCAATTCCATGAACAGGCGTTGTTTGGCAAGCCGCTGCGGCACGCTGCGGTCGCCCGCGTCGATGCGTGCAGCATAGCGAAAGCCGCGCTGGGCCAATGCGTCGATACCGGTTTGCAACGCGCGTTCAATGCCGCCGTTCTGCGCCATGCGCAGCACTTCGATCTTCATATTGGCGATGGCCGGCGCGACGATCGGCGGCGTGCTGCCGTCGTCGACGATCAGCACATGCACCGGCGCGCTTTCACTGAACGACGCGAGCGTGAGGTCGACGTCGGCCTGGCCGTTGTAGGCGGGAATCAGCACCGCGACGTCGTCGAGGGTCATTTGCGCGGTGGCGGATGCGTTCGTCATGGGCGCAATTTGAAACGAATGTAATAAAGATTAACCGACGCGGCCGCCAGATAGCCGGCCGCCAGACCCACCAGCGCGCCGTAAGCGCCAAGCCGTGGAATCGCCAGCAGATTGACCACGAACGCTACAGCCAGCGCCAGCAGCCACTTCGAGAGCAATACGAACTTGGCCTGATACTTGAGCACGATCAGATTGCCGATCGCTTCGATGCCGGCCGGCACGGATAGCCACACGGCCCAGCGGAAAATCTCGATCGCGCCTTCGAACTGCGGCCCGAACACGCGGCGAATGATGATGCCGGCCAGCAGATCCAGCACGAGCGCGCCGCCCACCATCAGCGCGGCGGTCATGGCGGTGAGCCGCCACATGTTGCGGCGCAACTGGGCTGCGTCCTGCACCCGGTAGACGAAGGCCGGCGCGATGGTCTGCGCGAGCATCAGCGCGAGCGTGATCCAGTTCTCGTTCAACTGCTGGGCGGCGGAATAACGACCGAGGTCGGCAAAGGATATCGCCCGTTCGAGCATGAGCCGGTCCAGTTTCAGGAACAGATACATACAGATCAGGCCGAGCCAGAACACGGTGCCTGCACTTGCGAAGTGCTTGAAGAGCGCACGGTCGACATGCCAGCCGAGCTTGCCGTCATGTCGCCGCATGTAATAGAACACGAGGACGGCGCCGATGGCCGCCGATTCGAGCGCCCACAGCCAGCCGAAGCGCGCGGGCGTGGCCGCGGCGCGCACCAGCAGATACACCAGAGCGGCTTTCAGCACCGCGGTGCTCATACTGGTGAGCAGCTGCGGCTTGCTGTAGGTCATGCTTTGCAGCCACGCGTTGATCACGCCGACGAACGGCTCGCGAAACAGCATGGTCACGGCGAGGCCGGCGAGCATCGCGCCGACCAGCGGCTCGAACACATGCAGGGCAATGCCGAGCCAGGTGAGCAGCAACGCCGCGGCGGAGACCGATATGCGCAGCGCAAACGCACTGCCGAGCACAGTGCCGAGTTGCGCCGGCGGCCGGTTGACGATGGTGGGCACGAGTATCTCCGCGCCGCACACCCAGGTAATCGGCGAGAGCACCAGCAGCAGCGTATTGGCGTATTGCCATTTGCCGAAGACGTCCGGCCCGAAGTAGCGCGCCAGCAAGCCGCTGATCGCGATCGCCACGCCGATCTGCGTGAGCCGTTCCAGTCCGAGCCAGACGATATTCGTGAAGGCGCGCGTGACGTCCGGATTGGCGAAGCGTTTGAGCGTCAGCATCCGTTGGACGCTCGGCGATCCGTTCGCACCGTTCGCGCCGATAGCACGGGTGGCAACGGTGGCACGAATGACCCGAGCGGCGCAGTGCGCGCGTTTGCCCACCCAGCCGACTGTCGCGGCAACTTTACAATTGGAGGGCGTCTAAGCATTAGAATGGTGTTTTAAGGCTGGTCCGAAAAGCGCAATTATAAGTTGGAACCGGATCGCTTCCGGCAAGGGCGCATCGCTGTGTTTTACCGATTTGTTATCGGTGCGCCGGTCAAAATTTTCCATTGCACGCAAGTGAGCCAACATGATCTCCAAATCTATTTTCAAGGCATATGACATTCGCGGTGTAATCGGCAAGACGCTCGACGCCGACGCAGCGCGTTCGATCGGCCGCGCGTTCGGCAGCGAAGTGCGGGCGCAAGGCGGCGACGCCGTGGTGGTCGCGCGCGACGGCCGCCTGTCGGGTCCCGAACTGATCCAGGCCCTGTCGGACGGTCTGCGTGCGGCCGGTGTCGACGTGGTCAACGTGGGCATGGTGCCCACGCCGGTTGGTTATTTCGCGGCCAGCGTGCCTTTGCAGCTCGACGGCGGCGAGCGCCGCGTCGATTCGTGCATCGTCGTGACGGGTAGTCATAATCCGCCGGACTACAACGGCTTCAAGATGGTCCTGCGCGGCGCGGCCATTTACGGCGAGCAGATTCTCGCGCTGCATCAGCGCATCGTCGACGAGAACTTCTCTGAAGGCAGCGGCACGTACACCGAGTACGACATCGCCGACGCCTATCTCGATCGCATCGCGAGCGACATCAAGCTCGCGCGTCCCATCAAGATCGTGGTCGACACGGGCAACGGCGTCGCCGGCGGCCTCGCGCCCAAGCTGTTCAAGAGATCGCGAAGGACGGCTACCTGGTTACCTTCGGCATCACGCCGACGGAGCCGCACACAGGCTACGGCTATATCCGTGCGGGCGCGGCGCTCGTCGACGGCGCATCGACCTACGCCGTCGACTCGTTCGTCGAGAAACCGGATGCCGCGACCGCCTGCCGTTTCGTCGTGGAAGGCGGCTACTACTGGAACAGCGGCATGTTCATGCTGAAGGCCTCCACGTATATGGAGGAACTGCGCCGCTACGAGCCGGAAATCGCGCTGCAGGCGGAGCTTTCGCTGAAGGCCGCGCAGCACGACAACGACTTCGTGCGTTTGGACGCGCAAGCTTTCGCCGCCAGCCCGAACATTTCGGTCGACCATGCCGTCATGGAGAAAACTAAGCGTGCCGCCGTGGTCGCCGTGGCGAATCTCGGTTGGAACGACATTGGTTCGTGGACCGCGCTCGCCGAGATCGCCGAGCGTGACGCGCAAGGCAACGCGCAGATCGGCGACGTGCTCACCGATGCGGTGACCAATTCGTACATTCGCGCCGAGCACCGTCTGGTGGCGGCGATTGGTCTGGACAACGTAGTAATCGTTGAGACCGCCGATGCCGTGCTCGTTGCGCATCGCGACCAGGCGCAGGACGTCAAGAAGATCGTCGCGCAGTTGAATACGCTGGGACGTCACGAGTCGGTCACGCATCGCCGCGTGGTCCGGCCGTGGGGCTCCTATGAAGGCATCGACAGTGGCGACCGCTTTCAGGTCAAACGCATCGTCGTCAGCCCGGGCGCGCAGCTGAGTTTGCAGATGCATCACCATCGCGCTGAACACTGGATCGTCGTGAAGGGCACCGCGCTCGTCACGAACGGCGACAAGGAAATCATCCTGACTGAGAATCAGTCGACGTATATTCCGCTCGGCATTACGCACCGACTGTTGAACCCGGGCAAGATTCCGTTGGAGTTGATCGAAGTGCAGTCGGGCGCGTATCTCGGCGAAGACGATATCGTCCGGTTCGAAGACACCTACGGCCGCGTGCCGAAGGCGTGACGGCGCAAAGACTGAGCTGTCGAGCCGGCGGGCCCGATTTCGGACTCCCGGTCGAAGCGTAGCGCCGCCTGGAAGCACGGCGTTGGCTTGCCCTCATATTGGTGGCGTTCAGAAGGCGTGCCCGATCCCGCTGGACGATGTGGAGTTATGTCTACATCGTGCAAAATCTGGCTAAAGAAGCTTGACGCGGAACGGGTTTGGGCACTGTCAGGGACGACAGCAGTGTGCACGGGCAAAAGCACCCATCGAACAGAAATGTCGGGCCAAATTAAGCCTATGGAAGGCGCAGAGAACACGGATTTCCCTTCGTTCGCGGTGGTAAAGGACTGGCAGATTGACGCCACGAGCCAGCATGTCGCGATGCGCCTGTCGGTGGAGATGGCATCGGAGGTGTCGATTGCCGCAGGCGAACACGGCTTTCGACTGGCACCGGAGCAGGCACGCCAGATCATCCGTGACCTGAGCGCGGCGGTGCTGGCAATGGACGTAAAGATGCTCGCGGGGCGGGACGACGCAAAAGACAGTAATGTCAATCTTCGCGAAGAAGCGGATTCTGACCGCTATGACGAGACCGTGTTCGCGTCATTGCCCCGGCAGCCCACTTGCACGGCTCAGGTTTCACCTATGACGCGCCCGGCTGACACTTACCTGCGCTTCCTGCAACTGACCGGGGCCTTACCTGGTGAGGGACCGTCCCTGCTACCGCTTGACCCGCTCGAGGAGCGCATTCTGACGCTGGTAGCCTGCACCGCACAAGACAACGAGCGGCTATCAGTCCGGGACCTGATGACGCAGAGCGGACTCGGTTCGCCCGCGACGCTTCACGGTCGCCTGAAATCGATGCGGAGAAAAGGCTGGGTCCGGCTCGCGGACACCGATGATTCCAGGCGCAAACAGATCGAGCTTACTGAGGCTGCGTGGCGGTATTTCGACCGGCTGTCGGCGTACGTGCTGAAGGCCCTGGATGGGTGAGGGCCCCGGAAGCAACTGGCGACGACAGTTCGCGCACGCTGGCGACAAGGGCGACAAACCCGTACGCGTACCCTCGATCGGCGCACATGACTTGGGCTTCAGAAGCGCCCGGCCCCCTTCCCTTACACCGCCAATCCGCGCAACGGCCTCCACGCGGATGTGATGTTTCGAACCGGGTTTTAACAGCGCGATTTTGCTAAAGTCCGCGCGCTTTTTGCCGAAAACGTCATCATGAACACACCGAAACCGTCCGAAGCAGCAATCATCGATGCCGCGGTACAGACCCTGAGATTTCTCTGCAGGATTCGAGGGATAGAGCCAGAGGATCTCGACGACAGGGAGGTCGACAAGTTCCTCCAGAGTTCGTTTGAAGAGTATCTCGGCAGCGGCTCGATTATCGCCGATACGGCTTCTGCCAGGCGGCCTTAGCGGATACTTGCCGCCCGCCGGGTCGTTTGGGCAGAGTTCTGCACTTGTGTTTATTCAATCTGTGACCACTACCTCCATGGCCTCCGGCTTGTCCAGCCTGAATTCGCGAATCCGGCCCGCGCGGACATCAAGCAGCAAGCGGTCTAGCATATCCACTTCCTGCATCCTCACATCAGCCTCGCCAACCCGCAGGTCGACAATCCCATCTGGCATCGCGCGCCGCAGCCCAAGCAGATACGCAACGGCGCTCGCTCGCGTCATGAAAAAATGTTGCATGCTGCCAGACCCTTACCTCTGTATCAAACACTCAGTGTTGACTGGCGAATGCCCTGATGCGCGCCGCGCTGTAAAAAGTATATGAGGCTATCAGCGTGTGACGGATTCCTGACCCAGTGCGGCGAGGATTGCATTTGTGAGTTCAAGCAGTGCCGAGTGATATTCGGCGGGCAACGCGACATCGTCCATACACGACAAGGCATCTTCAATGCCTTGTCGAAATGAACTGGTGACTTCGGCGCGCTGTAACGTCGTGAGGTGCGGCAGGGCTGCATCAAGAAACTTGCCCAGAACCATAGCCCGCGCGCCAAGCGCGCTCACGGTCTTCGTGTTGGCGGTTACCAGTTGCGCCAGCTTGCCCAGCATATCGCCTGTATCGTCCAATTTTCCAATCCTCTCAGAATGCATGCCAGTCCGCAGCCTCGCCGTTATCCGTTACGACCACGGTCTTCCTGCCGGTGATCACGACTGGCATCGTCAACGCTGCACGGGATGACGTGGGAACCGCCAGTACCGACCGCCGCGGCTCGGTTTTCGGATCGGTCACTCGTGACGCAGATGCCCCATCTGCGTCGATCCTGAAGACGGCCACGGCGTCACGCAATGCCTTCGCCTGCTGAACCATCGAATGTGCCGCAGCTGAAGCCTCTTCGACCAGAGCGGCGTTCTGCTGCGTCACCTGGTCCATCTGGACGACCGCCGTATTGACCTGTTCAATACCGGTGCTCTGCTCCTCCGATGCCGCCGAGATTTCGCTCATGATGTCGGTCACGCGTTTCACCGCCTGGACGACTTCACCGATTGTGCTACCGGCTTCATTGACGAGCTTCGACCCGGCATCGACGCGAGTCACCGACTCACTGATCAGATCCTTGATTTCCTTGGCCGCAGTCGCACTGCGCTGGGCGAGCGTGCGAACCTCGCCGGCCACAACGGCAAACCCGCGCCCCTGTTCGCCGGCGCGGGCCGCCTCGACCGCCGCATTGAGCGCGAGGATATTGGTCTGAAACGCGATGCCTTCGATCACGCTGATAATCTCTGCGACCTTGGTTGAACTGCCGGAAATGCCTTGCATGGTCTCAACGACGCGACCGACCACCTCGCCCCCTCGCTGCGCGATTCCCGATGCCGTGTTGGCCAATGCAGTTGCCTGCTTCGCATTGTCGGCATTCTGGCGGACCGTGCCGGTCAGTTCTTCCATGCTCGACGCCGTTTCCTCAAGCGACGCCGCCTGCTCTTCCGTGCGTTGTGACAGATCGGTATTTCCCTGCGCTATCTGCGCGCTCGCCGTGGTCACGGCTTCAGCGTTCTGGCGCACGCCGGAGACGACCTTGGCCAGACTGGCCTGCATATCCTTTAGCGCGCGCAACAGTTGAGCGGTCTCATTCTTGCCGACGGCGTCGACCTTTACGCTCAGGTCGCCGTCCGCTACGGCTCGCGAAATTTTCACGGCCTGACTGATCGGGCGCGTAATGGCACGGATGGTCCAGATGCCCATCAGTATGGCGATCATCAGGGCGACGCCGCCGCACGCCAGGATGACAGCTTTCATGCTAGCAATCTCGGCAAAGGCCTGGCTTGTGGATTCGTCCATCGCTTCTTTCTGGTACGCGATCAGGTCGTCCACTGCCGCAAAATACGCCAGTTGTGTCGGCCGCAATTCGCCCAGCAGCAAGCTCCTGGCTTCATCGGTCTTTCCGGCTGCAACCAGACCGGTGAATTTGACCTGCAGCTCCGCGTACTTACTGCGCGCATCCGTTGCCCTATCCACCAATGCTTTGCCCTTTTCAGAGCGGATTTGAGTCTGAAGCGTTCCCCACTGATCGACGATGATCTTACGGGTAGACTCCACCACCCCGAGTTCTTTCCTCACGTCGGCCGGATCACTCATGATGACCGCATTGCGCAGCGAGCGTGCGATCTGGTTTAAGCCGCCCTTGATGTTGTTAAGCGCAGCAATTTTTGCATAGCGTTGATTGACCACCGTGTCGAAAGCGTCGCCCACAGCACTGCTCCTGATTATCGAGATGCCCCCCATGAGGGCAATCAACAACGTCAGGATGCCGAACCCGAGCGCGAGCCGGGTGGAAATTCTCATGTCGTTCAGATTCATGTGAGGCTTCACGTTGGGATGGATCAACACCGGATCTACCGGACTCATCGCGCGCACGACGTAAGTCTTTCGATATTCGTGAGGAACAGGAGCTGGCCATCGACCGTGTTGATGACCAGCCTGCAGCGCTTCCAGATAGCGGAATTGATTCCGGGGGACGTAGAAATAGCCTCGAAAGGATGCGGGTTCCTCCTGTTTGCTAACGGCACAAGCGCGATTTTCTTAAGGGTTTGTTTAATTGATATTGGATCTGGCTAAAACACGACCCAGTTACGGTAAGCGATCATTTCCAGGGTGCAACGGCACGCGACCGGCACGCGACCGGCACGCGACCGGCACGGTACAGTGTCGCGCGCTCGCACAGGCCGTCAATCTTGGAGCAGCATTTCCTGCGCAAGCTCCACGGCTGCTCGGGTTGTCGTGTCCGATGTAGTCGAGTATGTCAAACAGGACGTTTTCTGCCAGGACCTTCCATTCAAGTCCTCGCACGCTTGCTTTATGCATCGCATAGACGCGCGCATCAGCCTTTTTCATCACCGGGTCCTCGATGGACGGACGTGGATCGTCGATCGCCTTCTGTATCTGCTGACGGACCCATTCCTCATAGGCTGCGGCGCTCGCATGCGCGGCCGCCATCGCCTCGTCGCGATCCGGGCGATTGGGGCGCTCGAACGCCACTTCATCTGGTCGCCACGCCTCGAGCGAAAACCGGCCCGTCTGCAAACCGAGTTCCCGAATGATCTCGAGCGCCTTGACCGGGCTGCGGAAAGCGCGCGGGCGTGATTGTTCGACGTGGTCAGCACGGCGGCGCCGGCCGGGCGAGGTCGAGTTCGACGTAGAAAGCGCCACCCTCGGCCTCCGGGATGGTCGCCAGGACGCCGCCCGCGTGGGCAGCGGCGGTGGCCTGGGAGAGACGTCCGGCCTTTTTTATGACATGACCTATAAATGATACTGCCACGGTTAATAACATACCGTGGGAGTATCATCTGTCGAGGCTGGAGGCTGGTTGACATAAGCTCTCCTCAGCAATTGCAAATGCCTCTTTTGATGTACGGCAGGTTTCGAGGCAGGCTGTTGTGCGGAAACGTCAAGAGAATTTCAATGCACGCGGTTCCGACCTCGCGTCGCGCGTTTGGCGGTTTGCAGTTCATTCGGCGATGACAAACTGTTGGGGGCTCTAGCGCCATTTGCTTGGTGATTTTGAGCGTGTTTTGGCGACCCTCAAACAGTTAATGCCGGACAAGCCGCTGTTCTATACGCAGAAGCGCGCCGGGTTCACGGCGAACACGTTGTGTCAGTACTTGCACTGACTGTACAAGCAGGTCGGCATAGACGGGGCGAGCAGTCATTCAGGTCGGCGCACGTTCATCACGAATCTGGCAAACAAGGGCATAGGCGTTCGCGTGCTCATGCCGCTCGCCGGACACCGCAACATTTCGACCACGCAGGTTTATATCGACGTCAATGACGAGGTGCAACCGGTGGCGGTTGACCTTGTGTAACCGGTAGTTGGAGTCGCGCATACGAAGACACGTCGATTTAGTCGACATGTTGCGACGCCAGCGTCGGACTGCAAGCGTTTTTTCGACGCATGATTGCGTGCTTCTGCGAGCTAAAGCGATCACCGCGACACGGATGAATCCGTCCTGTTGCTTCTCGATGGGCTGCTTCGGTTATTATCTCGCGCGCCGCGTCGCCTGTTCCGGACGCTGCACAGTAGTCGCAGCATCGGCCTGCGGCTTGACCAGAAATCGCGGGGATAGCACTTGAGAAACACGCGGATTGCCGCTGTGGTGGGCGGCATTGCGTCGGCATTGGCTTGTCTGCACGCATCGGCCCAGAGCTCGGTCACACTTTATGGCATGACTGAAATCACGCTGCGCTACTTGACCAACGATAACGCTCAAAACGACGGTCGTCTATTCATGACGAACGGAGCGATCATCAACAGTCATGTCGGGTTGCGTGGCGAGGAGAATCTAGGCCGAGGCCTGAAGACTGTGTTCCAGATCGAGAGCAATTTCGATCCGCAGGATGGCGCGCTTAGCGACGGTGGCCGTTTTTTCGGAAGCACGGCTAATGTTGGCCTATCGGGTGGATTCGGAACAGTGACGCTAGGCCGCCAGGACACGCCGCTGTTCGACAAACTGGTCACGACATACGACCCGCTGACCTATGCGAACTACCCGGAAAATTCGTGGTTGCCGTGGGCGCTCGAAGCTGGTCTTGCTGCCGACAATTCGATCAGATACCTGGGCCAGTTCGGCAGCCTGTATGTCGGTGCGATGTATTCCTTCGGAAGTAACTACGAGTTAGACGGTGCGGACGGATTCTCGGGCCAGGTCCCCGGCCACTTCGCGGCAGGGAGTCTTGCGAACCTGCTGGTGTCGTATTCAGATGGGCCGCTCAATGTCGCGGCAGGCGTTCAGCGGGTGCGCGACAACTCGGATAACCGGCAAACGGTCTTCAACGTCGATTTAATGTACGAACTGCGCCGGGTAAAGTTCTATGCCGGCTGGCTGCATTCACAAGACAACACGGGCCTTGTTGATACCTTGCTTGCCGAACAGCCGATCCCAGATATCAGTCAGTTGAAAAACACGAACCGGATCGATGACGGGCCATTTGCCGGGTTTGCGTGGCGGATCGCTGCTCCGTTGCTCCTGTCCACCGCGTTCTACTACGATCACATGCGAAACGCTGCGACGGGCAGTGGGACGTTGGGCAGCGGAAGCCGATATACCGCGGTTGAACTGGCTGAGTATGAGCTGTCGAAGCGCACCGAGTTTTATGGCACGGTGGATTTCAACAAGGTAACAGGCGCCGCAGGCGTGGAATTGCAGGGGCGGAGTAATCAGACCGGGGTTGCGCTGGGGATGCGGAGTTTTTTCTGACCTGATAGTGTCGGTCAAACCGACAGACGGAAAATGTCAGGTTCCCTTCGCGGCCTTGGTAAAGGCTTCGCCGAGTTTGTCGAAATGACGCAGCGCGGCTTGTGTCAGCTCGATCTGTTTGCGCCGCGCGTCCTCCGTGTCACTGAGCATGATCCAGCCCTTTTCTCGCATCGACGTGATTCGCGCGTGTAGTGTTGCAGGCGACCCTAGCTCGCTTTGCGCCATCATGTCCCGTACCGACAGCCGGTTCTTGGTCTGTGTTGCGCGAGCTACAAACTCAAGTATCCGCTCTTCGAGCGGATCGAGCGCGGCAAGTGTAGGCAAACCGCGCAATGCCTCGGTCAGTTGAAGGAATCGCAGGTAGATATCAGCAGGACGTGTCATTGCCTACGCACTGTTGAGGATGGGCTGTTGAAGATAGGCGCTCGCGGGACGACATGCAGGCGCGTTATGATTCGCTCAATAATAAACATGGAAGAGCAGTTTACCGCAATGTCTAGCTTACGTTTGCATTTCTGGTCGATCACTGGGACTCTGATCGCGTTTTTGATCTCGCTGTGGATCAACCAGGAGGTGTTCACTCACACGTCTTTCGTTCGAGGCATAAACTGGATTTTCCTGCCGTCCGGTGTTCGGCTTCTCAGTACGTTGCTCGTTGGATTCGATGGGTTCGTCGGCCTGCTGGTTGGCGGTCTGCTGATGGACTTCTTCTATTGGTTCCCGCACGACCCGGTTCGCGCAATCGCGGGAGCCATTCTGGGTTCGCTGGCTCCCTATCTGGTTTACAGACTTGCATTGGAGCGCTACGAGCTGAAGGCGTCGCTGACAAATCTCACGCCGAAGCGATTGCTCGTGCTGGGCGTTGCGTACTCGGTGGCGAATCCGCTGCTGCACCACATCTGGTTCGCGTTGCGAGGAAATACGCAAAACATTGGCGAAAGTTTCTTCATGATGTTCGTGGGCGATCTGACCGGTGCACTGATCATGCTGTATACGATGAAGGGAGTTTTGGCCTTGTTGCCGAAACAGCCGAGCAATTCCCGCATGTCGAATCGCATGTTCAGCATTCAGTTGGCATTAAGCAGTGCATACACCAATCAGTTAGCGACGAAGCCTACCTGATTGAGTAGCCATCGGATGGTCGAACGGATGATGACGGAAAAACGACGTCTGTTTTAACAGACGTCGCCAAGGCTCGATGTGAGGTTTTCCGTAGGATCAGTCGCTGTATCCCCAGTACGCTCCGAGCGAGATCGGTCCATAGTTAAAATCCAGTTCGAGGTTCCGATCGATGCCAGAAACAAGGGCAGCGAAAGAGCAGGCAGTCGTGCAGCCTTGTGCGCCATTCTGATCGATGCCAGCAGTTGATCTGCCAAGACGATGTCACTGAGCCGGGCGATCTTCTAAACGTTATAAATACCATATCAATGTGGGCGAGGACAGGCACGTTCGTTTTTTTGATAGCTTCCGTCCGGCATAGAACTTTAGGACTATATAAGAATTTTTTGCGGGTTGAGGCGGCGAACATGTTAGCGTGGCAAGTTCGTCGCTGCCCTGCCGTCTTCGGGCGAATTGCCAGCAAGGCGCTCATAAAAAACGGGCCAATCAACTGCAAGAAGCGGTATGGTCTTGTCGTCGCGGGACAAATAGGTAAAGAAGCGCTGCCAGCCGTCAAGAAATATGCCTTTGCCTGGACTGAGCAAGCAGGGCGGTCTGGCTACCTGGGGAACTGTCGCGTGTGGAAATTGTGCAGCGATAGTGTCAAGAATCGACGATCGAATGCTCTGCAAGTTTTCGCTGTGCATGCCGACCGAGAGATAGCTCTCTACTGCTTCCACCACGCAAGTCGTGCTGAGTTCAACATAAGCAGCGCGAACTTCGTTGAGAGTCACCGATGTGAAAACTGCTTGTGCCTCTGTGTTGGTGGCTGTTCGCTTTAATACGGGAAGCTTGGCGAAATGAGGCAGCGCTCGAAAACTTGTTTCACCGCCCCGCAGTGCGTCTTGAAAATTCGGATAGCAAGCCAGCCACGAGGGCGAAGCGCAACCGACCGGTCGAGATTCTTTGACTATTCCATCGACCATGACGGCCCGTTTATGTTGCTGCAGTTCTCTCAGGTTCATTGTTATGAAAACTATAACTTTTAGTCGACAGGTTAGCAAGTATTGTCGCGCAAGGTCACGGCTACAACTAGGTTAGCGGTCACGCCAGGACGAACTTTAGGGTGCCGCGTAAGTTTTTTTCGGAGGGGGGCCCCGTTGGCCATTCGGCCATAGTTGCAGATTCGAGGCGGTGCTGCGTGCCACTCAATCTAGCGACAGCAGGGAATCTCAGAATCGCTTGCATTTTGCTGAGCAATGATGCGCTTGCGTCGCAGAGCGGGTTATGGTCGAAGGCAATCATCGATAGCGGTCAAGCCGCATAGAGTTGATGAGCTTCAAAGCAAGCGTGCGTACTTCAACGCTTGATCTGCCTTGCTTCCATCGCAGACAGGGCTTCCATGAAAATCGCTTGCACGGATGGCAATGCCTTCTCAAGCACATCGTAAACTCCCATGTCCCGGCCGCGTTGCTCCAATTTTTCTCGATATAGCTGAGCTGTCTCTATCGCGAGGGCCTTCCCCTGCGGTTGGCTTATTTTTCTGACTCGTTTCCGCGACGATGCGGTACCCACGTCGAAGGGCGACGTGTGGGATACAGCACGGATGACGGGGCATAACGACTGGAGATGGGAGTGGAGAGTCAACATGTGCGGCAGCTGCAGGTCTGCGACAGCGCCGTCGGAAGTTTGTCTATGCCCTGAACGCCACGCCATGCCGATAGCGAGCGGCCATTTTGTCGGCCCATTGCATGAAGGGGCACCCGGCCCGGACAAGACAGGAATGTCGGAAAACCCAGGATGAGTTGCTCAGTCCGACTGCAAAGTCGGAGGGGTTACTTGGCGTGTAGATCGCACCGATCACAGATTTTTATTGCCTCAGATTGTCCTGCCTGTCATTCAAGAGCGTTTCACGTTGACTCGAAAAAAAAGTTTGGATATCTTGATCGCTCCCGGGAGTTGACACCCTCATTTTCCCGGCGTGTGTTCTGTAGCCCGCTGATTCTCACAGTGGGCTATTTTTTTATGGCGAGCGCAGGCCGAACCTCATCCGGTCTTGCCGATACATTCTCGCGCTCGCACGTCTTGGGCACCTACACGCGGCATTCTCGACAATTCGTGATGCAAGCCTGGATGCCAGCTCTGATCTGGACAGAGCCGCCCTATTTAAGATTTACTGCGATGCAATTACACACGAATCCGTTCCACTTCATCGAGGCTGATGTCGTCCCGACGCCGGTCGTACAGTTGCGTGGTCCGGGTCGACGCGTGATTGGCCATCGCTGCGGCGTTTTCGAGCGATCCACCGTTCTTCAGGTACGCGGTGATGCCGGTCGCGCGGAACGTGTGGTTGCCGATCGCCGTGCGGATACCGGCCGCCAGCGCGCGGCGCCGCACCATCGCATACGCGTTCGCCTGCGGCAGCGCTCGTGTGCTCAGCTGGTTGGTGCCGCGTGCAATCGTGCGGAATAGCGGGCCCTTGGGTTCATTGCGCAGGCCGGTCTGCTCCAGATACTCATGCAGGTAGATTTCCAGCGTGTGATGACACGGCATCGCGTGCGCCTTGCCGCCTTTCTCGCGCAGACGGACCCACAGGCGCCGGTGCTGCACATACACATCCTCGACCCGCATCGCGAGCGCTGCACCGATCCGTGCGAACGAAAACACCATCAACGCGATCAGCGCGCGGTCGCGCAGCCCGATCGGCGTCGTCACATCGATGCTGTCGAGCAGTTGCCGCGCCTCGCTCGCATCGAGTACCGGCGTTTTTCCCTTTTTCGTGGTGTGGGAAGGTCCGCGCACCGACGCGGCCGGGTTGTGCGGCACGATCTGACCGGTGACGAGCCAGTCAAAGAGGTGCCGGAGCGCCGCGAGCTGCTGCTTGACGGTCGGCGCCGACGACGTCTGTGTCTGCCGCTCGATCCATGCGGCGACGTGCAATGGCTGCACCGCCGTGATTGACGTCACGCCGGCGCCGGCACACCAGGTCAGGAAGTCGCCCGCGGCGCGCGCGTACGCACGGCGTGTGTGCGGGTTGCGGATCGCCGACGCGAAGAACTCGAGAAACCGGATGCCGGCCCGCTCGCCAGCGCCGGCGACCAGCGCCGGCAACGTGGCGCCGGTGAGAAGAACGGGGGCTGTGCTAGCCACCAAGTAGCCCCTTGATCCTGCTTTCAACGTACGTTTTTGCTGCAAACACGAGCAGTTCAACCGTAAATCCGCCCGCGGCGGATGCAGCCTGCTTTGTCCGGCTCCACACATCGGGACTGCGGACGGCATCGACGAAGTCATGACCAGCCCAAGTGAGGTTGCGGAACCCAACACCGCAATTGAACCCGGGACCAGACATGCCAAAGTCCAACCCGCCCGCATGTATGAAGCGCGCCTCTTGCAGGAGGGACAGGTGGTAGTCGATCTGCTCGGCCGTATAGCCTTCAACCATCACCGTACTTGCATCTATCACGGTGAATCCTGACGAAGGTAAGGGCAGCGCCTCAAGCTTGAGCATCAGTTCTCGGACCAGGTCCATATCGCGTTTCATCACATGCCCTCGGGCTTGCTTTCCATCACAGACGGTTAACCTGCTGTCGCAACACGGCGGCAGACGTCTGGTTGTCAAAACTGAAAACCACCGGGCCACGCGTGCTGTGCTGGCGCAACTCAATGACATGCTGGCCGTACGCGTACGAGAAAACCCAACGGTTCTGTCCCACCGTCACCCAGCAGGTTCGCGCCAGATTGCCATTGCGTTCATACACTTCCAGCCGGGAAAAGCCTTGATGCCCCAAAACTGCCTGCGACAGCGGATCGATGATTTGCGCTACGCCTGAAGCGTGATGGTTTGCCTCGTCGATCACCTTCTCGATGAAATCGTCGATCTGCTTTTGTGTTCGAAGATGTCGTGCCACGTCTGGTCGCCTCTTTATATGTGATAAAGGACATTATCACATATAGAAACACTCGCGGAAGCTGCAACAGGTCAGTGGCTAAAAAATCACCGACCCGTCACGGACTGCAGGATGACGGCGAGAACAATCGGGATGGGGGGCCTAGCTGGGATGTGAATGGCGGATCAGGGCCACCGTGATCACGGCGATCGCACGGATCGCCGCCACCATGACCCGGGTCCAGTCAATCTTCTTCATCTGCCTGTGCCAATAAAAAACCCGCCTCGAGGGGCGGGTCAGAAATGCCAAAGGCCGCACGAGGCGGCCTTTGGCGAAAAAAGCAGGGCGCACGAAGGCCCCACTGCAAAAATCTTACATGAAAAAGACCGTTCGCCCAAATAGTGCAGTCCGGCGCCAGCATTCAGAAATCAGGAATCAAGCTTCCTAGGGCTCGACGCTCATCAAATGCACCAGCGATTCAGGTTTGTGACACTACCGCAGGATCGTATGCCACGCGGTTACTACCTCCCCCAGCCCCTTTGACAATACCCGGGAGCACCGGGAGCACGGCGAGAACGGTGAGGACGCTGAGCACGGCGAGCACCACGAAATTTTTTAAAACCCCCGTCACAAATGGCTTTAAGCCAAATCGATTACGGCAAAACGAGTTACTCAGATTCCGAGTCTGTTACTATCAACGTAACTTGAAATCCTGACGGCTACTTTAAACGGCAGTCCTTTCCCGGTTGAAAAAACACAACCATTTGATTTATAAGGATTTTAACGGACAATTCGTTTCATGCGCTGCGTTCTCCAGCGAAACTTAAAAATACGGGGTAGTCATGATCACGAAGAAAACTGCTGCTGCCAAAAAGGCGCCAGCTGTTCTCAATGAGAAGCAGGCAAAAAAACGGCTGTCGAAAGCACAAAAAGCAGCGCTAGCAATGCGCAAGCAGCTCTGGCCAGATATCACCGATGACAAGCTATGGCTGCGCCACGACAGAGACGGCTTCACCACCATACCGCGGACGATGCCCCTTTTCATGGATCTGATCCAGGACGTGTCGAAACAAGTGACAACAGGCAAATCGGTACCTGCCGGCAAAGCCTATCTGGTGCTCTGGTGTCGCGTTTTCGATGAGGCGCTCGTGAAGATTGAGGTTGAAACCATTGCCGCCATGGAGGCCGGCTATACGGGCGAACGAAACGTCTCCACCTGGCGCGAGCATCTGCGTGTACTGAAGGACCTGGGATTTATCGACTATGCTGCTGGGCCGGCCGGCCCCTGCCAGTTTGTACTGCTGCTCAATCCGTATCACGCAGTCCGGGCGCTCGATGCCAAGGGCTGGGTACAGAAGCTGACATATACCGCGCTATATCAGCGTGCAATGGAAATAGGTGCATCTGACTTCGATGATAAGGATGACGATGAGCTCTGAGACGGGGCGTCAGTCGTGACGGCAGGCTAAACGGTCAACCGACAACAACACTTTTATGAGAAAAGCGGTATGGGCGCTACAGAAAAAAAGGACCAGCCTCGGTGGACCGAACTGGGCAGAGTAGATCTGCGCCATACGCACGCTGACGAGCGCCTGCCTCAGGAACAGACAGTTGCGGGAGCCGATACGGTCGAGGAAGCCCTCCTGATCCTTGAACATCACCTCGGGTTCGAGGTGGGGGTGAGCACCGTTTATCTCGCCTGCCCGTTGGGCAAGATTGCAGCGCACCGCGAACACCTGACGCACATTGTCGAAAAGCGCCTCGACGCACGCGAGCGATATGTGAAGCTGGCCCTTGCCACGATGGCCGATCCGTTTGAAATATGGCAGGTCGAATATGACGATGGATCGCTCAGGCATGCCTATATAGGCCTGTTTGAGGGCAAAACGCAGATGCTGGTGATTGTGACGCACCACAGCGGCCAGTTGCTGTGGAACTTCATGCACGGTGACCACAAGTCACTCAACAAGCATCGGCACGGAGCACTCATTTTTGAGCGCCCCAAAAAGACAAAAGGCGAGCCGATAGACGGTTCGCCTGCGCCTGCCTTTGTTTAACCCCGTAGGCTGGGGGAGAGGTCTCACACGACATAGAGTCAAAGGCATCTACGGTGTTCCTACGCTGGCTATCGCTCCTTTGAAGCAGCCAGTTTCGCGCTCTGAAATTCATTATACCCATTTTTCTGCGCGACGCGCAGATCGTGCGCGCGCGACGCGCATGTGGTGCGCGTTCACAGAGCACGTCGTGCGCGCCTGACGCGCGGCGCGCGCGACGGCGCTATAAAAATCCTCTAAAGCCATGCCAGGCGGGCTTCTACAACCGCCATGCTGCAACGTTTTTGCTGCGCGACGCGCACGTGGCGCGCCAGCCGAGCGCAATTCGCGGCGCGCGCAGGATATGCGCGACGCCTCCGCGTCGCGCGACCGCGGCGTTGTCACCACGCACCTCGCCAGCATCACGCAGCGCGCCTCCCGCACTTGCTTGTTCAGGGGCGCGACATTTAATCATTTTCGGAAATTTCCGATTTCCCCGAGTCATTGCTCCAAAATAAGACTCGAAAACGGAAGCCATTGCTTGACGAATTAATTGGCATGAGCTAGTGTGTGCGGCGTTAACGCCGCACACACTAGCTCAGCCCCATGGGCTGATTTTCGTGGTCTAGGCCGCAGCACGGGCGTTCCCTGCTTGCAATTTCTGCGATTTGCTGTTATGCTTAGCAGCGTTAACGCTGCTAAGCACGATAATAATTAAAGCTACATTTTTGCGCGGCTGCGGCTATCCACGGCTCTTTTAAGCTTGTTTTGATCGATTTTTTGTGCTATTGTGCGCAGCGTTAACGCTGCGCACAATGAGGAGCAACTGCAGTGAGCAGCAGGTCAAGAATCCAGATCGCGAAGCCTGATATCGTCAGGCACTTCGACGAACTGCCTTCGCATGTGCTCAAGCTGAAGGAAATTCAGGCCATTCTCGCCAGCCAGCGTGCCTTCTGGCGACTGGCGCAAAACACGACCGCGCAGGATTTCATTGGATTCCTGCGGGACCATGCCAAGCTGCATCAGATCGAGTTTGCGTTTCCACAACGGACCGAGCAGTGCTACGTATGGGGCGATGTCCCGCTGCTTTCAATCCTTCTGTCGCTCCGGAAGGAGCTGTATCTGAGCCATTACACTGCCATGCGGGTGCACGGTCTGACAGAACAGTCTCCGACGACCGTCTACCTGTCCGAAGAACGCAGCCGCCCTGCGCAGCCCCGCGCCCGGCCACAAATTGGTCAGGCCGAGATAGATGAATCGTTTCGACGCCCACCCCGCGTTTCTCACAACTGGATTGAATACGCCGGAAGAAAGGTCTACCTGCTGAACGGGGCGTACACAAATCATTTGGGCATCGTCACCGAAGACGTCACGGATGACGATGGGCGACGGGTTCACGCGCGCCTGACCAATCTGGAGCGCACGCTTATTGATATCACGGTGAGGCCTGTCTATGCCGGCGGTGTATTCGAGGTTGCCAAGGCATTCGAGCTCGCCAGAGACCGGCTGTCCGTTAACCGGTTGATTCCGATGCTGCGGAAGCTCGATTTCGTTTTCCCATACCACCAGGCGATCGGATTCTATCTGGAACGTGCCGGGTACAAGTCCAGCCAGATCGACCTCGTCCGACGCCTGCCGATGGAATACGATTTCTTTCTGGCACCTGAAATGAACAAGACGCGCTACGACAGCAACTGGCGCCTATTGGTGCCAGAAGGGCTTTAGCCGGTCGATCAGATCGGTCACGTAGTCGAAGTAGAACCGGAACTCCTTGAGGTCAAAGTCCGGTGACACGGTCGCGGCCACTGAAGGAAAGCCCGTAACGTGGAAGTCGTACTGATCCGCGACTTGACCGAGAAACGACAGCGGCACCTTCTTGGCCTCAAACATCGACACTAGGGTCCGTTGCATCTGCTCGCCGGTGAGATCCAGCTCAAGCGCGCACAAGAGTGTATGGATGTCGACGAAGTCCTTCGGGCGGGCGCTTCCGGCATGGCCTCTTTTGACAATCGGCGCGTACTCCTCCATCTGCTGGCAGATGGCTCGCAGCTTCTCGCATACGATCATCATGGGGGAGTAAACGTAGATCAGCGTTCCTTCGAAATCCCATTCCTGCTTGTCGTGGACATACTCAAAGCGGCTGATATCGATAAGGAATTTCGTGCCCTGCCCGAGGTTGATGGCGAGTCTGCGCAGCATCTCTATATCGGTGGAGTGCTGTGCGTGAACAGCTGCGGTGGCGAGCTTGAATTCGACACCGTATCCGCCCCAGAAGGCCTGCATGTCTGCTGACAGGGTTTTGGGCCTTTCGACCATCTTGAAGTCGAAAACTTCGAAGCCAGATGCGCGGAACGTATCAGTCAATGCCCTGCGAATGCGCTCCTGCACCACTTCAAGGCTTTCACTGAAGTCCTGCTTCAGCGAAAAATCGAGATCGACCGACGCCCGGGCGCTGATCTGATGGACAAGCGCCATCGCGTTACCGCCCTTCAACACCAACTGCTCCAGCAGCTCGTCGTCAGAAAACATCGCCTGGATAGCCAGATTCTTGATCTGCGTCAGCAGATGAGTATTTTGAGGGGGCGTGTTCATGGGTCAGAGAATTGGTACCAGATAGCTATCCAATGCCTTATCGTAATAGTCTGACCCATTGCCGTACAGCCCCGACATCGGGTAGGTAGCCGACCTGCGAACAGTCTGGTCGCGCATGTGATGGGCGGGACGCCGATCACTGCGATGGCAAAGCACTGGCTACATGCCATCAATTGACATAACACCTGAACTGTCTCAGCCCTTGCCTATCGGTACTTAAGCGAGGCATTAGACATAAAAATTTCATGTCGGCGTGAGTGAATCTCAGCCTACCCCCATTGCAGACGTCGACCATCCTTGCGATGCGCTACGGTTCGTGGGTAGCCTCAACGAGGCACTCCCACAACTCGGACGAGCCGGCCTTACTCTTTATCCCGCATTGACACGAACCTATCCCCGTCAGCCGCCCCTCGGACCCTGATTGCGCACTTCTCTTAGCTGCGGCACACGCGTCAATTTGACTGGTGCCTACGGCGTCGTAGGTTTTAACGGTAGCAGCAACTGCTGAAAAAGCACCGGCTAATGAGCCAATAAGCATGACGATAAAGCAAAAGTTTTTCACCTCGTTCCCCTATGTCGCGATCTGCACCGGCCACGTCCGACCCGCCCCTACCGAATTCCTACTGAGGTGCCGGTGATGGCGATGGTGAGGGAGAAGGAGACGTGGCCACACCGTTCGACTGCTTCTCCTGATCGTCGATCTGCTTCATCGCCTTCGCCGCGTTTTCATTCGACGTACCCGTATCGTGCTGTCGCTTCGCGGCGTCGGCCGCTTGCTGGGTCGTCGTCGTCATATGCATCGTTTGCTGAGCCTGACAAATGCCAGCCTCCATAGCCAAAAATGTCAGGACCATCAAGAAAACTCGTTTCATAGCGCCGCCTTACAAAAAGTCCAACCGAATCAAAGTTACTAACGTTTTTGTTTAAGCAGATAATCCACCAAACAGAATCACAGGTTCGTCAACGCACAGACGCAACAAATTAAATGCGAGAGATATAAGGAACCGCAAAAAAAAAACCATAAAGACGAGGGTAAGCATACTTCCGGAGACGGTCATGAAGCAACGAAACGTCCTATTACTGTTGCTGGCTGTGCTTTGGCTAACTTTGACCGTGAGCCCGTTCGCCGAACCCCCAACTCCGAAACAAGCCGATCAAGACTTTCGCGTTACAGATGGCGTCGGCTGTACAGCGCACTTAGCGCCTTCGGGGCGTGGAGTAGTGCTTGAATCGTCTTGGCCGCGCGGAGCAGATCTTCACTATTGCTGGCAGGAAAGTCCGGACTTCGCGAACGCCTCGGCACGAGGTAGCTGCACGCGAGAAGGATTTCGTTCCACAGGTCCTCTAGCGCACGGGCAAAAGGTAACCGTTCTGCAGGACTCGCCGCGGCCGTCCACCAGCGACGGTTTTATCAAAGCAGGGCTGGTTTGTTACGCATGTGGGCCAGGTGACCCCAAGCAAACATGCCGCTTTGGTCTTAACGACAAGAGTTCTTCGCAATATAATTTTCTTTCTGCCGAACAAAGCGCGAAGCTCGAAGGCCGCGACGGCATTACAGTCGCGGCGTCTGCGGACCAAACTACGCTCGAATGCACTGGCAAAAATGACGTCGGATCGACTTGGACGTGGGTGATCAGAATAAATCCTGCGGATGGTTGGAAAATAACAGACGATTACTTTTATCTTGATAGAGCATCTGGAATGTACAACATAATAATTTCCCGATATTCGGGTACGTTCCAGGCTCAAGTATTCGCACTAAGAGGAGCATTGACCTCAGGAAAATGTAATAAGGTTACGGCACAAGATAAAAAGTTTTAAACGAATTAAGAAGCCGCAAGCTCATCGGGCATGGCCTGAGTGCGGATCAGGTTGCCACGCTGCTGAAAGCGTAACGACCACTTTGATTCGTGACATAACTGAGTATTAGGGTTTATACTTACCTTGTCTCCTCCATGTCCCTCCTGATATGGATTAAGCCCGCCGTGAAGCGGGCTTTTTTTCGTCCTTTGGTACGACAACGTCGCTTTCGCGTCACCCGTTGATGTGGCACTCTCTTCAAATCTTCTGACAAATGAGTGTCCCGATGAACTACCTTGCCACGCTGCCCCCGAAAAAGCGCTTCTATGCCGCCCTCGTCTGCCTGCCACTGATGTACTTCATCATGAAAGGCACGGGGATCGGTCTGACGTGGGCGAACATGCACGGCGACATCCCGACCGTGCTGCTGGTAGGCGTCGTGGCGATCGTAGCCGCCTGGAAAATGCAGCGCATCGCCGCCGCCATCGTCAGTTTTTTTGCGCCGTCGCTCTGAACAATTCCTGCCCTTTGCCGATACCTGCTGTGTGATCCAACACTACAAGGAGTAAGGCAACAATGACTTGGCACGTTTACGAAATGGAGAAGCCTGATTCAACCTTTGCAGGCATGCTGACCGTGGGTGATTTGAAGCAGCGAATGCACGACGACGCCGGAGTCGGTGCGGTTGATCTGGTCCAGGCCGAGCTGGACGATGCACTGGACGCGGCACGCGAAGCTGGGTGGACAGGTGAAGTGCAAGGCGAGCCGTACATCTTCATGCTGCCCGTCGAACAGATTTTCGAGTTTGGTTTCGTCTGGAAGGGCCAGCGCACCACGGTCATTGCACCACGCGCGTTGCCGTGGATGACGCCGCTGCACATATCACCAAACTGAGCACTATGCCCCCGCCAGAACGGTCGATGTGCTGTCAAGGGTGTTATCGGACCAAAAAAGACTATTTTTTTGCCTCGCAGGCAAATTCTCTGAAAGCCTTAACAGACAAGGCTTTAGGCCTGCCAAAGTCACTTTGAAGGCTTTTGGAGGCTCTTGCATGGGCGCGCCTGACAGCATAGGCTTCGTTCTGCGCGTGACGCAGACATAAACGTCCAGGTGATGGTTGGTCGGCTTCCCGCGCGGTGGGTTCGCCCTTGCAGGGGCAAAAAAACCCGGCTTTCGCCGGGTCCCCACATCAGTGCAGCAGGTAGAAAAGTAGTGAGTCCACCCAGTGATGCACCATTTCTTTTAATGGAGCGGACTCGACCACCTCGATCACTAGCTTGCAGGCTAGTTCGATCACAAGGTCTTTCAAATACCCCCCTTTCCGGAGGCTGGGTCAAGGAGAGGCTTGGCGTGAAGCGCCCAATGGCGGTTGCAGCCGCTGTTGGGTCGCAAGCGCTCTCCCACAGCTCGCATCGAGCATTCGTCAACACAACATCTAGTGCCTTCCGAAATGCTCGACGCTTAGTCTAGTGGAGATTCGAGACAGGTCAAATCGTTTTATTTGCCTTCGAAGTCTTGACTTCTGCTTAGCGCGGCGCGAAGCCCGCACCCCGGCAAACAAGGCTGCGCTGGACTTTCCGCGTGCCACAGGGCTTCTCCCATAAGTCGTTACAGTGTTTTGGAAGACTTGAGATAAGGAAAATACCCGTCGCTCTAGTTCGATGTCGTCGAGAATTCGTCGAGTAATCGTTGCAACGCTCGCAGTAAAACTCCTTGCACAGCGTGCCGCGTGCATCGCGATTGATCACGAAATGCGCTTCATCAGCGCTTCTTGCGGGTACATTCCCGCGGGCCCTCCTCTCCCCGAGTAGCAGCAGGCTAGCGAAAAGCGAACGCATTCGCACGGGCATCATGCAACGCGTGATGTTCGCCGCCGTGCTCTGCGATGTACTCGCTGAAACGCTGGACGTCGATCCTCTGGGCCACGTTTTCGTTTTTCCACCCGCGGGGCAACGGCCCGTCAAGCAGATGGCCAAGCAGTTCGAAATCGCCCTGAAAGTCGTAGCACAGCACTGGCCTGGGCTTGACTGGCACCCCCAGCACCCACGCCTGCAGCTCGTCGCGCAGCTGTGTGAACGGCATCGCCCGGCCCGGAAACTGGCCGAGCTGGGGCAGCACGACCTCGCGTACAAAGTCACTGCATAGCGGCCGTTCAAAATCCAGAGATTCGCCGTAGAACTCGCGCCCGTCCTCGCCCACAATGGCTATGCTGATGAGCTGGAAGCCATTGAAATCCGTGAACTCGGTATCAAGGAAATAACGGATTTTCCACGGACTACGGGGTCCCCGGTTTCTGCCCATTGCCGCTACGGTCGTTATATTTTCCATGTGCTTCCCGTATGCAGTGTCCTTCAGCTCGCCCAGATCTCCCAGTTGCTCGCATAGTAACGGCGATTGCATTCCGCGCAGAGCCGTTTGACTTCGCCGGTCAGGTTCACCCTGATTGCTGGCATTGCCCCGCACTGCTCGCACGGCATAACCACGTCTTCCGGTTTCCGGCCTGCGTCAAACACCCCGTTCACGTGGTCATCGGTCAATCGCGGTGGCAACGCCATATAGAACTCCTAAATTTTTTGGGTTGAACACATCTTCCCTCTTTACGAGAGAAGAAAGGCTAGAAAAGAGCCGGTTGCCGTTCCGATGCAACCGGCACGACATTCAGTTCGGTAAGCCGCCTGCGCGCCTGCGCAAGGTCATGCAGCAGCTGTCGCTGAAGCCAGGTTTCTGCACCGCCACCAAAGGCCAGATCGAGCCGTAGCGCCATTTCAGGGGAAATGCCGGCCTTGCCGGTAATCAGGTTCGTCAGCGCCTGCCGGCTGACCCCCAGCACGCGGGCACCTTCGGTAACCGACAGTTCAAAGCGCTCCAGACACTGCTCGCGAACGTAAAAACCTGGATGGGATGGGTCAGGATGGCTCATCGGTGAACAATATCGCGCTTCCGCCCGACTGACAAGTGACAATTGTCGCTGCTCACGAACCATGGCACGGATGCCCTGCATTCGGTCGGCCGGCTGCCGCCGTTCCCGCATCTCCTGCCGGAACACTTCCGCCTCTACGTCGTCCCGCCCGGGTCCAAAAGGACTTTCGTGATTCCGCTCTTTGAGTAGCGGATGAGACTGCTCCTCCAGTAGCGTCGCGATCTTTTCCGCCGGAAACGAAAGTACCTCTCGCCAGCCGGCGATTTCCCCGCTCAGGCGGGTGGTGTCGCCCTCCCATCGGGCGAGTTCGCCACGGGCATCAGCTATCGTGCTGGCAGCACGGCTGGGATCCCGCAGCGCCTGCACGAACTCTTCGTGACGGATCCGTTCGTTTTTCGGCCATGCCTGACGGGCGGCCTCTTCCATGCGCTCCAGCATTGATAGCGGGCGCGGTTTCGTTCTCGGTTCGGTCATGACACTTGCCAGTTATGGCCTTCATCGAACAACCGGCCAAGAAAATGAACACTATAGATTGTAGCCCTAAAGTGGTCAAAATGAGGTGATCGACTCCTTTGACAGGGAGCTCGAATGACACAGCCGATGGGCATCGGAAAGGCGATCCGGATCGTGCGCAACGCACGGGGCCTGACCCAGGAGGACTTCTCCGATATTTCCAGTCGCACCTACCTGAGCAGCCTCGAGCGCAACCTGAAGTCGCCGACGCTCGACAAGCTCGCCCAGCTCGCCAGCGTCCTGCAGGTCCATCCGGTCACGCTCGTTGCACTGTCCGCCCTGCCGTCCACCGACGCGAGCCAGATCGAGCGCCTGCTCACCCGCCTCAACAGCGAACTTGGCGCCCTCAGGAGAGCCTGACCGCTAGATCAGGCGTTCCATTGTCCTGATTATCTCGGCGCAGGCCTGACGGAAAATTTCTTCCTCACATTCCAGATCCGGCCGGTCGCGTACGGCATTTCGCAATTCACCAAGATTTTTAGCAATCGCGCTTAATTCACCAATAACGTAATGATCAAATCTCGCTTCGATATTCTTTTTCAATGCACATTTACGCAGATAATCTGAAACGGTTACGCAGCACATATGCGCGTTATGCACTATTTCCGCTTCTTCCTGAGGGGTCGCCCTGAATTTTAAAAGTGACGTTTTGGGGTGGGTGACTTTTCTGAATCCCATAGCAGTTCCAGTTCTGGATTTTCTTTGTTACGGGTCTCGGGGCGAAGCCCTGAGAATCCCCAGGAGGTGCGGCGGAGACGGGCGCGCAGCGACCTAGCCGCAGCACCGGTGTGGTCGCAAACTTCAGTTTGTGGCCACACCTGGCATCCTGTCCGCGAGTTACCTCAAAATACCGATATGTTTTGAAGACGGATCGAAGATGGTTTAAAGATGGTCCGGAGGCGCGGTAGCGACGAAACGTCATCATAACTTCGAATCAACGACGATCAGTTACGGACTAATCAAACTATGAAAACACTACGCTGTGTCGATAAAAATGTCGTGCGGCCGAGACATTTCATACATTATTTGCTGTTATTTTTGGATGAAGCTGAAGGCAAATGATATGTTTTCGGGCAACACCTCAAACTACCCGCACTTTGTAAAACCCTAGGCTCGAATGAACCGTCATCCGATGAATGCTCAGCAACAAAAATCCGAAGGCAAAACAGCAAGGAAGACCATCAGCCTTGACGAAAGACCGAAGATCGCGCAGCTGCAGGTGCCTTCGGCATCAGAGATTCAGGCGGCAAAAGATGAAGCCGAGCAGACGGCCACCGAAGCGGCAATTCGGGCTGTGATGCCGCACATCGAGGCAATGCGGCGGGAAGGCGTGCCTTTTATGAAGATCCAGCGGATCTTCACGCAGAGTGGCGTCGATATCAGCCTCACCGACCTGCGTGTCACTTTCGACACGCTCCGGGCAGAAGCCGGTGCGACCATGGGGGACGCCAGCTTGCCGCCTGATACGCCATGACGGCCATGAGCAAGCCATCAAGGAAAATCGGCCTTGTCGACAAGTGCGCAATCGGTATCAGCCTCGAAGTGGCTGCTTTTGCAGTTGTCCCCGATGAATACAGCTACCGCGCAGTGTTCAGGGAAATAATGCCGAAGCTGTATGTCATGCGGGAGCGAGGCATGTCATTCCCCCAGATCCACTGGCTTCTCAATCAGACTGGCTTTCCGATTGCACTGGCGACGGTACGGACCTACTACAACCAGCTTCTTCCGGACATGCTGGATGAATGCCAGAAGTACCTTAGGAAACTGGATAAGGTGATCTAATCCAAGGCCAGAAGTGGTTTGAGGGTGCGGACAGTCCAAAACCGTTCAATTCCGTACACGGTCAGGCGCAATTTTGCGATGCAGCAATTACCTTCTTGCCCTTCCTGACCGGCTGGGCAACCCTGCTTCCTTTGTGGTTGCTGTATGGACCGGAGACGTGGGTAACAGGAGAGTGCCGGGCAAGTGCTGCGTCACCACGCCACGTAGCGCGATTTTAAATTAGGGTTTACACTTACTCTTGTCTCCTCCATGTCTCCTCGGAATATGGATTACGCCCACCTATCGAAGGTGGGCTTTTTTTGGCCGCAGTCCTCATCGCAAATTAGGGTTTACCAAATCCAACAACAATCCCTTCCTGACATCTGCCTTAATTTTAAGCGTCTGCTTACCTAGACTGTAATCACTGGTTTACGAACAGGGCTGTTCGTAGCAGGACAAAACAAAGTCTGGAGGTAAGTACCGTGAAGTCCCTTATTCAAGCCGTTGTCATTGCCGCTGCCCTTGCTGCTCCGGTTGCCGTGTTCGCCCAGTCGAATGCGCCCTTGACCCGTGCGCAGGTGCGTGCTGAACTGGTTCAACTCGAAAAGGCTGGCTATAACCCGGCTCGCGGCGAAGACCCTTATTACCCCGCTGACATCCAGGCTGCTGAAGCCAAGGTGGCCGCACAGAACGGCGCAACGAGCGGCTACGGCGGTGTGGTGAGCGGTTCGTCGGACGCAGGACGCCCGGCCGTGTCGAAGGCCGACTGGAATGCGATGTACAACCATCCGTAAGCGTTGATGCCCGCATGCCAACAGAATGCCGAACGCATCCTGTCGTTAAGCACCGCTCTCTGAGCGCGCAGCACCTCTTGCGCGTCCCTATTAAAGAGCTGGCTCGCTATCGCGGCAACGCCCGGTAGCGGGCCAGTTCTGTATCGAGCCTCCTCCAGGGGGTGCCCCCGAATCCCGCTGGATTTGCCCAAGCCTTCGCGGTCTGGGCTTTTTTTGCGTTCGCAACAGTCGCAAGATGGTTGACCGTAGGCGTTTCCCAACGTACTGCCCCGGACCTACTGCGACGCACCATTATGGTGTTGACATTTTTGGCGTCAAAACACGCCCATTTTTCGGGATTTTCTGCAACCGAACCGACCAGCACACGAAGATGCGGAATCATCTGTCGTCACCGGAAAGATGAGCTACGGGCTTAGCGGTAGCTGCCGCACCGATATCTGCCGACCATCGAATTGACCGGATTTCCAGAGCCTGATCCGACGATCAAATCTGTCGCGGTCGTTCGACAATGTCGTCTGGCAGTGAAAGGGACACGTTGCGCCCTGCATTCGGCGTGTCCGTTTCTCTTGCCACGAGAACAGGCAGGTGCGCGACCGCAGCGCCCTTCCGCAACCCACTCATTCCACCAGCAGAGCAGAGTGCCTCATGATTGGCTCCCATCCCGAATACTCTGTGCGGCCTCGGCCCGCTGACATCGACATGCCGTATCAGCCTGGGTCAGCGCAGTCTCACGCAATCGCAATGGTCGGGCATGCGCCTGGGTGCGACGATACGATTCGCGCCGCGCTTTCCCTCCATGTTGCCGGACGTTTGACCGAAGCCGAAGAGATGTACAAGCAAATCCTCGCTGTAACTCCTGGCCACGCGGACACGTTGCACTTGCTCGGACTTGTTGCGCATCATTCAGGAAATTTCGATAATGCCGTCGATCTCATTATGGCCGCGCTTGAGCGCAGTCCGCAGGCGCTCTACTACTTCAATCTCGGCAATGTGATGACGGCGCACAACCGGCACGCGGCGGCGGCGGAATGCTTTCGCCAGGCTGTCGCGTTGCAGCCCGACTACGTGGACGCATACAACAATCTGGGTAATGCATTGCGCTCGCTCAACGAGTTCCAAGAGGCGCTCGACGTCTTCTGCACAGTGATTGAAAAGCACCCCGATCACGCGCAGGCATACAACAATCTCGCCAATGTGCTCCTAGAGAGCGACGAGATCGACGCGGCGATCGAGGCCTATCGGAACGCCATTACCCTGGCGCCTGACCTGCCCGAGCCGCGGAGCAATCTGCTGTTCGCGCTCAACTATGCGGATTCGACGTCGCCGCAAGCGTATCTCGCCGAAGCGATGGCTTACGGCGAATTGGTCGCACGGCTTGCTGAACCGTGGTCGAGCTGGCTCGTCGACGAGTCGGCCGGCAATCAGCGGCCGTTGCGGATCGGCATCGTGTCCGGCGATCTCAAGATGCACCCGGTCGGCTATTTTCTCGAAAACGTGGTCAGGCACGCCGATCCGCAGCGTATCGAGCTGATCGCCTATGTCACGCGCAACATGCTCGAAGACGAGCTGACGCAGCGAATCAAACCCCTGTTCAGCGCGTGGCATTCGATCGCGAGCGTCGCGGATCGCGACGCGGCGAGCCGGATCCGGGACGACCGCATCGATGTGCTGGTCGATGCGTCGGGACACACGCGATACAACCGCTTGCCGCTCTTCGCGTGGAAGCCAGCGCCCGTGCAGGTCAGCTGGGCCGGCTATTTTGCGAGCACCGGCGTGCGGGCGATCAACTACGTGCTCGGCGACGATATCGTCTTGCCCGAGGAAGAAGCGGCGCACTTTGTCGAAGGCGCATGGCGCTTGCCGGACAGTTACCTGTGCTTCACGCCGCCGGCTGACGACATCGCGCCGGGCCCGCCTCCGTCAGCTGACGGACAGGCCGTCACCTTCGGTTACTTCGGCAAATTGACCAAGATCATTGATCATGTCATCGCGGTGTGGTCCGAGGTATTGCGCGCGCTTCCGTCTGCGCGCCTGCTGTTGAAATCCGCCCAGCTGGACGTCGAGTCCGTCCGCGCGCGCATCGCCGAGCGCTTTCGCGCGCATGGCATCGGGCGGGACCGGCTGGTGCTCGAAGGGCGATCCGCGCGCGCGGCATATCTCGCCACGTACCAGCGGGTGGATGTCATGCTGAGCCCATTCCCCTATCCGGGCGGCACCACGACGGCGGAAAGCGTGTGGATGGGCGTACCCGTCGTGTGTCGTCGCGGGGATCGCTTCCTGTCGCGTATTGGAGAAAGCATTCTGGGGCCGCTCGATCTTCTCGAGTGGGTTGCGGATGACGACGCTTCGTATGTGACCAAAGCGGTGGCGCTCGCCACCGACACGGCGCGCCTCGTGGCGCTTCGCGCCGGCCTGCGTGACCGCCTGCTCGCTTCACCGCTGTGCGATGCGCGCCAATTCGCACGCAATCTGGAAGACGCATTCGTCGCGATGTGCGTAAGGCGGACCTAGGACGCAGCCTCCGTGCGATAGCCTTATCGCCGCGGTCAGCCGTGTCGCGCCCCCTCGGTCTGGCGCACGTCTGACGCACGAAGCGTGGTCGTGCCGAGTCAGTGTGTTGATTCCGGTTCGGGAAAGGTAATGGAAAAACGTGGCGATGGTAGACAGCCGATAACGCGCGCCAACACGTGCTTACAGCTGCGCGACCTGCTCATATTGGCCCGCAGCTTCTGTGCTGCGGAGCGCAGCCTGTAATTCCGCATGCAACTCGCGCTGCGCCGTTTTCGCGTTGGTCATCATAGCTGCATCCACCGCCTGAATGCGGCGTATGGTGGCCATTGAATCGGGGGTTTGCGACGCACTCAGCGACATCAGCAGCGGCGAGCGCTCTTCAGCAAGACGCGCCGCGGCAGGCCAGTCCGCCATCGCCGCTGCATGTTCGATTGCCTGTGTCAATTCCCACGCGCGTGCGAGCAAGCCGGGTTGGTCCGTCATGGTGACTACTCCAGTACAGTTAGAAATTCGCCGCGCAGCTCACACCACTCCTCGCTGGGTATCACGCCTTGTTGGTGGCGAGAGCGCCCGCGCTGTTGGTGCCGCCGAAGAGTTGCGTCAGATATTGGGAGTTGTTCTGCATCTGCGCCATCAGCGTGTTGAGCGCGGAGAATTGTGCATTGTACTGATCCGTCAGCTGGCTCGCATACGCTTGCAGGGATGTCGCCTGCGTCTTGGCATCGGCCAAGTCGCTGTTCAGCGCGGTAACGCGCGTGTCGATGGTGCCCCCCGTCTGCAGGTACGTGGTGATGGTGTTATTCATCACCTCGCCGATGCCGTTCGTAGCGTTGAAGACGGTCGATACCGCCTTTGCATTGGTCGCCAATGCATTCGACAGCGCCGTGCTGTCAACGCTGAGCGTGCCGTCCGGTTGCAGGTTGAGGCCAATCGTACCCAGGCTCACCGTGCTGCCGCCGCTCGTCACACCCTGGGAGATCGTAGTCGCAAGGGAATTGACGATCGAATTCAACATTGCATCCCCGATCAACGGACCTCCTTGGCTACCGGCAGACGCCGTCGAATCGAAGCTCGTCAGTGACGATGCGGTGCTCACGAAAGAGTTGTATGCGGATACAAACGCGTTTATCGCGGTGGTTGCCGATGTGTTGTCTGGCGTGATCGTGAGGGTCTGGGAGGTGGTCGCCGACGCCGCCGCGAGGTTAAGCGTTACGCCGGTGATTGCGCCCGTGACGGTGTTGCTGGTGCTTTGGACGTTGGTTCCGTCGATGGAAAAGAGCGCATCCTGCGCCTTGCTTTGCTCCTTATAGTTGCTCGTCGTTCCGTTGGTGGATGCGATGTTCTGCAAGCCGTCCGTAGAATTGGTTGTGATCTGCATCGTGTTGGCTTGACCCGTTACGTTCGACGTCAGCACAAGATGCGAGCCGTCCTTGCCTGTCACGACGGTTGCCGTTACACCGGGATTGCCGCTCGCCGAATTGATCGCACTAGCGATGCCCGCGAGCGTGTTGTTGCCCGTGCCGATCGCGACTGTCATGGGCGTATTGCTGCCCAGCGTGATTGTCAGATTGCCCGTCCCGATCGGAGTGGATGACGGCGACACGCCTGTGGTCAACACGAGTTTCTGCGCGGTTGCGATTTGCGTCACCGCAATCGAGTAGCTGCCGGCGACGGCGCCCGTCGACGTGGTGGCGGACAGGCCGCTACCGCTCGCGGAGGCCGTGAACGTCGACAGTGCCGATCCGTCGGTTAGCCCGGACAGGGACGTCTGCAGCGCGGAAAGCGAAGACTTGAGCGTGCCGATGGCGGACAAGGTAGTGTTGTCGAGGTTTTGCCGGTTCGTGTTCTGTGTCGTCTGGGCGGCCGTCTTGGCCGTGACCATTGCGGAAACAATTGTGGACGTGTCCATCGACGAATTCGTCACTCCGCTGATGATGGACTGCGCTGCCTGGGCAAGCGCGCTGTTGGCCGAGGTGCTGGAAATGGTCGTCGACATGAAGGATTCCGTCTGGTGAAAGGTATGCGGCCTGGCGCACTGGCGCGGTCACGCATGATGCGAAAATGCTTACCTGAAGGCGAGCGCCTGGGTAAGCATTTTTCGTTCGCTTCCGCATCGACGGCCGCGTCCCGCATTGAAGAATGCGCGACGCGGCCGTGTTCCTGAAAGATTACTGCAGGAGCTTCAGCACTTGCTGCGGCATCGAGTTCGCTTGCGCGAGCACCGAGATGCCGGCTTGCTGCAGCACCTGCGCCTTCGAAAGGTTAGCGGTTTCCTGTGCGAAGTTCGCGTCGGTGATTTGCGCACTGGCCGCGCTCAGGTTGGTCGATTGTGACGTCGTTTGCGAGATCGCTGCCTGATAAATGTTGATGTCAGAGCCGAGCTGAGCTTGCGCGGTATTGACTGTCTTCAGAGCTGTGTCGATGGTGGTCATCATCGTTTGCGCGGTGGCGACTGTCTTGACGTCGCCGCCGGTCAAGTTGAGCCCCGTCGCCGAGGCATCGAACTTACCGCTCAGGTCCAGACTCAGTTGCTGGCCAGCTTTTTCGCCGATCTGGAAGGTCAGCGGCGTGCCCGCCACATTCGCGGAGCCGTCGAGCAGATTGATGCCGTTGAAGGTCGTTTGGCCGGCGATACGGCCGACCTCCGTAATACGAGCTTGCACTTCGGTATCGAGGTTCGCTGCGGCAGCAGTGCCGATCGACGAGTCCGAAGCCTGAACAGCCAACTGACGGATACGTTGCAGGTCGGCGGTGATCGCGGAGAGGCCGCTCGATGCGGTCTGAGCCATCGACACTGCGTTGTTCGCGTTCGACACGCCCTGGTTGTACGCGTTGACCGACGCTTGCATCGTCGTCGAGATTGCGAGGCCAGCCGCGTCGTCGGCAGCGGAGTTGATACGCTTGCCCGATGACAGGCGGTTAATCGCCTGCGACAAAGCACTCTGTGTGCCGTTCAGGTTGGTCTGCGCGGTCAGCGAATAAAGGTTGGTGTTGATATTCAGCATTTCTATCCTCGTTTGGAAAGCGCCGTTTAATCACGGCGATTCGGACTGGGCCTGGCATTTTCTAGCTCGGCGCCGGCTGCCTTTCTTGGTTGTCGGCCCAAGTCGAAGGAAACTTTAGGCTCTCTAGCGCACAGAGTTCTCCGTAGCCTTACACCGGAGGATTTAGCTATTTTTTTGCAATGCATTAAAGAATTTTCGATTTGCGCCGATAATACCAACCGAGGCGGCCAGCAGTCAGACGCTCAGGCCATCATGGCCGATGCCCGAAAGGGCCTCAGTCTGACCAGCCTAAGCCCCGACAGGGGCTACGTTGTGCAGAAGTTCAAGACCCACTCCGAGATGCTTCCTCAGTCCCGGACCCTGGAACCTGCGATCGCAGACACGCTTCGAGCGAGCACGAAACGGGTCGCAAGGGCATGCTGCTGCACGACATTGGCGAGGGGAGCGGAGCCGAAAGGCTCCCGTCACAAGGTCCCGTAAGGGACATAGGGATTAAATGTCTGTTTTTGTCTTGGATAAGCGCGGCAAACCACTCATGCCGTGCTCGGAAAAGCGCGCCCGAGTGCTGCTAGAGCGCGGGCGGGCGCGCGTCCACCGCCTCATGCCGTTTGTAATCCGTCTGACTGACAGGCTTGTTGAAGAGTCAAGTCTCCAGCCGGTACGAGTCAAGATCGAACCAGGCAGCAAGGCAACTGGCATGTCGCTGGTGCGAGAGGCTGATGGCCACACTGCGGTCCTTAACCTGTTCGAACTAGTGCATCGCGGCAGCCAGATACGCGAGGCGCTCACAGGACGGAGCAATTTCAGACGCCGCCGCCGGAGCGCGAACTTGAGATACCGCGCAGCCCGCTTTTCAAACCGGGCCGTTAAGCGTGGATCCCTGCCGCCAAGCCTGCAGCATAGGGTTGTGACGATGCAATCCTGGACACACAGATTTATACGCTGGGCACCGGTAACAGGGATTGCCAGCGAGGTGGTTCGGTACAGTACAACCACCATTGCAAGCTTGGGCGTAGCCACTCCGGCCCCTCAGGAGGCTGATCTACTGGCTCATGAGACCCGCGCCTACCTGCTCGAAAGGCTGGAGTACCGCTGCGCGTATTGCGGTGCTGAGGGCCGCGAGTTACGGGTTGACCCGATAACGCCGAAGGCGTCCCTCACGACGGCACGCATTACAGACTTGACGCTCGCATGCGCAAGTTGCATCAAGCGCAAAGGCAAGAAAGACATCAGCGAATTCGTGACAGACAGTCGGCATCTTGCCCGCCTCTTGGCGTGGAGGAAGGCACCGCAACGCGATGCGGGTGCAATCAACGGCGCGCGCGCGGCCATCGCCTCATGGCTCGAGTCCAGCGGCCTTTCCGTCGAGCTCGCGAGTGGCGGACGTACGAAATGGAACCGTTCGCGCCTTGGGCTCCCGAAGTCCCCTGCACTCAATGCAGTTTGCGTCGGTGTGGTAAATACCGTCTCTGGCTGGGACTGCCCGATCCTTGAAATAAAGACGGCAGGCCGAGGCAGATATCAAAGAACGCTTCCGGACAAAAGCGGTTTCCCGCGCGGATATTTGATGCGCAAAAAGCGGGTTCACAATTTTCAGACTGGCGATCGTGTCCGGGCAAACGTTCCAGCCGGCAAGAATATCGGCGCCCACACCGGACGGGTATCCGTTCGGGCAAGAGGCAACTTCGATATCCAGACGCCGCGAGGCGTGGTACATGGGGTTAGTCATAAGCATTGCGCGGTCCTTCAGCGTGCCGATGGCTATAGTTATTCAATGCGCGCTTGTGGCACTACCACCGTACCCTCTCCCATCTCCCATCTCCTCCGTGAGCAGCACATCGAAGGCTGAATTTGCAACGACCGGGCTGACGCAACGCCGTTAACCTGTCTCATCAATCCGGTCGCTATCGCCCGTGCCCAGTTTCTGTCCGGTAGCAGGACCGCTCTCTCAGGTCCTGATCGTATTTCCCCTCGGAAAGATCAGGGCCTTTTTTAGGCCGGTCCCATATGGGATCGGCTTTTTTTTCCGCCGCTCAGCTCGGACGCGAAGCAGCAATACAGTCAGTGCGGCATCCTGATTGCCGCGTTGCTCGGCATCCAGTGCGAGGAGTTCCCGGAAGACGCTCAGTGCCTGCAGGCCGTGCACTGGAGTTGCGACAATCATTTTGGCCGGTCGTGTTGCGTCACGGAATGAGATTACTCCTTGGGTAATCGTCACCTCGGAGTTGTTCCGCGATGCTACGCAGATCCCATCCCAATACAGAAGAACCGCAAGGGACATTAGCTGGCCGGTCACAGGTGTGACAGTGGTGGTGATGGGCATTTACTGGTCGATGGAAAGTGTTGTGCGCAAACAGCGCGAACATCGCAGCGATCGCGATCGCGACCTGAATGTGCCGAGTATATGCAACCTGCAAATGCCGCCTGAATTTTTAAAGAGCTCTGTTTTTAGGGGTCTTTCGACAGCACTCTGCTCGAAAGCACCCTGTTTTCACGTGGCTTTTAAAAATTCGCGGGCGTTCCATAGCTCGGTCAAAACGGGTGTGCTAACGTAAGCCTGATTCTTCGCGTCGCTGACGCAATCGACCTACGATCTGGCGTTGAGCCCGGTCCTATTTTTATGACGCCGGGGTGTCCCGGCCGCAGTGATCGCTTACGGCAAGCGCATCGGATTTCTCCGCCCTGCGCAGCCCCCTGAGCGACAATTTTTCCTGAGTGCTTCGGCGGGCTCCCTTAGTCCGTCCATCGAAAACGCACCCATCCCGGCATCACGGGTCTTAGCTCGCGCATCACCGTTTAATCCGGACATGCCCCGGGCACATCCATTCCAGCTTCGGCGTCCAACGAGTCGCCCATCTCGCGCATCGCGCGCACGCTCCCCGTTTCGCTGTGCCGACAGCAAATGCATGCGAGCCCGCGCACGATGACTTCGCCGCCTTCCGCGACCCGCCTGCCGGGAACGCTCAACGAAGGCAACCACATGGCTTTTGCCCGTCACTGCTTCGCATTGCGGAGCAGTGACGCGCTGTCGCGCTCCCCTGTCTTCCGCGCCAGTCAAGGCGCCCGTCTCCTTACGTCATAGTTACGCGCAAGTCAGCGCGGCGAACCGGCCAACCGGCGAACGACAAACGACCTGATCGGCATGCATTACCCCGGCCACACAAACCCACCTCCAGGTGGCGGCCCCCCCTCCCTAAACGGAAGCAGGACCCGGCTCGCTGGAGCGCACCGGCACGACGTAAAACCAGTGAATCACCAACGAACCATTCCAACGAAGATGAGCATGAGCAAGTCCACGTCACCCTCAAACCGGCCGCGATCGATCGAGGCGAAGTTCATGGCCGCGTCGCTCTATAAGGGCGCGGCGACCCTGACCCGGCAGAAGATGCGCACCACCTTTCTGGCGTTCGCCGCGCATGCGAAGCAGCGACGCTATGGGCCGGTCGATCCCGCCACGGTCACCGAGAAACAGCTTCGGAACTACGTGCACGCGCGCATCGAGGTGGGGATCACGCCGCGCACCATCCAGAACGAGGTCAGTCATCTGCGCCGCGCTTTGCGCGGCGCCGGACGCGGCGAATGGGCCGATACCGTCACCAATGCGCAGCTCGGCGTGCCTGCCGGCTCACGCATCGGCACCGGGCGGGTGGTCAATGCGGATGTCCTGGCGCAGGCATTGGAGCGTGCGCCGGCCGACACCCGCGCATGGATCGAGCTTGAACGCTATCTGGGCCTACGGCGCGAGGAGATGATAGAAAGCCACCGGAGCCTGAAACAGTGGGAGGCAGCGCTAGCACGCGGGCAGAGCTTTATCACGATCCGCCATGGCACCAAGGGCGGACGTGTGAGGGATACCGTCATCCCGGCGCCCTACCGTGAACGGGCGCTTGCAGCGGTCAGGGCTGCGCTGGCGGTCATGACAAAGCGGCAATATCTGGTTGATGCGCCCACCGATCGCGCGGCCCAGAAGCAGGTTTACCATCGGTTCGCGGCGCTGGGGCTGACGGGCGGAGACTCCGGACACGCATTGCGCCGTGCCTTCTGCCGCGACAACTACGAGCACTACCTGGGCGAAGGCTACAGCGTCAAAGAAGCGCTCGGACTGTGTTCGCGCGACTTGGGCCACGGCGAGGGCCGGGGCCGCTGGGTCTGGAACAACTACCTGAGGGCGACCTATGAGCAGCAAACCTGAATTCTTGACCGCCCATCGCCTGCCGAAAAGCAGCGTGTGGAAGGGGTCAAGGCTGAACTGGTTGATGGGACTCGCCTGGAGGGCCTTCCGGGATCCGCAGGCACCCTTCCGAGGGTGCGGTTATCCCCTGATGCTTTCAACGCCCTCAAGGCGCTGCGAAATCGCGGCGAGACCATTCGAGAGGTGATGGAACGGCTGATTTTTGAGGCCGCTGGCAAGCCATGACACGTTTCGCGGCTGACGGTCGGGATGTCGCGGGCGGCGGAACTGATAGAAAAGTGTCACTTATCTGACACTTTTCCAGAAGATCTAGTGGGGCAATCCGGCGAGCCGACCGAACTGACAGAAAAGTGTCACTTATCTAACACTTCGGGTGCCGGGCAGCATTGGTCCGCGCTGCCGAAGAATGGGATAACCAATGTCCAGATGATGTTAGCTGGCCGTATCGAACCGTTCGTTTTCGTACAGGGTCGTAGCCGGACGTTTGCAGGCCTCAGAGATGGGTCATGTTGAGCGTTCCGTACGACACTCGGTGCCGCGGAACTAGGGTAAAGATTTGCATATTGCATGTCGTTAACCAATCAAATAAGCAAAGACATCTGATGTGCTTGTGCGTCAGCGTCGCATCGGCTGAATAAGATCTTCGGGGGAATGAAACTTGAATCAACAACGATCGTCATGGTCTCGCACCGCGGCCCCAGGCGAGGTTATCTACTCTGAAGGTTATGCTGGCGATGCCGCTATCTTCGTGATCGCAGACGGAAAAGTCGAAATCTCCACCCATTGCGACGAAAAGAAGGTCGTCCTCGCCACCTTGGGCAAGGGCGAATTTTTCGGCGAAGCAGCCCTGCTGTCTTCTGAACCGCGAGCACACACCGCGAAAGCCCTGAGCTTCTGTCAGTTGACCGTTATCGCTGCAGGCGTTGTGGAAGAGGAACTTGAGCGCGTGTCGCCGCTGCTGCGCCATATCGTGCGCACCATAATTCGACGGGGAAAAAAGAAGGACGACATCCTTGCCACTTACACGCACGCTGATTTCCTGCCTGGCGTTGTTTCATATGCACACGTTCTGGCTCTGATGGCGGGCAGCGAGAGCGCGGATCGGCCTGACGCGCGCATACGCCGCGCGCAAGGCGAAGAGTTCTCGGTGCCATTGCCGGAAGTCATCAAAAAATGCCATGCCATTGCCGGCCATTCCCGGCCGCACGTGATGGCGATGCTCAAGCGCATGGAGAAACTTAACCTGGTCACGCTGGAATCTGGTCGCTCCGACCGTCTGAGCACCATGTCAACGCGATATTCAGCGCAAGACGGCGCGACCAGCCGGCAGCTCGTCACTTTCGATCCCATCCGGATCACAGATCGAGCCCAACAGGTGGCGAACGACGAACTGGACGTCTCCATTAGCAGCGAGCTCGAACTGATCGAACTGGCTGACCTGGAAGCGCTGATCGGCGTCGATAAGAAGCTGATTCTGAACAAGCTATCTCACGCGGAAATCGCGGAAGACATTTTCGCGTTCCGCAAAACCAGAGTCCTGAACTACGTCGAGGAAAAAGGCATTACGTATTTTTCGCAACGCACTTCACGGGGCGCTAGCGATCTGAAATCACTTGATGATCTGGAGTTCATCGACCGGCGAACCCTATTCGAAGCGGTGAATGCTTTCGACACCTATGACCTCGCCAAACTGCTCTCAGCGGTGAACGGCCAGCCTGTAGGTGAGCACCTGCTGTCGGTGATGACCGAAGCGAGAAAGAAAGAGGTGTCGTGGATCATGCGGCGGGACATCAAGACCGATCCGCTCGAAATTGCTGGGATCGAGGAGCGATTGCTCGATACGGTGCGGGCTATCAAATCAGCCGCAGGCAACACAGCGCCGCTTTCGAGTCTGGATGCCTGATACCGGGATCCCGGACATCAGCCTCTACGGGGTTGGGCTCGTGGTAAGCGCGGGCCGTTGGAGAGGATGCATGGATCTTTTGACATTGTTCGGTGCATTGTTTGGCGGGACGGCCGTCGTCGCCGGATTTCTGCTCGAAGGTGGGCAATTTACTACCCTCTTTCAGGTAGAAGCATTCGTCGTCGTGTTTGGGGGTTCCCTCGGCGCGGTGATGATCCAGAACACTTGGGCAAGGTTTCATGACGGCATCAAGCAACTGCGGCTTGCCTTTGTAAAAGGGCGCCAGGTCGACCGTGAAAGTTTGGCGGTGCTGCTCGAGTGGGGCGATCAGGCGAAACTGAACGGCATGCTGGCATTCGAGTCGATCGAAGTCGGCAGCATTAACGCGTTTGCCCGAAGAGGGCTGGAATTGCTGGCCAACGGTGTAACTACTTCGGTGCTGGAAGACGCCTTGCAAAGAGAGCTGGATGCGTACGAGCGCAATCATATGGCCGCCGCGCGAATCTGGCAGCAGGCGGGTGGTTATGCACCGACCTTCGGGATCCTCGGTGCCGTACTTGGCCTGATTCAGGTCACGGGTCATATGCTCGACCCCGAGCAACTCGGCGCCGGTATCGCGGTGGCGTTCGTCGCCACGCTTTACGGCCTCGCTCTGGCGAACCTGGTCTTTCTGCCGTTGTACGGGAAGATCAGGGCGCAGGTGGATAGCGAATTACGGTACCGGCGTTTATATCTCGATGGCCTGCTGGCGATATCGCGCAAGGAATCGCCCCATACGATCGAAACCCGGCTTGCGGGCGACGTGCGCGAAAGATCGGCTGAGTTGCTGGGATAGTCTGCGTCAGGCTCCGGCATACCGTTCAATCTCTTCAACAGGAGAACTTTCCTCAATAGGCACCTCGTCTGCGAACAAGCGCGCAGCCTCGGCCGGGAGCGCGTATGAGTACGACATCAAGGCGCAGTCCGGACCATGGCCGATCTCCTACTCGGACCTCATCACCACACTGATGGTGCTGTTCCTCGCGCTGTATGCGTTGCAACTTGCCAGCTACAAAGAACTGGAAATGAAAACTTTCCAGCAACGCGTTGCCAGGGAAAGAACAAAGGGCGCCCTCGCTCAGGCGGAGGACGCGACGCTGACCAGGCCTGATACAGCAAAGCAGCAACTACTTGCTCTTATGGGACCGCTTCGCGACACAGTTCAGCTCACGATCGCCGGCGCCAGCCATGGCACAGAGATCGCAATCAGCGCGAAGGTTCTGCTTTACTCCGGCGACGCATGCTTGTTGCCGGAATCGGTGGACGTGCTGAACCGGATTGCGGTAGTGCTGCGCGATCATTCCACAAACAACATTCTCGGGGAAGGACACACTGACAATGCGCCGATATCGGCGGCGAAATATGAAACCAGCTGGGAGCTGTCGTCGGCACGTGTGGGCTCTGTAGTTCGATTCTTCGCCGACAAAGGAATCGAAGCCCGCAGGATGGCCGCAATTGGCCGGGCTGATAATTTCCCCTCGATTCTCGGAGATTCTGCGGCCGCGCGTGCTGCGAATTGTCGCGTGACCATCCTCGTGGAGGATTGAGCCGCGGAGAGCAGCCGCGTGTCGTATGGACCCTGATGAACTGATGTCATCGGAAACGGCCAGCGACTTCGCGAGCGTCGTGATCGGACCGGCCCAGACCGGCTCGTCGCGCTGCTGCCGCGTGAACTGATACCTCAGGCCGGCTCCTTTGGCGGGACAGTAAGGGGGTTCAGAGATGGACGCGTTCGACCTCGTTGAAACTGATGTCGCCCGGCAACGATCGAAAGCTGCGTGGGCCGTGTCGACGCGTGCTTGGCCATCGCCGCCGCGTTCTCCAGCGTGCCACCATCTTTCAGACAGGCCATGATGCCGGTCGCGGGGAATGTATGATTACCGAGCTTCGCGCCGGTCGCGGCCGCGCGCACAGCGCCGGACCGTACGGAACAGAGGCCCCTTCGGCTCACCGGAAATTCAGGCGCCGTCGCGGTACCTATGCAGGTAAGCCTTGAGCGTGATGGTGAGGGCATCTCGCGACGGGCGGCACCTTTTTCTCCCGGGCGCGCCCACAGTAGCTGGCGCTTTACATAGACGTCCTCGACCCGCGCGATCAAAACACCATCAGCGCGATCGGCGCCCGGTCGAGCAGTTGCCCTGCTTTAATCGCGTCGAGTCCCGGCGTTTTCTTTTTTTCTCGGTATGACTAAGCCGCGTACCGACCCGGCCGGTCACGAGCCTGTTAAACAGTTGGCGGATTACAAGGACACGTTTTGCTAAAGTCAGCGGGCGTTCTGCCGAAAACGTCATCATGAACACACCAAAGCCTTCCGAAGCCGCGGTTATCCATGCCGCGCTACAAACCCTGACACTCCTCTGCAGAATTCGCGGGAGGGAGCCAGACGATCTCGACGACGCTGTCGTCGACAGGCTTCTCTGGAGTTCGTTCGAAGAGTATCTCGGCAGCGGCTCGATGATCGCCGATACGGCTTTCGCGAGGCGCCCTAGCGGAGACCTGCCGGGCGGCTGATAGTGTGGGTACAGTCGACTTGTCCGCTGGTTCAATCTGTGACCGTCATCTCAATTGCCACGTGCCTGTCCCAGCCGGATTCGCGAATCCGGCTCACTATTTGCCCTTTAGACGAGCTGAGGTCATCTCCCCGGACAACTCGGTATCGTTTGACGCCTGCTTACTCATGGCGGAAGAAGCGCGGTCAGCCTGCATAATTCGACCTTTCAATACTTACCGCCTGCAGGATGCAACCCGCAAGGGGCCCATGAACCACCCTCCCCCACCACAAAGAAGCTCGGGCGCGCGGGCGTCGTACGCATTCCCCACGCCGCGCTGGCCCGGCGGCGGACGCGGTTTTCTTTGGCGACAAGGTGAACACGGCGGCCTGCATCAGCTACATCGCGAGCGATGTCGAGGCTGGCAGGCACAGAAACCGGCCTGCGATGCCAATGTGCGGCGTATCGCCAACGGAGGCGCTGGTGCGCAACCTGTCCGACAAGCTCCGGAAGGCGCACGGTGCCGGCGCCAACAAAGCGTATATCCCGTCAATCCGCCGCCGCGCCTGGCGCGCTGTGCGGCCTGAACCCGCTTTTCAACCAAGAGGAGTCATCAGATGAACATTGCCCTACTCGGTATTGACCACCTGCGTGACGTGCTGGAACACTTTCCTGAACTGGCCGGCGTGTCGCACTTCCGCGTCACGATGGCCGATCAAACCGTCCACAAGGTGACCCGAGCAGGTCTTCTTGAACTCGCGCAGACCTGCGAGGCGCCTCGCATAGCATTCTCGCCAGTCGAGCCCTTGTAAAGAAAAACCCCGGAATATTGGGCGTATTGCACTGTATATACTGCTGTACGCGGGTACAGAACGTCAAAGTCGATCGCGAACGTGGCAGTTGTGTGCCACGGGCGCTTATTCCGACCGCGATGCGTCGGCGCCGGTCATCCGCTGGTAGTAGCCGGCGAGTTCGCGCCGCACACGCTTCCTTTCAGCCTGCACATAGATCGTCGTGGTCTGCAGCGACGCATGACCGAGCACCTGCTGCACGACGTCGAGTGGCACGTCGACCGCCGCCTGAGTGCCAAATGTATGCCGGAACGCGTGCGGGGTGGTACTGGCCAACCGCCGGCGCTCGTCCTCCGTGAGATCCATCTGCGTACGGATCTGCCGCACCGCCCAATTGACCAGTTCGCGGAACCCGTTGCCCGAATAACCCACCCCGACCTTCTGCTCCTGCCCATCCCGCGCATAGGCATGCCGACGCTGTGCCGCCACCGTCGCCGGGATCACCAGCGGCGCGACCAGCGGCGCCGACGGCGGTGGCGCCGCGAGATCTAGTCCGCGATCCCGCCAGTGCGCGGATAGCGCCTCAAGGCACGCGCCGCTGACCGGCACGATGCGTTGTTTGCGGCCCTTGCCGACCACTTCCAGTTCCCAGCTCGGTGGCACCTCACTATCGGGCGGCACATAGCGCAACTGTTCGCGGCGGGCGAGCGCTGCCTCGGTGTTGCGCAGGCCCGAGTCGCCCATTAGCAGCAGCGCCGCGCGTGCGGCGCGCCAGCGCGGCCCAGTTGGCCCCGAGCTAGCACCGCAGTCTTCGGCGAACCGGCGCATCCGGGCCCACAGGTCAAGTGGCAGCGCCCGTTCAATGCGCATCGCGTGCGCACGCGTCACGGTCACCGGATCGCTGACCGCCTGCCACGGGTTGCCGGCGAGGTAATGCACGTCGACAAGCCAGTCGAACGCGGCGCGCAGCGCGCGCACCGCATAGCGCTGGCTGTCCGGGCTCAGGCCGTCCGGCGTGAAGGGTCGCCAGCGTGGCGAATCGCGCCGTGTGCGGGGACCGGTAAAGGCCGCCGATGGCACCGCCAGGAAATCCTTGTACGCCTCGCAGTCGTCGACCGTGAGCGACGACAGCGCGGTACCGCGCACCGTGACCGCCCATAACAGCAAACGCTCGACCTCGCGCGTGTACGCGCGCAACGCCTGCGGCCGGTCGCGGTAGCGGTGCAGCCAGGCGCGTACCGCGTCGAGGTCATGCTGCGCCTGCAGGTAGCACAGGCCCGGTGCACGGTTGATGCCGCGCGTGCCGTTGCCCTGCGGCCCCTCCCCGCCGGACAGGGCGTGGGGCAGCGCGACCCGTTCGAGCGGCGCCAGTTCGCTGGCGCGGTCGGCGCCGGCCGGGAGCAGCGCGACGCGCGCCGCAGGCGCCTCGAGCGGATCGGCGAGCCCGACGTCGTCGGTCACCGTGACGCCTAGCGTGCCGGCGTGCCGGCGCAGCCACGCGACCAGCACCTGCGCGCGCAGTACACCGATGCGCGGCACGGCCCGCCACCAGCTGCCGCCGCGGCGGTTGCAGAAGTCCACCAGTGCACCGAGCGTCGGGATGCCCTCCTCCACTAGGCGCCTCGCGACCAGCGGGCGGAACCACAGGCCGACCGGGTGCGCGGCGACCGGCGTCGCGGCGGCCAGCCTGGACGCCTGTTCAACCATCCGCAAGGTGACGGCAGTGAGCTTCGCACTGCCGTGGTTGCGGATCGACGCCTTCAGGTGATCTGCCAGCACGGACGAGCCGTGCAGCAGCGCGAGCTGTACTAGGTCATCGCGCATCGTGCGCAGATAGCGCTCGAGCGCGTCGGCGCCAGCCGCATGCGGCGCGGTGTCCGGATCGAAGTACAGCCGCGCGATGGTCGGCAGCGGCACGCGCTGCACGAACGCGCGGAGCGCCGTGAAGTCGGTGCGCGTATAGCTGCGCGGCGGGGGTAACGTGAGCTGCTGTGGGCGGTTGGCCATAGCACGGATCCGGAGCCGGCCGTCAGGCAGGCAGCATCAGGGTCGGGTGGTAGCGCCAGACCTTCGGGTCGGCGCTCAGCAGTGCCATCCCCTCGTGCAGCGCCTGGGCGATCATCAACCGGTCGAATGGATCGGCGTGGTCCGCATGGGGCGGCAGCAACGCAACAGCCTCCGTATGGTCGCCGGTGACCGGCAGTTCGACGAAACCGGCGAGGCGAAACGCCGAGCGCGCATCGCGCGGATGCACGCGCAGGTTGCCCTTCGCATGCTTGATGGCGATTTCCCAGATCGATGCGGCGCTGACCAGCAGCGTGTTGGCCGGATCCTCGATCAGGGCGGCGGCCTGCGACGAGAGCTGGGGCGCGCCTTCGGCGGCCCACAGCGCGATATGCGTGTCGAGCAGCACCCTCACGGCGTGAGGCCTTGCTGCGTGCTCGCCTCGAAGTCGGCGGCGATCACGTCGTCACCGGCGTTGAACGCCTCGACGGTAGCCGGTACGGCAAGGCCGGCGAGCAGGTGCCGCGCGGCGCCGATGCGGCGGGGGGCGGCGAACGGCACCAGCCGGGCGACCGGCGTGCCGTTGCGGGCGATGATCACCTCGTTTTCCTGGCCGATTTCGAGCCGTTCGACCAGGCTCGAGAGTTTTGATTTGGCGTCGTGCATGTTGACCGTGAGCATGGAATCTCTCTAGGTTAGCTAATCATAGTTAGCTACTATGCAGGCACAGGCTGAGAAAGACAAGCGGCCGGCACGGCGCGCCGCGACGTATAACCGTCGCGCGCCAGCCGTCCATGATTGAAATCAAGGGTAAACCCTATAATAAGGGAGCGCAAATCAACTTTTCTCGTATTCTACTGAATAAATACCATGGTGCTAATAACAGTTATCACCATTGAACTAGGGCAAAAAAACGGCCCGCTTCACTTGTGTGAGCGCGGACCGATTTGTGGCGGAGCAGCGACAGGCGGCCAGTTGCCCGCCAGCCCCGCCTCTGCTCCGTTGGTAGTCACAGGCGATGAGCCCAGACCACATGTACATCATAGTCGTTGTTCGGCGGGCTCACACGGCCAAGCCGCCAGTCATAAGGGCACACAACGCTGTGCCGGAAGCGCCTCAGAAATTTTCGAAAGTGGTGTCGTGTACGGCGGTGCCCGGCGGTATCCGTACCTCCGGGTTAGCGATTGATTCCAATGCGCTCCGAACGGAATGCCGGCAAGCGGGTCGGAGTGGGCACGCCGTAGGTGGCGTACACGCTCTTCGGGGTCAGTCGGCCTTGGCTGGAACAGGACCGCGTTTTTCCTTAGACAACAGCACGCCGTGCTTGCGAATTAGCGCAATCAGTTCGCCAGTAGTGATTTCAAACTGGTATTCGTGCGGAACTCCGGTCTTGCGCTCGACCGATTCAATCAGTCGCACGCTCTTACCATCCTCACTGGCGCGCAGGCGTAATGCACGGGAGAGTTGCCCCGTTTCCACTTCGTGTTGCGTCAGTAGACTCATTCCGCCTACAGCCCCTTTGATTGCCAGTTGTACCATATCCGCACTGTTCCCGAATCCACTCACCTTAGGGTCGCGGATACTAATCCTGACACGACCCGCTTTCTCAAAAAATACGCGCCCCTCGCCACGCCGACGGCGGCCGGCAGACGAACGCTTTGGGCAGCACCAGTTATCTTCTGCCGGCACGATGTCCAATGTGCCGCACGGGCGCGGCAACCGCAAAATCGGCCCTGAAACACCGCAAATACGTACCGGTACCATCGGCTGATACTGGCTGCCTGACGGCAGACCGTCACCTTCCGGGAATGCCACTCCAGAAACGTCCAAAGTTTGGACAAGCCGTACGCTAAGCCAGAAGCTCCAGCACGAACTGTTGAATTTTCAGCTTCTGGTCGTCCGTCAGCACGTTGTTGGCGACCTTCATTACGAATTCATGGGGAGTCTGGGAAAACGTACCGACCTTTGCGCCCTGCTTCATGATATGAGTCGGTCTCTGACGCGTCCCTGCGGTAGTCGTTGCACTGTTACACAGAAAGCTCGCTAGCTTCGTCTGGTCGAGCTTGCCGCTCTCCAAGAGTGCCCACGCTTCCTCGAGTTTCCGGCTGATGGTTTCGTCGTCGCCCGCTTCCTTGAGGACCCTGACTATGTCCGCGGCTGCCGAACGGGAGAGGAGCTTAGGCCGGGCTGCTAGCCGCTTACGGATACTGTCAGGAAGACTTGCAAACGACAGGTAACGATAGAGGTCGGACCGTTGAATACCAAGCGACTCTGCCAGCTTCGTTCGCTTGGGAAAATGTTCTTCGAGGCGTTTGATGCTTTCCCCTATCTCAAAATCCGACAGGTCTTCACGTTCAATATTCTCAGCAAGCGCAAGAGTGGCACTGGTCGCCTCGTCAGCTGATATGACCAGCGCTTCGATTGTTGGTCTGGTCAGAAGCTTGTGCGCACGCAGGCGCCTTTCTCCTGCTATCAGCTCATACCGTTCACCCACGGCGCGTACGCTGATGGGCTGCAACAAGCCTACCGCGCTAATGGAGACGGCCAGTTCGCGGATTTCCTCTTCTGGAAAACTGGTCCGCGGTTGATACGGATTAGGATCGATCCTGTCGAGAGGGAGTTTGGTGTGCTGGCGACCGACATCGAAGTCGTCGCGATAGTTTGCTTCGCGATGGCGTTGCGTGTTTTCCTCCGCCTTTTGGGCCAGCAGTGCCTTCAGGCTTTTACTCATTTTTTCCTGCCTCCTCTGCGGCGTTGAGCTCCAGGGTCTGCGCCAGACTGGCGGCCAGCTGACGGAACTCGCGTGCCACTTTCGAGCTGCGGTCGAGCGCGTGAAGGCTCTGCTGCATCACAGCCGCCTGATTCACTTTCGTGCTAGTGGAAATCTTGATGGGCAGAATGTGGCCAAACGTCTTAAGAGCGGTACTTTCCAGAAGCTTGCACACCGTCTGCCGCTCATCGTGCTTGATGAGAAGTGCTCCGAGCAGCTTTACTGACGGATTGATGCGTTTGATCTTGTCGATGTGCTTTAACAGATCGTCCGCACCGTACAGTCCGTACTGGGAGCCGGACTCCACGGGCACGATAATGTGCGTCGCACTTGCCATCGCATTGCTTGTAAGAAGCTTGAGACTCGGCGGACAATCAATCAGGATAACGTCATAGATCCCGTCGGCTGGCTCGATCTTGCTACGCAGTTCTTCTGATGGCCGGGGAGTGACGTCCTTCAGTTCGTCTTCGGCTTTCCCCAGTGCGAGTGAGCCGTAGATCAGCGAAACACCGTCTATGTTTGTCTCTTCATGGATAGCCGCTGGCAAGCTCGCTACGTTGGACAGAAGTAGTTCTGCACTGGTGAAATCAACCCGGCTCGGATGAGTCTTGCCAATATGAAGGCTCGCATTCGCCTGGGGATCCATGTCGACGACCAGGACCTTGAGGCCAAGACGTCCGAATTCCGCCGCCAGATTGATGACGGTGGTCGTCTTTCCGCACCCGCCTTTGTGATTCGCGATTGCGATTACTTTTGTGTGGTCAAAGCTGCTCATCGTGCCCGGTATATCCATTTTTCGTGCACGATACGCGTGGTACGCGCCACTGTAAAGGCCGCCGTTGTAATCAGGGCAGACGTGGCGGTCGTTGCTACCGCGACATGCCCCCCTCGCCTCGCTCGATGAGGTGACAGTTTTCCGACCCGCCGCGTATGCGTTGATACCGTCAACAGCAGGCAGGCGCTTTTTGACCGCGAAGATAGTTATCGATTGCGACCTGAGGCGCCAGGACAACTGGCACACGCGCGTCCAAACTTTGGACAATTTGAGTCCAATAGCTCGGACCCAAGATCGCTACTAACTACGAGCGGCCCGCGAAAGGTGACTTATTGCGACCCGAAAAGTGCCGGTCAATTCGCTGACCTTCTCACCGTCTGGCGACGCCCAAAGTAATAACAGGTTGCCGCTTTTTCTTGCTTGAAAATTCCGTGACCATTAGCCATTCCAAGACTGACGCTGCTGCGAGCCCCAACGGCCCACGAAAGGTGACGGATTGCGATCCGGCGCGCATGGTCGGTGGCTGCGGCGCTCCGTGGCGACCCATGGTCACTTGAAAGTGACAGATTCCGGCCCATTGAGCCGATTGTTCTCAACATTCGCCTGCTACCGGACTGATGCCGAGTTCTTCTCGATGGGGCCGGCATACGAAAGGTGACGGATTACGACCCGGACGCATGAACTGTGGACGAGGCGCTTCATGGCGGCTCATGGCCCCCTCGAAAGTGACACATTCGGAACGACCGGCCGATTGCACTCAACGTTCGTCTGCAACGGAACGGGCGCCTAGTTCTTTTCGATTGAGCCGGCATACGAAAGGTGACGGATTACGACCCGGAGCGTATGAACGGTCGGACGTAGCGCTCATAGCGACTCATGGACCTTGAAATCCGGTCCATCGGCCGGTTGCTTCACCTTTGACCTCCTTCAAGACGTAGCGTCAAACGCTTTCGATATGGTCTGCATCCGAAAGGTGACAGATTACGGCCCGTCCTGCATCCAGTGCGACTGCACGAACCCGAACGCTCTTCGATGTTGCCTGTATCCGAAAGGATACAGATTACGGCCTGTCCTGCATCCAGTTCGCCTACGCGAACCAGAACGCCGGTCGCTGTTGTCCGCATACGAAAGGTGACGGATTACGGCCTGTCCCGGCACGCGGTTTCTCCCGTAAGCGATTCGTTGATCTTCATGCAATCACCAAAGAAACTACGAGGGTGAGTCTGTTGTCTGTTTCCGCGCGTCCAAACTTTGGACAAACTTGCTTCCAACGAAGGGAAACTTTTTATACCTAAGGGGCGAAAGGTGACCGATTGCGACCCGCCAAGTATTGTATTTGGTCTAGATTGCCAGAAGCGGGACAGATCGCCCGGAAACATTCCGCTGGGTCCCTCATGTTCAAACCTTTGAACGGACGTTTCTAAAGTCGCACATCCGGCCGCCTTAATACCTCGCAATGTCGCAGACTTGGATAAGCGCAATTGGGCGCGATCGAACGACTCGAACGCGCCTTGGCGCTGCTTCTGGTCGTGCTTGGCGAATCATCCGTCTGATGCAGACGGGCCGTAGGCGCCCCGAGTTGGATGCCGAACCGTTCTTTGATGCCGATGAGATCCGCAGCGCGTGTTTTTTGACCGACGTCAAGCAGCCGGCTTGGTCCAAGCTCAACGAGGAGCTGCGTTTGATCGCGCGCCAAGTCGATTCTTTGGCCGCAAAGGCGACGGCGAACCCGGTGCGAAAGCCATCTGGCTGCGACTCGAAAGAGGTTCACGTCGCCGGGAAGGAACAAGACCTCGATTTCCCAGCGCGCCCATACCAGTTGATCAATTCAAGCGCTTCCTGCCGCGACGTGGCTTAGCGGTTGGTCAGCAAGCGCCATTCGATCGGCTTGACGCCGCCTAGCGCATCAAACCCGCGCACCCAGGGTCGTGGCCGCCACGGCTTGACCCACGCCCGGCGGCAATTCGATGCGCCGCAGCCGCACGTACTGACGCACCTGCCGTGCCGTCACGCCATGACGCGAGCCCGTCGCTTCGCGGCACGGCTTTGAGGAAGATAAATATTTCTAAGCTTCTTTATAAAACCTTTAGTAATACAGTTTGTAGAACCTTTGTAAAACCTTTTGTAAACGCTTGGTGGCGGGCCTGTGAGCCTTACCTGGCAAGGCTTTTAAGCCGATCGTCTTTTACGAAAGGTGACATATTACGGTCCGGCGGTGACAAATTCCGGCCTAGAGTGGACAAATTCCGGCCCAGAGTGGACGAGAACCGGCCCAGACGTGACATTTTCCGACCGTTATCCACAATGGTGACTTGCGGGTCTCGTGTCATCTTTCTACAATCATCACTTTATTGGACATGGTTATTTTCGTGCGGCCAGTTAGGAGAAGAGAACTTTGAACGACCTGCTGCGGGCCGTCCGACCGTTGGACCAGGAGATTCCGTTGGAGGCCGCGGAACTGATTGCATCCATGGCGATTGAGCTCGGCGCATCTCCCGACGAGATACTCGAGGTTGACGGCCGGATCAAAGGGACGGTGGCAATGAGCAGAGCATTGGTGAATGCACAGCACGGCCTGTCGTTGAACGAAAAGCGCTTGATGATGACTGCATTGCGCAGCATTGACAGCCGCAAGTCACCTTATCAACACGGCAAGGCGGATGGATACGTCTCTGTGAGGATAAAGGCGGAAGAATTTGCCGCCGTTGCTGCGTTGGCACCTCGAAGTGGGGAGAAACAGGCTGCCGCCGCGTATCAGGGCATGAAAGAGGCTTGCGCCAGTCTGTTGGAGCGGAAGCTCAGCTACATGGATGGCAAGAAGAGGGTGCAACTGCGGTGGGTGTGGAAAGCCACATATCACGACGGCGAAGCGTGGGCCGAGATCTGTTTTTCGCCGGATCTGACGCCTCATATCTTTTTGCTGCAGCGCAAGTTTGTGAGCTATCAGCTTGATTTTGCACGTGGTTTGCAGTCAATCTATTCGTGGCGGCTTCTGGAACTCCTGATGAGGGAAAAGGACCGGGGTGTGCTTCTGATCACGGTCGAGGATTTACGCACGGCGCTGGAAGTGCCCCCAACCTATCGCTTTGCCGACATCAAACGGCGGGTGATCGACATGGCGGTCAGCGAACTGAACGAGAAGGCCGACCTGGTGATTGACTGGAAAGGCATCAAGCGCGGTCGGGCAGTCCACTCGCTCGAATTCCGGTTTATCGAAAATCCGCAGCGACGTCTGCCCATCGATATGGCTGATTAGTAGTCCGCGGGAATTGAGTTACGCAGTCGCGAAAGTCAAGGCACGCCAAGCATTCTGGCAGGGCTGTTCATTCTCGTAGCATCGCAGACGCAGCGCCGCAAACGTTCAGAGTTCAAGCGCATTGCGATGCCGCTCGATGGTGATGCTTTGGCCCGATGCAGCCCGCATGCAGTTCAGCCCATAGAGTGCACGTGTGCCAGAATTTCGGGCTTTGTTCGCGTCGAGCAGCGATCCTCTCGCACGACCACATCGAGCATTGATGATTCTGTTCGCTATTGACCGGTGACCACGGATGGGCATCTGCCAAGTTGCGGCGCTCATTACGGAGCTGCTGACCGACCACGCGGTCTCGCTGGTGCGCACGCAGCCGTCAATGCGGTGACCGCGTTCGACCGTATGCGAGACGCTGACGATTTGCCGTAGCAGCGGCTGCCAGTCTTCTTCCAGCCAGTTCTCCGGCACGCTCCAGATGAGCACAGTACGCGTCTCGATACGGCGGTGTGCCTTGTAGTGCTTCACGTTGCATGGGCCGCAGCGCAACAGCGGGCACGATCCTCACAGACGGCAAGCAGGGGCGGTTCGTCGCCCTCGATCTGCACAAACACATCGGCTCCTTTTCCCAGCGCAAGCGATTCGATCAGATTCTGCGCGGCAGGAATCCCGTTCGGCTTCTCACGACCTCGACATGGCCGAGCACGATCAGACCATGATGATCGAACGCCGAAACGGTGTGTCAGGCAGCCATATCATCCAGACGCGGGGCATCTGCCGCGCAACACCTCGCCGTCCAGCGCAATGAAACGTCGTCCGGATGAGGCCAATGGCAGATGATCAAGAAAACCAATGGCCGGCGTCTTTACCACGTGGAGTGAACGATTGAACGATCGATGGCGGTAAGGACACAAACCGATACGTAGTCATGTTGCATCCGGACTGCGCGTGCTCTCGGGCTCTCGGTGGTGAAAACCGGCTCATGACAAATCAGCTTACAAAGGCTTGAGCGTGGTGCGGTGAAAGTCGAACGCTACTTTCTTCGAAAGGAGGGCACGGCAGTTTTCGCTGTGAGATTACGTCGCTTTATAACAATTCTTATCCTAACTTAAGCGCGGTTTTATACGTAGGTCCTAAGCATGACATAATGGCGGGTTTGCGGCGCCATAGAGCGCCGCGCGTCATCCGTGGCCGCTTCGATACCTAGGCGTGGTGCGTTGTCGGCGGGATATTGCAGCACAACAGGATGACCCTCGAGAACGGAGAAAGCATGTCGTCTTCCCATGCGAAGCAAGCTGTACGCACGCTCGTCACCGGAGCGAGCGGCTTTACGGGCCGATATCTGGTCGAGCACCTGCTTGGCCGAGGCCACACTGTGATCGAAACAGTGGCCGGGCGCAACGAGCCTGAAACGACCACCCGGCTCAGACTCGACATCACCTCGCCTGACGCATGTCGGCGTGTGATGGAAGCCGTGCGGCCTGACTACATTGTGCATCTTGCGGCAATCAGCTTCGTGGGCCATAACGATCCGCTCGACTTCTACCGCGTGAATGTGCTCGGCACGCTGAATCTGCTGGAAGCGTGCGCAGCCGTAGGTCACACGCCGCGCAAGCTCCTGATTGCGAGCAGCGCGAACGTATATGGCAATGTGACAAGCGACGTCATTGACGAAAGTTTCCCGCTCACGCCAGTGAACCACTATGCCGCTAGCAAGGCGGCGATGGAAACGATGGTGCACACGTGGTTCGACCGGCTGCCGATCCTGATCGTGCGGCCGTTCAATTACACCGGCCGCGGCCAGGCGTCGAACTTCCTCGTGCCGAAGATCGTGGAACATTTTGCGCGTCGCGAGGCGTCGATCGAGCTCGGCAATATCGACGTGGCGCGAGATTTCTCCGACGTGCGATACGTGGCGAACGCATATGAAGCGCTGCTCGAGGCCGAGGCTGCTGCTGAAACGGTCAATGTGTGTACTGGGACACCGTACACGTTGCGCGAGATTCTATCTGCCGCGAGTGATCTCACCGGGCATGAGCTTGAGATCCAGGTCAATCCTGCCTTTGTGCGGCAAACCGACGTGAAGATGCTGGCAGGATCGCCGGCGAAGCTACGCTCGCTGGTGCCGATGGTAGAGGCAATTCCGTTCCTAGATACGTTGCGGTGGATGTTGGCGGCGTAGGGAACATGCGGGGAGCGCGTGGTCGGGTCGCTTCACCGTAGAGGAAAATAATAAGATTTACGCAAATTTCATCCGAAGTTCGTTGAACACCTTGAGCCAGAACTTCACGTCCTCGATCTGTCCGTTCCACAGGCCGAGCACGTCGCCTTGGCCATCGGCCTGGATGCCTAGCGAAATATACGGCCTTGTTGCTCACCACGCCGTCGTCCCGGATGTCCATGCGCAGCGCGTCGAAGAACACCACTGGGTACATCGCTTCAAGCAGGCGGCTTTGTCAGGCGGGGTTTCGGCGATCGCCTCATCGGCGACCGAGCTGATGAAATCGGGTGGCACCTCGGTGCAATAAGTTTCCGCCAGAAACACACGGGTCTCGCACGCGCTCATGCCGCGGGCGTACATCGAGATCATGCGTTCGTCGAAGCCAGTAAAAGGCGCTCGCGTTTGGAAATCAGGACGGGCTCGAAACTGCTCTTGCTATCACGCGGCAGATCGATCCTGACGAGGCTGCGTTCGTTGGTCTAGTCAGATGGTTTGGGCCGACCGGGTAGGTGCTCCAGATGCATGTTCATCTCGGCGCCCATTGTGCGCTCGACGAGCGCGTTGCTAAATGCCAGCATCAGATCCTGAACTTCAGAGGGCGTCATTGGACCCTTCACCAAGTGAATCGAGCAGACCAAGCAGGGCAGGCAACGGTCGCCGGGCCGCGCCTGTCCTGTCCACCGTTCATTTCTTCTTCATCGGCATATCCATGATTTTCACCTCTCGTGATATGTCTCGTCCACGAAATTACGGATAGGTCCCGCAAGAAGCACGCTAAAGGTCGCATCGCGGTTGAAGACGCAATCGCCACTAAAAACAACACTTATCTGTTCAGCAAAGGACTCGCACTGTCCTGATTCTCGACGCCACGTCTTTTCCCTTTCTCACGCGCACTCGAGCGGCATTGCGGCCCATTAACAACGAAGCGCATTGAGTGGCGCTTAACGAGAAAGCCTTGCAATTGCCTTAGTTTTGATATGCTCTCGCTCCAGTTCGCATGGACGTTCTCCGTGCACTCGTAACCTTGGCCCGCGTGCTCGAGTTGCGCCAAATCCCATAATCAGTCAGACAATCCTTCATGAGCCGGTTACAGATTTCGAAATCCATTTTTAAAGCGTATGACATTCGCGGTGTAATCGGCAAGACGCTCGACGCCGACGCAGCGCGTTCGATCGGCCGCGCGTTCGGCAGCGAAGTGCGGGCGCGAGGCGGCGACGCCGTGGTGGTCGCGCGCGACGGCCGCCTGTCGGGTCCCGAACTGATCCAGGCCCTGTCGGACGGTCTGCGTGCGGCCGGCATCGACGTGGTCAACGTGGGCATGGTGCCCACGCCGGTCGGTTATTTCGCGGCCAGCGTGCCTTTGCAGCTCGACGGCGGCGAGCGCCGCGTCGATTCGTGCATCGTGGTGACGGGTAGTCATAATCCGCCGGACTACAACGGCTTCAAGATGGTCCTGCGCGGCGCGGCCATTTACGGCGAGCAGATTCTCGCGCTGCATCAGCGCATCGTCGACGAGAACTTCTCTGAAGGCAGCGGCACGTACACCGAGTACGACATCGCCGACGCCTATCTCGATCGCATCGCGAGCGACATCAAGCTCGCGCGTCCCATCAAGATCGTGGTCGACACCGGCAACGGCGTCGCCGGCGGCCTCGCGCCCAAGCTGTTCAAGAAGCTCGGCTGCGAACTGGTCGAACTGTTCACCGAGATCGACGGCAATTTCCCGAACCATCACCCGGACCCGGCTCACCCGGAAAACCTGCAGGACGTGATTCGCGCGCTGAAGGAAACGGACGCTGAAATCGGTTTCGCTTTCGACGGCGACGGCGACCGCCTGGGCGTGGTCACCAAAGACGGCCAGATCATCTATCCGGACCGTCAGCTCATGCTGTTCGCGGAAGAAGTGCTGTCGCGCAACAAGGGCGCGCAGATCATTTACGACGTGAAGTGCACGCGCAACCTCGCCAAGTGGGTGAAGGACAAGGGCGGCGAGCCGCTCATGTGGAAGACCGGCCACTCGCTCGTCAAGGCGAAGCTGCGCGAAACCGGCGCACCGCTCGCCGGCGAAATGAGCGGCCACGTGTTCTTCAAAGACCGCTGGTACGGTTTCGACGACGGCCTGTACACGGGCGCGCGCCTGCTCGAAATCCTCACGCGTGTGGAAGATCCGAGCAAGCTGCTGAACTCGCTGCCGAACTCGAACTCCACGCCGGAACTGCAACTGAAGCTCGAAGAAGGCGAAAACTTCGAACTGATCGCGCGCCTGCAGCAGAGCGCGACATTCACTGGCGCGGACGACGTCGTGAAGATCGACGGCCTGCGTGTCGAGTATCCGGACGGCTTCGGTCTCGCGCGTTCGTCGAACACCACGCCGGTCGTGGTGATGCGTTTCGAAGCCGATAACGACGCGGCGCTCAAGCGCATTCAGGAAGACTTCCGCCGCGTGATCCTCGCGGAGAAGCCCGACGCGAAGCTGCCGTTCTAAACGCTGAAGCGGCGGCGCGGTTCGAAGTGAGCCGGCGCTGTCGTCGAACGCGGCGCGGGTTTCTTTTACCGCGCCGCGTTTTTTCATGCGATTTACATGTAACGCGCTAGAATTGCCGTCCTCGTGAGAAAACGCCGAGTTTCTCACCTCCTTCGAGGGCCCGGCGCACAGCGACGGGTTCGAGGGCTCTCTCAACGCATCTTCGGGCCGGATAGCCGGTTTTCCCACTCTTGAGCGTGCAAAAGATATTGATCGTGAGGGTGTCGTCACTGGGCGACGTCGTTCACAATATGCCGGTGATCGCCGACATCCGACGCCGCCATCCCGAGGCTCAGATCGACTGGCTCGTCGAAGAAAGCTTCGTGGGGCTCGTGCAACTCGTGAGCGGCGTGCGGCGGGCCATTCCGGTGTCGCTGCGGCGCTGGCGCAAACGCATTCTGTCGCTCGACAACTGGCGCGAGATCGGCGCCTTCCGCCGTGCGCTCGCCGCCGAAAACTACGACCTTGTGATCGACTGCCAGGGGCTCATCAAGACCGCGTGGGTCGCGAGCATGGCGCGCGGGCCGCTGGTCGGCCTCGCGAACCGTACCGAGGGCGCGGGCTTCGAATGGCCGGTGCGCTTCTTCTACGACAAGCGCGTGCCGATCGAGCCGCGTACGCATGTGGTGGAACGCACGCGCCAACTGGTGGCCGCGGCGCTGAACGACCCGGCGCCGCAACCCACCGACGACATCGACTTCGGCCTCGATACGGGCCGGGCCGCGCTGGCGTTGTCTGAAGCGAACCTGAACCTGCCGGTGCCGTACGTCGTGTTCGTGCACGCTACCTCGCGCGCCGACAAGCAATGGCCGGATACCGCATGGATCGAACTGGGGCAGTCGCTGGTGCGGCGCGGCGCGTCGATCGTGCTGCCGTGGGGCAGTGAGGAGGAGCGCGCCACCAGTGAGCGCCTCGCCAAAGAATTCGGCGCCGCGGCCATCGTGCCGCCGAAGCTCTCGTTGCCGGCGGTGGTCGGCCTGATCGAAGGCGCGGCCGCGACGGTCGGAGTTGACACAGGTCTCGTTCACATCGCCGCGGCGCTGAAGCGCCCGACCATCGAGTTGTACAATTTCGCCACCGCGTGGCGCACCGGCGGCTACTGGTCGCCGAACGTCGTCAATCTCGGCACGGCCGGACAGCCGCCCACGCTGCAACAGGTGAAGTCGGCACTCGCGGGCTTCGGCCTGCTGTAACACGTCCGGGGCGCTTCGCCTTGCGCTCCAACCGTTTTCAAGGGCGACCATGAACGAAACCCAGATCATCGAAGTAGCGAACGCCGACTGGCACGGACGCAATCTGTCCGTGCCGCGCGAGACGCTGCTCGCCGGCGTCGAACGCGGCAAAGTGCTGTATTTCCCGAATCTGCGCTTCGCGATCGAAGGCGGCGAGCAGGCGCTGCTCGACCCCGCGCTCGCCGACCCGAACCGCAAGAACATCAGCCTCGAACCGAATGGCGGCGCGTTGCACGGCGTGGCCGGCGACGCCGTTACGCAATCGGCGGTCCGCGCGTTGATCGCGCGTTATCAGGCCAACGCGCGCACGCTGGTCGACGGGCTCTTTCCCGAATACAACGGCAGACTGCGCGTGGCGCCGACCAGCCTGCGGCTGCATCAGGTGGAAACGCGCGAGACCTCATGGCGCAAAGACGACAGCCGTCTGCATGTGGACGCCTTTCCTTCGCGGCCGAACTACGGCGAGCGCATTTTGCGCGTGTTCACCAACGTCAATCCGCATGGCGCGCCGCGCGTGTGGCGAGTCGGCGAACCGTTCGAGGACATGGCCAAACGCTTCCTGCCGCGCATCAAACCGCAGATGCCGGGCTCGGCATGGCTGCTGAACCTGCTGCACGTGACCAAATCGCCGCGCAGCGAGTACGACCATCTGATGCTGAATCTGCACGACGGCATGAAAGCCGATCTCGAGTATCAGAAGTCGAGCCCGCAGGAAACCATGCCGTTTCCACCCGGCAGCGTGTGGGTGTGTTTCTCGGATCAGACTTCACACGCGGTGATGTCCGGCCAGTTCATGCTGGAGCAGACCTTCTTCCTGCCGGTCAAGGCAATGGCGCAGCCCGAATGCGCGCCGCTCGGGATTCTCGAACGCCTCAAGGGCAGGGCGCTGGTTTGAGCGCCGCGGTCCAGTTGCGGGTTTCCCGATCGCCGGTTTCGCTCAGCGCGCCGGCTCGCGCTTTCAGACTGGCGGAGTGCCAATGCTGAGGGCGATCTATCAAGCACTCTGGTGGATCATCGCGCCGCTGGCGGTGTTGCGTCTGTTGATCCGCTCGCGCAAGGAACGTGGCTATCGCGAGCATATCGGCGAGCGTTTCGGCTATTCGCGCGGCCGGCTGCCTGAGGACAACGCGCCGTTGATCTGGGTGCACGCGGTGTCGGTGGGCGAGACGCGCGCCGCGCAACCGCTGATCGACGCGCTGATGAAGGCGCGTCCCGACGCCCGCATTCTGTTGACCCATATGACGCCGAGCGGGCGCGCCACCGGCGAGCAGATTTTCGGCGACCGTGTTTTGCGCAGCTATCTGCCGTACGACATGCCACACGCGGTGCGGCGGTTTTTGCGGACGTGGCGGCCGTCGCTCGGTCTGGTGATGGAAACCGAAGTGTGGCCCACGCTGATCGACGAATGCCGTCGCGCGGACGTGCCATTGGTGCTGACCAACGCGCGAATGTCGGCGCGTTCGTACAAACGCGCGGCCAAGTTCGGCAATGCGACCAAAGACGTGTTCGGCGGCTTTGCACGCGTGCTGGCGCAAAGTCCGTCGGATGCCGAGCGGCTGACCGCGCTCGGCGCGCGCAATGCAGCGGTGCTTGGCAATCTGAAATTCGACATGACCACGCCGCCGGAGTTGGCGGCGCGCGGGCATGCGTGGCGTGCGGCGATCGGCGCGCGTCCGGTGTGGGTCGCGGCCAGCACGCGCGAGGGTGAAGAGGAACTGGTGCTGCAAGCGTTCGCGGCGCTCGGCATGAAAGAGGCGCTACTGATTCTGGTGCCGCGTCATCCGCAACGTTTCAACGAAGTCGCGGGGCTGGTCGAGAAGGCCGGGCTGCGGCTCGAACGGCGTTCGGCGTGGGCGCCGGATGCGAAGGTGGCGTCGGCGGCACATGCGAGCGGCGGGGTGGCGGCTTTGCCCGCGGGCGTCAACGTGCTGCTCGGCGATTCGATGGGCGAATTGGGCGCTTACTATGCCGCTTCGGATCTGGCGTTCATCGGCGGCAGTTTGTTGCCGTTGGGCGGGCAGAATCTGATCGAGGCGTGCGCGGTCGGCGTGCCGGTGCTGATTGGGCCGCACGTGTTCAACTTCACGCAGGCCACCGCCGATGCCGTGGCGGCGGGCGCGGCCGTACAGGTGCAGGACCCGGCCGATCTGGCGCGGGCATTGCGTGAGTTGTTCGGCGATAAGGCCAGAAGGCTGGCCATGGGCGGCGCGGCCTCGGCGTTCGCCGCGCGCCATCGCGGCGCGACCGCGCGAACCGTGGATGTGTTGATGGCGTTGTTGCCGGAAGTGGAGTGAGGAAGGCCGACCGTGAAACGCGGCGCTGGGTTTATCGCTTCGAGCGTCGATAAATAATATATTCTCCGAAGGTCGGGCCGGTCTGTTTCCAGCCCTGTGACTCAAACGCTTTATCACCGCCTGCAATGACGCTTTTCACCGACCTCGGTTTTCAATGGGACCGCACCGCGATTCCGCAAGACATTCCGACTCATTCGATCAAACGGGTCTGCTTCCGTTTTCATCGAATGCTGCCGGAATTCGTGTGGGATGCGAGTGTGCTCGAAGGCAATCCTTTTACGTTTCCAGAGGTCAAGACGCTGCTTGACGGCATTACTGTCGGTGGCCGGAAGATTTCTGATCAGGAGCAGGTTCTGAACCTCGCGGAGAGTTCAAAGCACCTGCTCGCGATCGTGCAGAACGGGCGGTTTGCACTCGACAAGACCACGTTCTGCGACTTGCATCGCCTTGTCGCGCGTAACGAGGCTCTCGAGTGGGGCGTCTTCCGCGGGGAGGGGGAGGAAACGCGATACACGCCCGACGTCGCATTGGGCGAGGCAGGACGCCATACTCCATTGCCGACTTTGCCGGGCGCGCCGGAACTGAACCGCGTTTTTTCCGCGGGCACGCGTGCACTGACTGATCAAGTCTCCAACGCCTTCGAGCGCGGTTGCGCTTTTTTCCTCTTCGGCGCGTTGCAGCAGTTCTTCTTCGACGGCAACAAACGCACCTCACGCTTCATGATGAACGGCGTGCTGATGGCGAACGGTATCGACGCGATCAGTGTCCCCGCGCAACGCGCGGCCGACTTCAACGAAAAGATGGTGCGTTTTTATCTATCGAAGGACGGCTCCGAAATGATGGCATTCCTGCTTGAATGCCATCCGGGCGAGTGAAGCTTCACACCTTCAACAACCCCTTCTTCTCGATAAACTTCACCACCTCATCCAACCCGTCGAGCGCCTTCAGATTGGTCATCACGAAGGGCCGCTCGCCGCGCATCTTCTTCGCGTCCGAGGCCATTACTTCGAGATTCGCGCCGACCATCGGCGCGAGGTCCGTCTTGTTGATCACGAGCAGATCGGACTTGGTAATGCCAGGGCCGCCTTTGCGCGGAATCTTCTCGCCACCGGCCACGTCGATCACATAGATCGTCAGGTCCGACAGTTCCGGACTGAACGTCGCCGCGAGGTTGTCGCCGCCCGATTCGATAAACACGATATCCGCATCCGGAAAGCGCGTCAGCATACGGTCGACAGCTTCGAGATTGATCGAGGCGTCCTCGCGAATCGCCGTATGCGGACAGCCGCCGGTCTCGACGCCCATGATCCGCTCAGCGGGCAACGCGCCGGCCACGGTCAGCAGACGCTGGTCCTCTTTCGTATAGATGTCGTTGGTGATGGCGACCAGGTCGTACTGTTCGCGCATCGCCTTGCAGAGCATTTCGAGCAGCGTGGTCTTGCCCGAGCCGACCGGACCGCCGACGCCCACGCGCAGCGGCGGCAGCTTTTTCGTGCGAACGGTCGAGTGGGCGGAATGATGAGGTGCGTTCATGATGGATCGTGTTATGAGCGAAAGAGTCGCGAATACTGCGACTCGTGGCGCGCCGACAGAATGCCGAGCTGCGGCGCGAAGGTGTTGATGTTCTCGGGCGATGTGGCGAGAGCGCGCGTCACGGCGGCGTCGATTGGCTCGCGCAGCGCGACGATGATGCGTTGACCGGCGAGCTGTCCCAGCGGCACGGCTTTCAATGCGGCGGCCGCCTGGTTTTCGACCCAGCTGAAGGCGTAGGCGGCGAGGGCGGCGTCGACGGCTGCGTCGTGCGCGTAAGCGGCGAAAGCGAACGCGGTGGGCTGCGCGAGCGGTGTCATCGAGGCGAGCGTCGCGCGCCGGTCAGCGTCGCCCCATTCGAGCGACGCGCACAACTGGCGCAACGACCAGCCCATCTGTTCCGTTTCGCGGCGCAATTCCGCGGATTCACGGCTTGCGAGGAATTCGCTGTTGGCAACGCGCAAGCCTTCCGCGTCATGCGTGCGCCAGCGCTCCATCTGGTGCGCGAGGAACGGCAGTTCGCCGTGCGCGAGCACGTCGGTCAAGCCGCTGGCGATCCACTCGCGGGCGGAATCCGCATCGGTGATCAACTGCGCTTCGATGGCGGCTTCGAGACCCTGCGAGTAGCTGAATGCGCCGATCGGCAACGCCGGCGACGCCAGATGCAGCAGCGCCGTCAGTTCAGCGATGCGCATGATGATGGTGATGTCCGTGGCCGCACGATTCGTCGTGAACGTGATCGCCGTGATCGTGGTCATGATCGTGCGCATGGTCATGGCCGTGATCGTGCGCATGCGAATGCGAATGCTCATGCGCCGCGTGACTATGCCCATGCTCATGGTCATGCGAATGCTCATGCGAATCCTCATGCCCATGATGCTCGCCGAACACCTGCTGCGCGAGCGCGTAGTCTTCGGCGAAGGTCTCGTCGTGACCGTGTTTATGGCCGCCGCCATACGCGCCGGATTCCGGCTGGAACGGCATCGAAACCTGATCGACTGTTGCGCCGATGCGCTTGAGCATATCGGCCAGCACCGGATCGTATTCGAGCTTCAGATAGTCCGCGCCGACTTCCACCGGCGTGTGGCGATTGCCGAGGTGATAGGCGGCGCGAGTCAGAGTCAGCGCATCTTTCGCGCGCACGTAGAGGACCGTTTCAGGTGCCGCGACGACGCGCACGAGGCCGCCGTCGTCGGCGATCAGCACGTCGCCGTCTCGCAGCACGGTGCCGCGCGGCAACACCAGCGCGACTTCTTCGCCGCTGTCGAGCGTGGCCGCGAGCCGGCTCTTGCGCCGGTCGTCGAACGCCAGCGTCAAGGTCGGCGCGCGCTTCACCAGCACGGGAGCGAGCTTCAGATGCGGCGCAATCAGTTTGTCGATGGTACGCATGGTCAGAACAGGAAGTAGCGTTGCGCCATCGGCAGCACGGTGGCCGGTTCGCAGGTCAGCAACTGACCGTCGGCGATCACCTGATAGGTTTCCGGATCGACGCTGATCGCCGGACGCCACGCGTTGTGGATCATGTCTGCCTTCGAAATGTTGCGGCAGTTCTTGACCGCAACGATACGCTTGTTCAGACCATAGCGTTCGGCGACGCCGGCGTCCGCGGCCATCTGCGAGACGAAGGTGAGCGACGTGCGGCCCAATGCGCCGCCGCGCGTCGCGAACATCTCGCGATAGTGCACCGGCTGCGGTGTGGGGATCGACGCGTTCGGGTCGCCCATCTGCGCCATCGCGATCATGCCGCCCTTGAGAATCAGCGACGGCTTGATGCCGAAAAACGCCGGCTCCCAGAACACCAGGTCGGCCCATTTACCCGGCTCGATCGAGCCGACTTCATGCGCGATGCCGTGCGTGATCGCCGGGTTGATCGTGTACTTGGCGACGTAGCGCTTGGCGCGGAAGTTGTCGTGCCGCGCGTTGTCTTCGGGCAGCGCGCCGCGTTGCACTTTCATCTTGTGCGCGGTCTGCCACGTGCGAATGATCACTTCGCCCACCCGGCCCATGGCCTGCGAATCCGACGACAGCATGGACAGCGCGCCGAGATCGTGCAGGATATCTTCGGCCGCGATGGTCTCGCGGCGAATGCGCGACTCCGCAAAGGCGATGTCTTCCGCAATCGACGGATCCAGGTGGTGGCACACCATCAGCATGTCGAGATGCTCTTCGAGCGTATTGACGGTGTACGGGCGCGTCGGATTGGTCGAGGAGGGCAGCACGTTCGCTTCGCCGCATACCTTGATGATGTCCGGTGCGTGGCCGCCGCCCGCGCCTTCCGTGTGATAGGTGTGGATCGTGCGGCCCTTGAACGCGGCCACGGTCGCTTCGACGAAACCCGCTTCGTTCAGCGTGTCCGTGTGAATCGCGACCTGCGTGTCGGTGTCGTCCGCAACGGAGAGGCAGTTGTCGATCGCGGCAGGCGTCGTGCCCCAGTCCTCGTGCAGCTTCAGGCCGATCGCGCCCGCGGCGATCTGTTCGAGCGCCGGTTGCGGCTGGCTCACGTTGCCTTTGCCGAGAAAGCCGAGGTTCATCGGATAACCGTCGGCCGCTTGCAGCATGCGTTCGAGATGCCACGGACCCGGCGTGCAGGTGGTCGCGTTCGTACCCGTGGCCGGACCCGTGCCGCCGCCGAGCATCGTGGTCACGCCGCTCGCAAGCGCTTCTTCGATCTGCTGCGGGCTGATGAAGTGAATGTGCGTATCGATGCCGCCCGCCGTCACGATCAGGCCTTCGCCCGCGATCACCTCGGTGGACGCGCCGATCGCGATCGTCACGTTCGGCTGAATGTCGGGATTGCCCGCTTTGCCGATCGCGGCGATGCGGCCGTTCTTGATGCCGATGTCGGCCTTGACGATGCCCCAGTGATCGAGAATCACCGCATTCGTCACGACGGTATCGACCACGTCGGCATGCACGCGTTGCGACTGGCCCATGCCGTCGCGAATCACTTTGCCGCCGCCGAATTTCACTTCTTCGCCGTAGGTGGTGAAGTCGCGCTCGACTTCGATCAGCAACTCGGTGTCGGCGAGGCGTACGCGGTCGCCGGTGGTGGGGCCGAACATTTCCGCGTATGCGCGGCGGCCAATGCGTAAGGTCATGGTGTGGGTCCGGAAATGTGCAGGGCGGTTCAGGCGAAGGAGCGCGCGTGGCGCATCACAGCTTGCCCATCACCTTGCCGTTGAAGCCGTAGACGACGCGATCGCCCGCCAGTTCGACCAGTTCGACGGTGCGCTCCTGACCGGGCTCGAAGCGCACGGCGGTGCCCGCCGCGATGTTCAGCCGGAAGCCGCGCGCAGTTTCGCGATCGAACGCGAGTGCGTCGTTCACTTCGTAGAAATGATAGTGCGAGCCGATCTGCACCGGACGGTCGCCGGTATTCGACACGACCACCGTGACGGTCGCGCGGCCCGCGTTGAGCTCGTGTTCGCCGTCGTCGATGAGGAGTTCGCCGGGAATCATCTGGGCTGCCTTGCGTGTTTAAGGAATCGGGTGGTGAACGGTGACGAGCTTGGTGCCGTCGGGGAATGTGGCTTCGACCTGGATGTCGGGGATCATCTCGGGCACGCCTTCCATGACGTCGTCACGGGTGAGCAGCGTGGTGCCGTAGTGCATCACTTCGGCGACGGTCTTGCCGTCGCGCGCCGCTTCCATCAGCGCGGCGGTGATGAAGGCGATCGCTTCCGGGTAGTTCAGTTTGAGGCCGCGTGCGCGGCGCCGTTCGGCAAGCAGCGCGGCGGTGAAGATCAGCAGCTTGTCCTTCTCGCGAGGTGTCAGCTTCATCGAATGTGTGCGTAGGGTTGCAACGGTTGTGGCGGCGGTCCTGGTCGGGACCGGCTGCGACAATGATAGGCGCTGCGCGTCATGGCCGCGATCAGGTGCGAGGCACGGGATGCGTCCATGACGAGTGCAATGCCGGATAAGCCGGTCACGGTATCAATTTCGCCTAACGGCACGCTTACAGATCGGCCGGCAGCGGCGCGCTGAACCACTTCTTCGACATCGTGTTGAGCGTGCCATCCTGCTTCGCCTGTGCGATGGCCGCGTTCACTTTCTGCTGCAGGCGCGGCTCGTTCTTGTTCATGCCGACGAAGCACGGCGAATTCTTGATGACGAACTTCGGTTCCGGGCGGCGCGGCGGATTCTTCGCGAGGATCGCGGCCGCGACGATGTTGCCCGCGGCGATCAACTGCACCTGGCCCGAGAGGAACGCGGCGATCGTTGCGTTGTTGTCCTCGAAGCGCTTGATGGTCGCGTTCGGGGCCATTTGCGTGAGACCGATCTCTTCCAGCGCACCGCGGGTTGCGCCGACTGTCTTGCCGGTCAGGTCGGCGGGGCCGCTGACCTTGATGTCGGCCGGACCGAACACGCCTTGGTAGTACGGCGCATAGGCCGTCGAAAAATCGATCACCTTCTCGCGATCCGGCGTTTTGCCGAGCGACGAGATCACCAGATCGACCTTGCCTGTTTGCAGATACGGAATACGGTTGGCGCTATTGACCGGCACGAGTTCGAGCTTCACGTTCATCGACTTCGCGAGCAGGGCGGCCGTGTCGATATCGTAGCCTTGCGGCTTCATGTCCGCGCCGACCGAACCAAACGGCGGATAGTCTTCCGGCACGGCGACTTTCAGCACGCCGGCCTTGGCAATGTTATCGAGGGTGTCCGCGTGAGCGGCGGGCGCATGGATGGCGAGGACGGGCGAGAGCAACAATGCGGCGAGCCAGGCGCGACGCGCGGGGCGGAGAGTCGATCGTGTCATGTTCTGTGAGCGGAGGTGGCAACGAGCCGGTCGGCTGCCGTCAGGGCGCGGCAGCATCGTGGGGGATTTTGATGCAAGGTATGTGCCATGGCGGTGCAGCATGGGCTGACGGCCGACGGAATAACGGGCGCACATAATTGACGCGGCGCGACGCGCCAAATTGGTGCGCGACGCGTCTTACGACGGTGAAAGGAGGGCGGTCACTTTCCGCAGGAAAGCATCCACGAATACCGCGACGGCGCGCGCAGCGCCGCCGGAAGAATGACTGCTGTGTCACAGACGGGGAATGTGCGAGAACCCAGATTCCAGATGCACCACTACCGAGGCTGCGCGAGGGACCCGCTTATAAGCTGGCGGTTCAAAGCCGCTTTCTTTGCTTACTTTCTTTGCGGCGGCAAAGAAAGTGAGTGCCGCCCCGCACAGGGGCAACGCTAATGGACCACTAAGAAATCAAGGAAAGGCCAAAAAACCAAAAAACCCCACCAAATTCAAGTCGCCCAAATCCGCAAAGGCACAGCCCCAACCCCATGCACAACCGGCCGCAACTGAAGCCAGCACTGAGTCAAAGCCTGCTGCAGCGTCTCCATAGACCGCGAGACAGCGCGCACGATCACCACCCCTGAGGTCACACAAGAAGCCGCACCTCTAATCGACCCATCAAACGACAACTGAGCGGTAAGCGCTTCAGCGAGCGCATCATCGCAAGCCGCGCCGACCGCCCAAAGCGTTCCATAAGCAGGAAATCCGGCGAGCCCCTGAGCCGCATCGCGCAGCGAGTCATTCGCCGAGAGGCTGGCCCGCTCGAGCCAAAGCAACTCGCCGTTAGCGCCAACGATCCGCGACAGCGAACGCAAGCTCCCTTGCGACCACCGCTCACCGGCAGCCTGCCGTCCGAGTTGAGTTGCATCCCATCCCAAAGCCGTGGCACCCTCACCGAGCGTCAACGAAAAATCCAGACTGGCATTCGCATGATCGAAAACGATATTGTTCTGCGGCAGCCAGTCGAGCTTGGCCCGCGCGCCGACACGCACATCGATACGCTGCCGCGCTTCACGCCCATTGGACTTGTACCACTTGGTCGCCCCAGGCGTGGTAATGACAGCATGCGCTGCGTCGCCAACCGCAACATCAATAGCGAGCTCATCACCGCCCGCGATCCCACCAGGCGGATGCACGATCACCGCATGACAAACGCCATATCCTTCCGGATAGAGCGGCCTTTGAACCCGCAAAGGCCCATCGTGCAGCCGATGCTTGAGCGTAGTCCGCTCACCATCCCTGACAAAACCGAGTTCAAGGCGCGCGCGCCATTGCGAATGCGCGCCGGCTTGCGCGGTAGCGAGGGTAGCGTGATTTTCGTGAAGCGACATGCGAATGAAATGCGACCAGACGGAGAACAGCAAAGCGTGCCTGCGCACGTCAGACAGCGCTCAACCGCGCTGCCACAGGATGCGTCGAGAATAGCACGCGCGGTGCGTGACGCCGCTCACACGGCGATCAGCGTGCGCACGCCATCGGCATCCATATTGGCGCCTTCTCCGCCCGCGATGATCTCGCCGCGGCTCATCACCCAATACCGATCCGCGATCTCTTTGGCGAAGTCGTAATACTGCTCGACGAGCAGCACCGTCATGCCCATTTCCTCCACCAGTTGACGCAGCGTGCGGCCGATATCCTGAATGATCGAAGGCTGAATGCCCTCGGTGGGCTCGTCGAGAATCAACAGTTGGGGATCGCTCATCAACGCGCGGCCAATGGCGAGCTGTTGCTGCTGCCCGCCGGAGAGATCGCCGCCGCGCCGGCTGCGCATATCCTTTAACACCGGGAACAGTTCGTAGATACGATCCGGGATCTTCTTGGGCGCCTTCTTGCTGGCGGCGCCCACCAGCAGATTTTCCTCGACGGTCAGCCGCGGAAAGATATCGCGGCCTTGCGGCACATAAGCGAGGCCTTTTTCCACGCGCGAGTAGGTCGGCAGTTTGGTGATCGGCGCGCCGCGCCAGGCGATCGAGCCGCTTTTCGTCTGCACGACACCCATCAGGCAGCGCAGCAGCGTGGTTTTGCCCACGCCGTTGCGGCCGAGCAGGACAGTGAGTTTGCCGTCGGGCACGGTGAGTTTCACATCGCGCAGGATGTGGCTGCCGCCGTAGTACTGGTTCAGGTTTTCTACTTCTAGCATGTGCGTTCGACCCTTTGTTTCACCGTCCCGTTTGCGAGACCCGCTTCACCGGCCCAGATAAGACTCGATGACCGTCTCGTCGCGCTTCACTTCGTCGAGCGTGCCGTGGGCGAGCACACGCCCTTCGGCCATCACCGTCACCTTGCCGGTCGAGCCTGATAGCGCCGCCACGAACTCCATATCGTGCTCGACGACCATCATCGAACAGGTGCCGCGCAGATGATTGAGCAATTCGGCCAACTGCATGGTTTCGTCGTCGGTCATGCCGGCGGCCGGCTCGTCGAGCAGGAGCAGCGCCGGTTGCTGCATCAGCAGCATGCCGATTTCGAGCCGTTGCTTCTGGCCGTGCGACAGTTCGCCGGCAAGACGCCGCGCCTCGCTCTCGAGGCCGATCAACGCCAGCGTCTCTTCGATGCGCGCCTGTGCCTCGCGGTCGAGCCGCGCGCGTAGCGACGCCCACCAACCCTTGTCGGCCTTCATCGCCAGTTCGAGGTTTTCCCACACGGGATGCTGTTCGAACACCGTGGGCTTCTGAAATTTCCGGCCAATGCCCGCACGCGCGATGGACGGCTCGTTCATGCGCGTCAGATCAATCGACTGGCCGAGAAACACCTTGCCGGAATCCGGCTCGGTCTTGCCGGTGATGACGTCCATCATGGTCGTTTTGCCGGCGCCGTTCGGACCGATGATGCAGCGCAATTCGCCGGCGTCGATCGTCAGCGTCAACGCGTTCAATGCACGAAAACCGTCGAAGCTCACGGTCACGTCTTCGAGATACAGGATCGTGCCGTGCGACACGTCGATCTCGCCGGGCACGACCGCGCGGCCCATGCTCGCCACACCGCTCAACGAGGTTTCAGCGGGATCTTCCGGTAACGCCAGATCAGGAACCATCGGGTTTTCGTTCATGAGCGGTTCCTTTTGCGCGTCACGAGTTCGATCAGCCCCATGATGCCGTTCGGCAGGAACAGCGGGACCAGCACGAAAATCAGACCGAGAAAGAACAGCCAGTATTCAGGGAAGTTCGCCGTAAAGAAGCTCTTCGCGCCATTCACGGCGAAGGCGCCGATGATCGGGCCGATCAGCGTGCCGCGTCCACCCACGGCGACCCAGATCGCCATTTCGATCGAGTTGCCCGGCGACATCTCGCCCGGGTTGATGATGCCGACCTGCGGCACGTACAGCGCACCGGCGATGCCGCACAACACGGCGGACACGGTCCACACGAACAGCTTGTAGGCAAGCGGGCTATAGCCGAGGAACATCAGGCGCGTTTCGCCGTCGCGCACCGCGGTTACCACGCGGCCGAGCTTCGAGGTGACGATGGCGCGCGCGCCGAGGAACGCGAGGATCAGCACAGCGAACGTGATCAGCAGCAGCGCGGTGCGCGTGCCTGGATGCGTGATCGGAAAGCCGCCAATGCGCTTGAAGTCGGTAAAGCCGTTATTGCCGCCGAAGCCCGTCTCGTTGCGATAGAACAGCAGCATCGCGGCGAAGGTCATGGCCTGCGTGATGATCGACAGATACACGCCCTTCACCCGCGAGCGGAACGTGAAGAAGCCGAACACCCACGCGACCACCGCCGGCACCAGCACCACCAGCAGCAGCGCGTAGCCGAGATGCTGCGTGCCTTGCCAGTACCAGGGCAACTGATGCCAGTCGAGAAACACCATGAAGTCGGGCAGGTCGCTGCCGTATTTGCCTTCGTGGCCGATCGAGCGCATCAGATACATACCAATCGCGTAGCCGCCGAGCGCGAAGAACAGCGCGTGCCCCAGGCTAAGAATGCCGCAATAGCCCCACACGAGATCAAGCGCCAATGCCGCGATCGCGTAGCACATGAACTTGCCGGTGATCGTCATTGCGTACGCGGACAGATGCAGCGCGCTCGTCTCCGGCACCACCAGCGTGGCGAACGGCACGCCGAGCCCGAAGACGATGATCAACGCGATCAGCGCAAGCCACGCGCGCCGTGACAGCAGCGCGGGACGCGGCGGCAGGCCGAGCGCGAAACCCGCTTGCGCTTCGCGTCCGGCGAGCGCGCCGCCGCCGCTTGCGCCGACGTGAGCCGATGAAGTTGCAGATGTCATCTCATGCCTCCGCGCTACGGCCCTTGAGGGCGAACATGCCCTGCGGACGCTTCTGGATGAACAACACGATCAGCACGAGCACGGCGATCTTCGCGAGCACCGCGCCCCAGAACGGTTCGATCGCCTTGCTGATGAGTCCGAGGCCGAAGCCGCCGATCACCGTGCCGGCCAACTGGCCGACGCCACCTAGCACCACTGCCATGAACGAATCGATGATGTAGCTCTGGCCGAGGTCCGGTCCGACGTTGCCGATCTGCGAGAGCGCACAGCCGCCCAGACCGGCGATGCCCGCGCCGAACGCGAACGCATACGAATCGACCCGCGCGGTCTTCACGCCGACACAGGCCGCCATACGCCGGTTCTGCGTGACGGCGCGCACGAACAGGCCGAGCCGCGTCTTGGTGAGCACGGCCCACGCGATGCCGACCACGATCAGCGAGAACGCGAGGATCGCCAGCCGGTTGTACGGCAGGATCAGATTGGGCAGCACGGTGACGCCGCCGCTCATCCACGCCGGGTTGATCACCTGCACGTTCTGCGCGCCGAACAGCATGCGCGTCGCCTGAATCAGGATCAGGCTGACGCCGAAGGTGGTCAGCAGCGTTTCGAGCGGGCGGCCGTACAGATGCTTCAGCACTAGCCGTTCGAGCACGATGCCCACCAGCCCCGCGGCGACGAACGAGGCCGGAATGGCGAGCAGCGGATACCAGTCGAACGCGCCGGGCGCGAAGCGCTGAAAGAGGTTCTGCACCACATAGGTCGCGTACGCGCCGATCATCAGGAATTCGCCGTGCGCCATGTTGATCACGCCGATCAACCCATAGGTGATGGCAAGGCCCAGCGCGGCGAGCAGCAGCACGCTGCCAAGCGAGAGGCCCGCGAACAGCGTGCCGGCGATCTGGCTGCGGCGCTGGATCGCGTCGAGTTCGTCGATGCCGCTTTGCGCGGCGGCGCGCACGCGGTCGTCGGCTTCCACGAAGGTGCCGTCCGGCTTCTTCGCGACGATCGGCCGCAGCAGCTCGTTCATGTCGAGGTCGTGGCGCGCGGCGACCAGTTGCACGGCTTCGAGGCGCCTGCCGGGGTCGGCGTCGTGCAGCGCGGTCATCGCCCACAAAGTATCGAGGCGCTTCTTCAGCGCGGGATCGGTTTCCTTTGCGCGAGCTGCGTCGACGAGCGGTTTGATCGACGGATCCGGGTTCTGCAGCAGCGCGGTGATCGCGGCTTCACGTGTCGCCTTGTCCGGCGAATCAAGTTGCAGGCCCGACAGCGCGCCGGCCACTTTCGAGCGCAGCAGATTGTTCAGCGTGACCGGCTGGGCATCGCCCGCGGCGACGGTCTTGCCGGTGACCGCGTCCTTCGCGGTGTCGCCGTCCTGCAGCAGCACGGCGCCCGAATCGGTGGCGAGCGCGCTGTCGTCGGACAGCGCCTTGAGCACCGCCATCGACTCTTTGTCGTGATTGGCGATCAGTTTGTCGATGGCGGCGGATTTCGCGTCGAAGTCGTCGCCGGCAAGCGGCGCCACATCGGCTTGCGTCAGCGCGAAAGCGCTCAGCGGTGCGCCCGCGAGGAGCACGAGCGCGACACCGGTCACGCCGCGCTGCGCGAGCCGCAGCGACAGTTTTTGCGCCAGTGTTCGTGTGGACCTGAGAAATGAGAACGCCATGGTGGCCTTTGAAGAAAAACCGGCGGAGCGGCGCGGCATGTGGGCAAGCGCCGCAGCTGCGCCGTCGAATTGCCGCGCGCGAAAGTCGTGCCGTCGGGACGGCGGATCACGGCACGAACGCAGGCGCGGTCGGCGCGCCTGTCGCGGGATTGCATCGGCGTGCCATGCCGGCCGACGTCGCCGTCACGGCACGCCTTCCTGTCAGGCGACGCGCGAACGCTTCAGGAACGCCGGGATCGAGCTGACCACGTCCGGCTTGCTCGAATTGCCGGCAATGAACGGGCTCCACGGCTGCGCGCGAATCGCGGTCTTGGTCCGCCACACCACGTTGAACTGGCCGTCGGCGCGCACTTCGCCGATCATCACCGGCTTGTGCAGGTGGTGATTGCCGTCCATTTCGAGCGTGAAGCCCGACGGCGCGGCGAACGTCTGGCCGACCATCGCCACGCGCACCTTGTCGACTTCGGTGCTCTTGGCCTTCTCGACTGCCTGCTTCCACATATGGATGCCGACGAAGGTCGCTTCCATCGGGTCGTTGGTCACGCGCTTGGTGCCACCCGGCAGGTTGTTCTGCGCGACCCATGCGGCCCATTGCTTCTTGAACTTTTCGTTGGCCGGGTTGCGCAGCGACATGAAGTAATTCCACGCCGCGAGGTTGCCGACCAGCGGCTTCGTATCGATACCGCGCAACTCTTCCTCGCCGACCGAGAAGGCGACCACCGGCACGTCCGACGCCTTCAGCCCCTGGTTGCCGAGTTCCTTATAGAACGGCACGTTCGAGTCGCCGTTCACGGTCGAGATCACCGCGGTCTTGCCGCCTTGCGAGAAAGTCTTGATGTTCGCGACGATGGTCTGGTAGTCGCTATGGCCGAACGGCGTGTAGACCTCCTGAATGTCGGCTTCCTGGACGCCCTTCGACTTGAGGAACGCGCGCAGGATCTTGTTGGTCGTGCGGGGGTACACATAGTCGGTGCCCAGCAGGAAGAAGCGCTTGGCGCCGCCGCCTTCCGCGCTCATCAGGTATTCGGTCGCCGGAATCGCCTGCTGATTCGGCGCTGCGCCCGTGTAGAACACGTTGCGCGACATTTCTTCGCCTTCGTACTGCACCGGGTAGAACAGCAGGCCGTTCAGTTCCTCGAACACCGGCAGCACCGATTTGCGCGACACCGAGGTCCAGCAGCCGAACACCACGGCGCACTTGTCCTGCGTGATCAGCTGACGCGCTTTCTCGGCGAAGAGCGGCCAGTTCGATGCCGGGTCGACCACCACCGGCTCCAGTTGACGGCCCATCACGCCGCCGTTCTTGTTGATGTCCGCAATGGTCATCAACGCGGTGTCTTTGAGGGAAGTCTCCGAGATCGCCATCGTGCCCGACAGCGAATGCAGGATACCTACCTTGATCGGGCCGCTGCCCGACTGCGCATGGGCGAACGGAACCTGACCAGCAAGCGCCAGCGCGCCCGACATGGAGCCGAACTTCAACAGACTGCGACGTTTCATGTATATCCCCTTGCCATTGATGGTGACTGTTTATGGGCGTCGATTTCAGCCAGCAGGGCTTATCCCGCATGACTTGCCGCTTGTGTACTGCAAGCCACATGCCATGCAGTAAATTCGACTCGAAGGTCGTGCATGGCATGCTGCATCGCGGCTACCGGCTGGCCGGTTCATGCGGAGTGCGGCGCGAAATTGGTGCAGGATCGAACCATGCGCCTCGTTCAGGTGCGCGCCGCGCCGCAACGAAGCGTGCGTATCCGCCAACGGGCGTCGACGGTGCATCTGCGCCGCGCCTTTGTGCATGCGCCGTCGCGCTATACGGGCGATATCCTGGCGTTCTCGCCGCCGTTGATCGTCGAGGAGGCGCAGATCGGGGAGATCCTGTGGGGCGGTGGCCGAGGTGTTGAGAGAGTTGGACTAGTAGCGCGGCGTTTCGGAGACCGCGGTATGAAAGAAGGCCGGCGATTTGCGGGGCGCCGGCCTTATCGATTAGATCGCCGAGTTCAGAACGCGACGAAGGGGCCAGTCTGCGCGCCGACCTGGGCGCCGTTCAAAGCGGTGTAGACGTCGCGGCCGAAGAAGAACGGCAGGCCCCAGATAAAGTAACTGGAAAGCGACGTATAGACGGCCAGATCGTCATGCGCTGCGTATTGGCCGTTCATCAGGTTCGCCGTATTGGCTACCTGGAACGGTACGGTTGCGGACGCCGCCGCTCCGCTGTTGGGTTTGAGTATGGCGGACAGGCTGAGTGCGGTCGACGGCGTGTAACGTCCCCACGAGTCGAACGGGATCGAGCGATCCTGGAAAGTGTTCGTGTTCGACCCGCTATCCATCACCCCCCTTCCGAACAGCGAGCCCTTGTACGCCGTCGTGAAGAAGCCGTTGCCGTCGAGCGCAATGATATTGGCATTCGACGACAGCCTGTTGTTCTGTTGCGTGCCAATGCCGAACACCAGTTCGCCGGTGGCGCTTGGCTGGCCGCCCGCAGGCAGGGCAGGCAGACGGATGATCGTGCCGTTGTTGTCCGAAGTGAAGTTGGCGACGGGATTCATGACCTGCGTGTCGAGCGGCACGCGTGTGCCTTTGCACGAACCCGTGGACGGACAGTAGTAGTAAGTGGCCGACAAGGCATATTGGGCCGCGAGCGGAAAGTCGCGTACCGCGGAACTGATGCCGACCACGCCATTGGCGCCGAGATCGGTCACCGTGCCGATGTTCCCGAGCCCCACTGATGCGCAATCCGCGGGCGTGGCATACGCGCTGTCGCCGATCACCTGGATCGGCAGGTTGCCTGCTGCCTTGGCGCCGATCGTTACGTCGGCGCGCCTGATCGGCCCCCACGCATAACCTGACGCAAACTGCGCGCATTGGGCAATCGGGGCTGCGCTGGTGGGATCGTCGGTGGCGCCGGTTTGCGCGGGCAAACGACCCGAGAGCGCCGGGCCCAACGCGCTCGCCAGCACACGCACGCCTGCTGAACCGGTGTCGACCAGCATGTGGTCGATCGTTGCGCATTGGCTCGCGCCCTGCACACCAGGGATGCAGATGGTGACGGTTACGTAGGGCTGGTTGGCGTAATTTCCCGTCCATCGTTCGACGGTGATCGGGACGGTGTTGACGTCGGCCGATGGCGTTGGCGATGGCGATGGTGTCGGAGTTGGTGTCGGTGTTGGTGTTGGAGTCGCAGTTGGTGTCGGCGTCGGCGTCGGTGTCGGCGTCGGTGTCGGTGTCGGTGTCGGTGTTGGAGTCGGTGTTGGAGTCGGTGTTGGAGTCGGAGTCGGAGTCGGAGTCGGACGCGGCATCGGAGTGGGCTTCGGCGCGGGCGTCGGTGCCGGGCTTGGAGTCTGCGTGGGCGTTGGGCTCGAAGCGGAGCTCGGCGAAGGCGCGGGACTTGGCGTCGGCGCCGGATTTTGTGCAGGCGACGGAGCAGGGCCCGGCGTCGGCGAGACCGGCGCCGGGTTGCCCTTGTCCTGCATCGCATTCGGGTCACTGCTGTCGCCGCCACCGCCACCGCCACAGGCGGACAGAACGACACTGGAAGTCAGGATGGCGAAACAAAGGGATTGGTTGAGTGTTTTCATGTTTCTTGTGATTCGTGGCTCGACCCGCCGCTTCATTGCAGATCTTCCACGCGAACATTGGCGGGGACGAGGCGCGGCAGGAATGCCTTGCCGGACGCGTGTCCCGGCGCGCCTGCCGACTCGATCTGGAAGTCGCCATTGCGCTCGATCAACGGACCCGTGCCGCGAGCCCGCACTGCACTGGCGGCAACCGCGCTGGGGAAATAGCTGCCGAGCAACGCGCTCATATCCGGCCGCACCGGGCCGTCCCACGTGACCGCAAACACGACGTTCGACGGCAGCACGTATTCGCGCACCGTCACACCATTGGGGTCACGCGACGGGCGCACGGTATAAGGCATGGAAGCGGAAGCAGCGTTAGAGCTCGCCGCGCGGAGCAACGGTTGCGGCGTCGCCCCTGCATTGGGCGCACCGCCCAACGCCGCATAAGACGCGAGCGGAAACAGTGCCGCAGCGGCCAGTGCGACCTTCACAAAATTCATCACATTGCTCCACGAAAACAGGTCGGAGCATGGTGCCAGCGGGGCGTTATTGGGATTGCCGGAAAAGTCTGAATGAAAAATCGGAAATGGCGTAAGGAGGTGCTGCGCCAGTGCAACGCCTCCTGTCTCAGTTGGGCGCTCAGTCGTCAGAACGCGACGAACGGCCCAGTCTGGTTGCCGACCTTCGCGTTTCCAATCACGGTGTAGACGTCGCGGCCATAGAAGAACGGCAGCCCCCACAAGAACATATTGTTGTGGCTATTCGAGAAGTACTGACCAATGTTGTTAAACGCTGCGTAACCGCTCGCCATGAGACTGGCGGCGTTGCCGACCGAAAATGGCATCTGGAGCGGCGAGCCTTTTCCGTTGGTGGGGTCGATGGTGGCGCTCAGGTTCAACGTGCCCGTCGGCGTGTATAAGCCGGCTGCGGATACGGGGATGGCGCTATCGGGGAAAGCGTAGCTCAAGGTGCCGCTGTCGATCGCGCTGCGATTGAACACGCGCCCCTGGTACTGGGTCGTGAACGTGCCGTATTTGTCCACTGCAACGACGGTGGCATTGGCCGGCAACGCATTGTTCGGCTGCGTGCCGACGCCGAACACCAACAGGCCCGTAACGCTGGCCTGGCCGCCAGCCGGCACGGCGGGCAGGCGGATGACCGTGCCGTTGTTGTCCCTCGCGAATCCCGCAACCGGGTTCATGACTTCCTGGCTCGCCTGCACGCGCGTGCTGATGCAACGGTTTTGCGACGGGCAGTAATAGTAGTTGCCGGGTATCGCGGTGGTGACGGCGTCCGCGGAATCGCTCGTGAAGTTGTCGATGCCGAGAATGCCGTTCACGCCCATGGCGTCGAGGGCGGCGCCCATGTCGCCGCCGCCGTGCGCGACACAATCGTCGGGGACGGCGAACGCACCATCGGAGATCAACTGGATCGGAATATTGCTCGCCGTCTTGCTGCCGATCGTAATGTCCGCGCGTTTGACCGAACCCCACGTGAAACCCGAGGCAAACGGCATGCATTCGACTATCGGCGCGGAGCCGACCGGATCGTCGACCGCGCCCGCTTGCGTGAGCAACTGAGGAGCCAGCGTGGGGAGTGCGCGGGCTGCAATGCGCACGCCGGTCGAGCCGGTATCGACCAGCATCTTGTCGACGCTCACGCACTGGCTCGCGAGCTGCGCGCTCTGGGCGCCCGGCACGCAGACCGTAACCGATGCGAACAGCCGGTTCACGTTGCCCGTCGAGGCGTCGACGCTAACCGGCACCGTGTTGTCGCCGGTGGCCGGGGGCGTCGCGTTACCCGAATTGCCGGAGTTGCCGGAACCGCCTGAGCCGTTCGGTGGTGGGGTCCAGTCAGGGGTGGCGTTCCAGCCGATCGAGTTGCCGCTCTGGTTGCCGCTGGCGTTTCCGCCGCCGCCGCATGCGGAAAGCGCGACCCCCGCAATGGCTGCTGCGAGCCAGAGTGTCTTCTTCAATGTGTTCATGTTTTGTTTTCCCATAGCTCGACGCGTGCCTTATTGCAGATCGCCCGGACCGACGCCGGCGGGCATCAGGCGAGGCAGCCAGGCCATGCCGCTGAAGCGTCCCAGGCGGCCAGTGGACTCGACCCGGAAATCGTCGTTGCCGTCGACCAATGGTCCGGTGCCGCGCGTGCGGCTTTGTGCGGTGTTGACGAAGTTCGGGAAATAGCTGCCGAGCAGCGCTGCCATATCAGGACGAATGGGACCGTCCCACGAGACCGCGAACACGACGTTGCCGGGCAGGACGTATTCGCGAAGGGTCACGCCGTTGGCGTCGATCGACTGGTGCAGGGAGTAGCGCGCTGCGTTCGCCGGTTGAGCCGGCGTCGCGACGGCGGACTGCGGTACGGCGCGCAGCAGTGGCGCAGAGGATGTGCCGGCGGACGGCGCACCGCCCAACGTTGCATGCGAGATAAGCGGCAGCAAGGTTGCGGCCAGCATCGCGATCTTCAAAAATCTCATCACATTGCTTCCCCAAAAAAGGTCGAAGCATGGTGCCTGTGAGATGTTCAGGAAACCGTATGAAATTTCCTAAGAGAACGCGCGAAGCAGCGCAATGAAAGCGTGACGTTAGCTCTGCGCCAAAGGGTGCAAGCTGGAAGCGGGGAAAGCGGGGAAAGCGGGAGAAGCAAAAGAAGCGCAGAAAGGCCGTTGGCCCGTCCGCGTAACGCGAAAGCCCGCAAGCAAGTATTAGAGCAGCCGTTCCTCACGGCCGCACTAACACCTCATTGCGGCTGATCGATCAGTAGGTCGGAACGGACGGATCCACCTGACGCGACCACGCGTCGATTCCGCCTTGCAGATTGAACACGTTGGTATGGCCGCGCGACTCGAGGAACATCGCGACCTGGGCGCTGCGCGCGCCGTGGTGGCAGACGCAGACGATTTGCGCGTCGTCGTCGAGTTCTTCGCTGCGCGCGGGAATCTCACGCATGGGGATCGACACGGCGCCGGCGATGGACGCCGTCTGGATTTCCCACGGCTCGCGCACGTCGAGCAGGACGGGCGCGGGACGCGAGGTGTCGGCGAGCCATTCGGCGAGCGCCGGAGCGGTCAGGTTTTGCATCAGCAGGACATCCAGTTCAATTCAGAGGACGGCGGCCATGCCGGCCGTCCGGATCAATGCGTCAATCAGAACTTGAAACGCGACGGCTGCACCGCGTTGATGAGCGGTTCGACATACGTTTCGAACACGTCGGCAATGCGGTACTGCTTCTCGTCGATACGCGTGATGATCTGCGCCTTCATGACCGGCGCGGTGCCGACGAATGCCGCCAGACGGCCGCCGATCTTCAGTTGATCGAGAATTTCCTGCGGCAGCACCGGCAGGCCGCCCGACACGCAGATCACGTCGTACGGCGCGGCGCCGGCCCAGCCGCGCGAAGCGTCGCCGGTGGCGACTTCGGCGTTCAGCACGCCGTTGGCGATCAGGTTGGTTTTCGCCAGTTCCGCCAGTTCGGGTTCGATGTCGACCGTCAGCACGTGCTGCGCGCGGTGCGCGAGCAACGCGGCCATGTAACCCGAGCCCGCGCCGATTTCGAGCACGCTTTCGTGTTTCTTCACCGCCAGTTCCTGCAGCACGCGCGCTTCGACGCGCGGCGCCAGCATGTGCTGACCGGCCGGCAGCGGCACTTCGAAATCGACGAAGGCCAGGTCGCGATAGACGGTGGGGACGAAGTTCTCACGCTTGACGATCGACAGCAAATTCAGCACGTCCTGGTCGAGCACTTCCCAGGGGCGGATCTGCTGTTCGATCATGTTGAAACGCGCTTGCTCGATGTTCATGGTGGATTCGGCTCTGTGGTTTGGCGAGTTTGCGATGTGCCACTGACCGGGGGCCTCGCACGACAACTTGGCACGCAAGGCACGTCAGGGTAACTGCGGGATTGTACCAAATGACCATGCCGATTCGCGCTCGGGCGGGCAGGGCGCCGCCCGCCGCCACACCGGAATGCGGCGCTGCGGGGCCACGCCGCCCCCCGTGTTAATCCCTAGCGATCGGGCCTTGCGCTTCCCGCATCGATCGCTCAAGAATGTAATCGATTACATTTTCGAGGCATGTTCACTTGTCCAGATCAACGTCCAGCAAGGCTCCCGCAGTGGTGTCCGAGGCGCGTCCCCAGCCCGGCGGCCGGCCGGCGCGCGGCGCGGCCGAAGGCATTTCGATTGCCGGCGTCGCCGAGCAGGCGGGCGTTTCGGTGGCCACGGTGTCGCGCGTGCTGAACGGCCACGAGAACGTGCGGCCCGCCACGCGCGACAAGGTGCTGGCCGCCATCGACGCCAGCGGCTACCGCGTCAACGAACTCGCGCGCAACCTGCGCACGGCGGAGAGCCGCCTGCTGCTGACCATGGTTCCGGACGTGGGCAACCCGTTTTACGCGGAGATCGTGCGCGGCATCGACAGCGTGGCCCGCCAGCACGGCTACTTCATGTTGCTGTGCGACACGGGCGCCGATCCGGGGCGCGAGCGCAGCTACTTCGATCTGCTGCGCCGCCGCCGCGCGGACGGCGCGATCTGTCTCGATCCGGCCACCATCCAGCAGGCGCTCGGCGAGGCGTCGAGCGCGCTGCCGTGGGTTGCGTGCTGCGAGTTCGACCCGGCAATGGGCGTGCCGTACGTGGGCATCGACAACTACCGGGCCGCCGGCGACGCCGTCCGGCATCTGCTCGCGCGCGGCCACCGCCGCATCGGCCTGATCAATTCCGATGTCGATTACCTGTACGCGCGCCAGCGTCAGCAGGGCTATCTGGATGCGCTGACCGAAGCGGGCATCACGCCGGACGAATGCTGGCGCATGAACCTGAACAGCCTCGATTACGAAGCGGGCGCCTCGGCCGCGGCCACGCTGATGAATCAGCCGCACGCGCCGAGCGCGATCTTCGCGGTCTCGGACACGCTCGCGATCGGCGTGATTCACGGCTTGCGCAGCGTCGGCAAGCGTGTGCCCGACGATATCGCGGTGGTCGGCTTCGACGATATCTCGCTTGCCGCGCAGATCGATCCGCCCCTCACCACCATCGCGCAGCCCATGCGCGAGCTGGGCGAAACCGCCGCGCGGCTGTTGCTGCAGCGGCTCGCCAATCCATTGGCGAACGTGCCGGGCGTGCTGTTGCCGCACCGGCTCGTGATTCGCGGGAGCGCCTGAGTCATGAGCCTCGCGATCCGTTTCGACGATATTCGCAAAGACTTCGGCCCCGTGCGCGTGCTGCACGGCGTGAGCTTCGAGTTGGCGCCGGGACGCATCTACGGACTGCTCGGCGAGAACGGCGCGGGCAAATCGACGCTGATGAAAATCCTCGCCGGCTATGAAACCGCCACGTCGGGCAGCTTGTTGGTCGACGGCCACCCGCAGCAGTTCACCGGTTCGCGCGATGCAGAAGCGCAGGGCATCGTGCTGATTCACCAGGAGTTCAATCTCGCCGAGCATCTGACGATCGCGCAGAACATGTACCTCGGCCATGAAAAGAAGCGCGGCTGGTTCGTCGACGATACGGCGATGAACACCGAGGCCGCCCGTTATCTCGCGCAGGTCGGTCTGGAGAAAGCGCCGGACACGAAGGTGCGCGAACTGATCGTCGCGGAAAAGCAGATGGTGGAGATCGCCAAGGCGCTCTCGCGCCGCGCGCGCCTGCTCATCATGGACGAGCCGACGGCCACGCTCACGCCTTCTGAAACCGAGCGCCTTTTCACGCTGATGGCGAAGCTGAAGGCCGACGGTGTGACCATCATCTACATTTCGCACAAGCTCGACGAAGTGGAGCGCATTACCGACGAAGTGATCGTGATGCGCGACGGCCGCTTCGTCGCCCGCAGCGAAACCGTGGGACTCGCGCGGCAGCAGATGGCGAACCTGATGGTCGGGCGCGACGTGTCCGATATGTTCCCCGAGAAAATCACCGTGCCCGCCGACGCGCCGGTCGCACTGAAGGTTCAAGGCCTCGTCGTGCCGGACTGGGTGGAGGACCTGAGCTTCGACGTGCGCGCGGGCGAAGTGCTCGGTTTCGCGGGACTGGTGGGCGCGGGCCGCACCGAGGCGTTCGAAGCGATCATCGGCCTGCGCAAACGCACGGCGGGTCGCATCGAGATGGCCGGCCGTCCCGCCGATCTGAAAAGTCCGCGCGACGCGATGCACCACGGCCTCACCTATCTGAGCGAAGATCGCAAGGGCAAAGGCCTGCACGTGAACCTGAGCCTGCAGGACAACGTCACGCTGATGACGCTCGAACGCTACGCGCATCCGCTGCTCGACATGAAGGCGGGGCGCGCCGCGTTGACGAAAGCCGTGAGCGAATTCGGCATTCGCACCGGCGATCTGTCGAGCCGCGCGCGCATGCTCTCCGGCGGCAATCAGCAGAAGCTCGCGCTTGCCAAGTATCTGCAGCCGGAGCCGGATGTGATCGTGCTCGACGAGCCGACTCGCGGCGTGGATGTCGGCGCGAAACGCGATATCTATTTCCTGATCCATCGTCTCGCCGCGCAGGGCCGCGCGGTGATCGTCATTTCATCCGAACTGATCGAGCTGATCGGCTTGTGCCACCGCGTCGCCGTGATGCGCGCGGGACGCCTGCAAGCCACGCTGACGCTCGAGCATCTGACCGAAGAGGAGTTGATCGCCCATGCGACCGGCACCCACTGAAGCCGTCCAATCCGGCCGCGCGTTGCGCTTCGCGCATCGGCTGTATGCGCTCGGTCCGCTGGTTGGACTGATCGTGCTGTGCATTGTCGGCACGCTGCTCAACCGCGATTTCGCCACGCTCGACAACATGATGAACGTGCTCACGCGCACGTCGTTCATCGGCATCATCGCGGTCGGCATGACCTTCGTGATCATCTCGGGCGGCATCGATCTCTCGGTCGGCTCGATGGCGGCGCTGATCGCGGGCAGCATGATCTGGCTGATGAACGGACTTGCGGCGGGCGTCGGCGGGCATACCTTCCCGCCGCTGATGATCCTCACACTCGGCATCGTGTTCGCGCTCGTGCTGGGCGGGCTGTTCGGTTGCGCGCACGGCTTGTTGATTACCAAAGGGCGGATCGAGCCGTTCATCGTCACGCTAGGCACGTTGGGCATTTTTCGCGCGGTGCTGACCTGGCTCGCCGACGGCGGCGCGCTGACGCTCGACAACTCGCTATCCGACCTGTACGGCCCGGTGTATTACGCGAGCCTGTTCGGCGTGCCGGTGCCGATCTGGGTGTTTCTGGTGGTCGCGGCGGGTGGCGCGCTGATTCTCAACCGCACGGCGTTCGGCCGGCACGTGCAGGCAATCGGTTCGAACGAACAGGTCGCGCGCTATGCGGCGATTCGCGTCGATACCGTGAAGATCGTCACCTACGTGCTGCTCGGCATGTGCGTGGGCGTCGCCACGGTCCTGTACGTGCCGCGGCTCGGGTCCGCCACGCCGACGACCGGCTTGCTCTGGGAACTCGAGGCGATCGCGTCGGTGGTGGTCGGCGGCACGGCGCTCAAGGGCGGCGAAGGCCGCGTGATCGGCACGGTGATCGGCGCGATCCTGCTGTCGGTGATCGCGAACATTCTGAATCTGACCAGCATCATCAGCGTGTATCTGAACGCGGCGGTGCAGGGCGTGGTGATTATCTTCGTCGCGTTCGTACAACGTGGACGGCGGTAGCGGTGGTGCTTCAGATTGCGCTTCAAACTGCGCTTCAAACTGCAGTAACGGTGAGTTGAGATCGGGGCGCACGAACGCCTCACACAAGGAGACATAACCATGAAGCAGGTCCTTCGAGCGGTCGGCGCCGGCATGCTGGCGTTGGGAATACTGGGTACGGCGAATGTCGCGCGCGCCGATGAAAAGGTCACGCTGGGCGTCGCGATTCCAACAGCCGACCACGGTTTTACGGGCGGCATTGTCTGGTGGGCGAATAAAGCCAAGACCGATTTGGAGAAAGCGCATCCCGATCTGAAAGTGATCGTGAAGACCGCGGCCGGCGCACCCGAACAGGCGAACCAGTTGCAGGATCTGGTGACGGTCAACAAGATCAACGCGCTCGTGATCTTCCCGTTCGAATCGGCTTCGCTCACGCAGCCGGTCGCTCAGGTGAAGAAGAAAGGCGTGTACGTGACGGTGGTGGATCGCGGCTTGACCGACACCAGCGCGCAGGACGCCTACGTGGCGGGTGACAACACCGCGTTCGGCAAGATCCCCGCTGAGTTTCTGGCGAAGGAGCTGGGGGGCAAAGGCAACATCGTCGCGCTGCGCGGCATTCCGACCACGCTCGACAACGAACGCTGGACCGCGTTCACGACCGTGATCAAGAACTATCCGGACATGAAGATTCTCGACGCCAAGTACGCGAACTGGAATCGCGACGACGCGTTCAAGGTCATGCAGGATTACCTGACGCGCTTCAAGCATATCGACGCCGTCTGGGCCGCGGACGACGACATGGCCGTGGGCGTGATCAAGGCGATCGAACAGGCCAAACGCACCGACATCAAGATCGTGTTCGGCGGCGCGGGCTCGAAGGGCATGGTGAAGAACGTGATGGACGGCGCGCCGATGATCAAGGCCGACGTATCGTACTCGCCGAAGTTCATCTACGACGCCATCAAGCTCACCGCCGAAGCGCGCCTGAAGGGCGAGAAGCTGCCGCCCACGACGATCATTCCGTCGGTGCTGATCACGAAGGAAAACGCGCAGCAGTTCTATTTCCCGGACTCGCCGTTCTGATCCCAGCATCCGGGGCGCGCTGCCTGATGTCGTGCAGTGGGCGGCACGGCGCGCGCGCCCCCGTTCGAGGAGCCGTACGATGAAAACCATCCAAGGGCCGGCTATCTTTCTCGCCCAGTTCATGGGTGACGAGGTGCCGTTCGACAACCTCGCGCATCTTGCCGAATGGGCCGCGGGTCTCGGCTTCAAAGGGATTCAGGTGCCGTGCGACAGCCGCCTGATCGATCTCGAACAGGCGGCGTCGAGCCAGACCTATTGCGACGAGTTGCGCGAGACCGTGGACAACTTGGGCGTGACGATCACCGAACTGTCGACGCATCTGCAAGGACAGCTCGTCGCCGTGCATCCGGCCTATGATGCGCTGTTCGACGGCTTTGCCGCGCCGCAGGTGCGAGGCGATCCGGCCGCGCGCACGCAGTGGGCGATCGAGCAGATGAAGCTCGCGGCGAAGGCCTCGCAGCGTTTGGGCTTGAGCACGCACGTGTCGTTTTCCGGGGCGCTGGCGTGGCCGTATCTGTACCCGTGGCCTCAGCGTCCGGCCGGTCTCGTGGAAGCCGCGTTCGACGAACTCGCGCGCCGCTGGACGCCGATTCTCGACGCGTTCGACGCAGCCGGCGTGGACGTGTGCTACGAACTGCACCCGGGCGAAGACCTGCACGACGGCGTGACCTTCGAGCGTTTTCTCGATGCGGTCAAGCAGCATGCGCGCGCCAACATCCTCTACGACCCGAGTCATTTCGTGTTGCAGCAACTGGACTACCTCGCGTTCATCGACATCTATCACGAGCGCATCAAGGCGTTTCATGTGAAGGACGCGGAGTTTCGTCCGACCGGCAAGCAAGGCGTGTATGGCGGCTACAGCGGTTGGGTCGAACGTGCGGGCCGGTTCCGCTCGCTCGGCGACGGCCAGATCGATTTCGGCGCGATCTTCTCGAAGATGGCGCAATACGATTTCCCCGGCTGGGCCGTGCTCGAATGGGAGTGCGCGCTGAAGCATCCGCACGACGGCGCGCGCGAAGGCGCGGAGTTCATTCGCCGCCACATCATCCGCGTGGCCGAGCATGCATTCGACGATTTCGCCGGAAGCGGTGTGGACGCCGCGCAGTTAAAACGCGTGCTCGGCATCTGACGGCGGCGAGCCAACGCAAAGGAGCGAGGACGATGGCACAACGAAGGCTCAGGCTAGGAATGGTCGGCGGCGGGCAGGGCGCGTTCATCGGCGCGGTGCATCGGATCGCGGCGCGGCTCGACGATCGGTTCGAACTGGTGGCGGGCGCGCTGTCGTCCGATCCGCAGCGCGCCCAGGCGAGCGCCGCCGAGGCCGGCATCGCGCGCAGCTATGCGGACTGGCGCGAGATGGCGCGCGCGGAGGCCGTGCGCGACGATGGTATCGACGCGGTGGCGATCGTCACGCCGAATCATCTTCACGCACCAGTGGCGACGGCGTTTCTCGAAGCCGGTATCCATATCGTGTGCGACAAGCCGCTGGCGATTTCACTGGCCGAAGGCGAAGCGCTGGCCCAACTGGCTCGCAAGAAGAACAAGCTGTTTGCGTTGACGCATACGTATTCGGGCTATCCGTTGGCACGTCATGCCCGCGAGTTGATCGAACGAGGCGAGCTCGGCGAGATACGTGTAGTGCAAGTCGAATACGCGCAGGACTGGCTCGCCGAACCGATCGAAACGAGTGGCACGAACAAGCAGGCCGGTTGGCGCACGGACCCGGCGTTAGCGGGGCCGGCGGGATGTCTCGGCGATATCGGCACGCATGCTTATCACCTTGCTGCGTTCGTCACGGGTATGACGCCGCGCGCGTTGGCGGCTGAAGTGCATACCTTCGTGCCGGGACGCCGCATCGACGATCACGTGCAGGCCATGCTGCGCTATCCGAACGGCGCGCGCGGCATGCTCTGGGCGAGCCAGGTGGCGAGCGGCGCGGAGAATGCATTGCGTTTGCGCGTGTATGGGACGAAAGCGGGGTTGAGTTTCGACCAGGAGAATCCGAACGAATTGTGGTTCACGCCGTTGGGCGGCGAGGCTGAGCGTTTGACGCGAGGGCGCGTGAAGAGCGTGATCGCGGCGCATGCGACGCGTGTGCCGCCAGGGCATCCCGAAGGTTATCTGGAAGCGTTCGCGCAGTTGTACAAAGACGCGGCGTTGCAGATCGAAGCGCTGGACGCGGGCCGCGCGTTGCCGGCCGAAAGTCTCTTGCTCACGACGGTGGAAGACGGAGTGTCGGGTTTGCGCTTTATCGAGGCGATGCTCGCGAGCAGCGCGGCGGATGGGCAGTGGCGCGAGATTGGCAACGCGTGAGGCGTTGATACGGCTATGGGCGCGGAGCAGTCGCCCCGCTCAACCGCCCTTGCTCTTCTTGATCTGCTCTTCGAACGCGATATCCAGCTTGCTCGCCTTGCGCGGCTTCGGCGGGCCGAAAGCGTCGACGAATTTGACGAAGTCGTCGAGCGTCAGCGGGTCGGAGACTTTCGTGTCCGTGCCGCTCGATTTGTCGACCAGATAGAACAGGCCGCCAGAAAGGCTGATCGCGGCAAACTGCGGATTGCCGCTGCGCGTTTTCAGCCGCTCGACGGCGTGGATGGCTCGGGTGGTGCGCATGGTGGGGGACTGCTGATCGGGGAAAGACTGCTACTTTAGCAACTTCGCCGGCTGAATGCGCCGGTGTCTCAGTCTCGCCGCCTGGTTGCGGGCGGCGCCGCAAGTTGCGCCGCAGCCTGTTCGCACGACTTTTGTGCACCGTGGACGGCGCCGCCACGTGTATTGGCGCCGACCACGTCATCAAGCCGCGGACACCTGCCGCCCGGCTGCACGGGCGGCGGTCTCACTGCATGGCTTACTGGCTCAAATAAACGAACTTGCCGTTCCTGATCACGCCCATCACGCTCGCGCGTTGATCCAAACCTACGTGATCCTTCGCGCTTGTGTTGACCACGCCGTTCGGCACGACCAGTTCATGCGCATGTTCCAGCTCGTCACGCAGCGCCGTACGAAACGCCGGCGTGCCCGGCTGCGCCGTCTTCAGCGCACGGGCCACGGCATCCTGCAAGCGCGGATACACACCCGCCGCGTCGCCCGCGAACTGCGTCACGCTGCCCGGGCCGTACTTCGCTTCATATTCGTTCGTAAAGGCGAGCGCCGCTTTCTTCGCCGGATGATCGGCGGGCAGCGTGCGCGCCACTACGACCGGCTGGGTCGGGAACAGCGTGCCTTCCACGTCCTTGCCGCCCAGCTTGATGAACTCGGGCGTGGCGATGCCGTGCGTCTGATAGATCGGACCTTTGAAGCCGCGCTCGATCAGCGTGCGTTGCGGCAGCACCGTCGGCGTGCCGGCGCCGGCGATCAGGATCGCGTCCGGCTTGGCGGCCATCAGCTTCAGGATCTGCCCGGTCACGCTCGCGTCGGTGCGGTTATAGCGCTCGGTGGCGACCAGTTGAATATGGCGCAGCGCCGCGAACTTGCTGAACTCGTTGAGCCAGCTTTCGCCGTAGCCGTCTGCGAAACCGATGAAACCCACTGTCTTCACGTTGTGGTTCGACATGTAGCGCGTCATCACGTCGGCCATCGCGCTGTCGGTCTGCGCCATCTTGTAGGCCCACACCTTCTTGCCTTCCTGCGGCTCGACCACGCTCGCCGAGCCGATCAGCGTGATCATCGGCGTCTGGCTCTCGGCGACCGGATCGAGCGCGGCCATGGCCGCCGGCGTGATGTTCGGGCCGACGATCACGTCCACGTGGTCTTCGTTGATCAGCTTGCGGATGTTGCGCACGGCGGCGCCCGGGTCGGAGGCGTCGTCGAGGAAAATGTAGTCGGCTTTCTGGCCGGCGATGGTGGCGGGCCACATCAGCATGGCGTTCTTGCTGGTGATGCCGATCACGGCCGCCGGGCCGGTGCTCGACAGGTCGATGCCGACCTTGATGTCGGCGTGGGCAGCGGTGGCGAGCAGGAGCGCGCCAAAACCTAAAGCGGCGGTGAGGCCGCTGAATTTTTTCTTATACGACGTCATCAAAGGGTCTCCGTAGCAAGAAGCGGTGGTGATATCAAAGTTCGTAGGTTTCGTGTTCGCCCTTGAGCGCCTGCTCGATCAGCTTGCGGTTCATGCTCGGCGACAGCAGTTCGACGAGCGTATACACATAGCTGCGCAAATAAGCGCCCTGTTTCAGCGCGACCCGCGTCACGTTGCTGCCGAACAGGTGGCCGACCGGCATGGCGCGCAAATGACGGTCGCGCTCGGCGTTGAACGCGATATCCGCCATGATGCCGACGCCCAGACCCAGTTCCACATAGGTCTTGATCACGTCGGCGTCGATCGCCTCCAGCACGATGTCCGGATGCAGACCGCGCAGGCGGAACGCTTCGTTGATCTTGGTGCGGCCGGCGAACGCGTTGTCGTAGGTGATCAGCGGATACTGGGTCAGATCATCCAGCGACAAAAGTTTGCGGTCGAGCAGCGGATGATCCGGTTGCATGACGGCCACGTGGTGCCACTGGAAGCACGGCAGCGAGACCAGCTCCTTATAGTTGGAGATCGCCTCGGTGGCGATGCAGAGGTCGGCCTGGTCGTGGATCACCATTTCGGCGACCTGAGTCGGGCTGCCTTGCAGAATCGAAAGGTGGACCTTGGGAAAGCGCTTCTTGAATTCGGCGATCGCGGCGGGCAGCGAGTAGCGCGCCTGGGTGTGGGTGGCGGCGATCACCAGATTGCCCTGATCCTGCGCCGCGTAATCTTTACCGACCCGTTTGAGGCTCTCGACTTCCTGCAGAATCTTCTCAACCGACTGAAGAATGATGCGCCCCGGCTCGGTCAGCGAGCGCACCCGCTTGCCGTGTCGTGTGAAGATTTCGACGCCGAGCTCGTCCTCCAGCTCGATGATCGCCTTCGAAACGCCTGGCTGGCTTGTAAACAGGGCTTTCGCGGCTTCTGTCAGGTTGAAATTCTGCCGCACTGCCTCACGGACGAAGCGGAACTGGTGTAGGTTCATATATAACCCCTCCGCATATCAAAAGAATTTTTTAGTCGTTTGAAATATAAGGCGAGTTTATTACGATCTGTCCATCTTTTTCAATATGGATATCTGTATTTGTCATAAGCAAATGAGCGATGGGTCTAAACGTTCATCTGCGGCTGCTGACAAAGAGAGGTATTCAAGGCGTGGCGGAACCGGACCGCTGCGTATCACTGCAAAAATTGGGGTCCCCGAATGTACCAATACGATCAGTACGACCAGACCATCGTCGATGAACGGGTCGCGCAGTACGCCGATCAGGTTCGCCGCCGTTTGTCGGGCGAATTGAGCGAAGAGGAGTTTCGTCCGCTGCGTCTGCAGAACGGCCTGTATATGCAGCGTCACGCGTACATGCACCGCATCGCGATTCCTTACGGCAACCTGCGCAGCGACCAGATGCGCGTGCTCGCGCAGATCGCGCGCGAGCATGACCGCGGTTACGGCCACTTCTCGACGCGCTCGAACATCCAGTACAACTGGATCAAGCTCGAAGAAACGCCGGAAATCCTGCGCAAGCTCGCCGCGGTGCAGATGCACGGCATCCAGACCTCGGGCAACTGCATCCGCAACATCACCGCCGACCAGTTCGCCGGCGTGGCGCCGGATGAAGTGGTCGATCCGCGGCCGTGGGCCGAAATCCTGCGTCAATGGTCGACGTTCCACCCCGAATTCGCGTGGCTGCCGCGCAAGTTCAAGATTGCCGTGTCCGGTTCGAAAGAAGACCGCGCTGCCGTGCAGATTCACGACATGGGCGTGTATCTGAAGAAGAACGAGCAGGGCGAGCTGGTGGCCGATATTCTGGCCGGCGGCGGCATGGGCCGCACGCCGATCATCGGCGCGATCATCCGCAAGGATCTGCCGTGGCAGCATCTGCTGACGTACTGCGAAGCCGTGCTGCGCGTGTATAACCGCTACGGCCGCCGCGACAACATGTACAAGGCGCGGATCAAGATTCTCGTGAAGGCGTTGAGCCCGGAGAAGTTCTCGGCGCAAGTCGAAGAAGAATGGCAGCACCTGAAGGACGGTCCTTCGACGCTCACGCAAGCCGAAGTGGATCGCGTGTCGCAATACTTCCAGCCGCCGGTGTACGAAAAGCTCGCCGACACGGACGCTTCGTACGAAAAGCATCTGCTGGAAAACCGCGCGTTCGCCCGTTGGGTCGAGCGTAACGTGCGTCCGCACAAGGTGTCGGGCTACGCGTCGGTCACCTTGTCTTTGAAGCCGACCACGATCGCCCCCGGCGACGCAACGGACGCGCAGATGGAAGCGGTTGCCGATTGGGCCGACGAGTACTCGCTCGGCGAAATCCGCGTGTCGCACGAACAGAACCTGATTCTCGCCAACGTCAAGAAGCGCGACCTGTTCGCGCTGTGGGAAAAGGCCAAGGCGCAAGGTTTCGCGACGCCGAACATCGGTTTGTTGACCGACATCATCGCGTGCCCGGGCGGAGACTTCTGCTCGCTCGCGAATGCGAAGTCGATTCCGATTGCGCTCGCCATTCAGGAGCGTTTCAACGATCTGGACTACGTGTACGACCTGGGCGATGTGTCGCTGAACATCTCGGGCTGTATCAATGCGTGCGGTCACCACCACATCGGCAACATCGGCATTCTGGGCGTCGATAAGGACGGCTCGGAGTGGTATCAGGTGACGCTCGGCGGCGAGCAGGGTTCGGGCGCCACCGGCGCGCACCTCGGCCGCGTGATCGGCCCGTCGTTCTCGGCGGAAGAAATGCCGGACGTGATGAGCAAGGTGATCGATACGTTCGTGGAAAACCGTCACGAAGGCGAACGCTTCATCGAAACGTATAACCGCATCGGCATCACCCCGTTCAAGGAACGTGTGTACGCCTCGCGTCAACCGGCTCACGCGTAACCGCGAAAAGGATACTGAACAGATGGCTTCTATCATCAAGAATCGCGCGATCGTCAACGATGACTGGACGGTCGTGCGCCCGGCGGAAGACGGCACGCTGCCCGCGGTGAACGAATTGCCCGCAGGCAAGGTGCTGGTGCCGCTCGCGTTGTGGCAGGCTGAGCGTGATGCGCTGAGCGCTTCGCGCAGTGCCGCTGAAATCGGCGTGTGGCTCGCGCCGGACAGCGAGCCGGCGGATATCGTCGCCGACTTCGACAAGATCGCGCTGATCGGCGTCGACTTCCCGGTGTTTCGCGACGGCCGCGGCTATAGCATTGGCCGCCTGCTGCGCGAACGTTACGGCTACAAGGGCGAACTGCGCGCGATCGGCGACGTGCTGCGCGATCAACTGGCGTTCATGTTCCGTTGCGGCTTCGACGCTTACGCGCTGCGCGCCGATAAAGACTTCGACGACGCGCTCAAGGCGTTCGACGAATTCAGCTTCAACTACCAGGGCGCGGTGAATTCGTCGCCGCTGTTCCGCCGCCGCGAAGCGGGCGAATTGGCGAAGGCGTCGGCATGAGCGAAGTCCAAGCCCTCACGCCGGAACTCGCCGCGAAGGTCGAGCGCCTCGATGCGCTGCTCGATTCGATCGCCGCGCGTCACGCGAACGTCAAGCTCGCCAGCAGCCTCGCAGCGGAAGACATGCTGCTCACGCACGCGATCCTGTCGCGTGGCGTGAAGATCGGCATCTTCTCGCTGAACACGGGCCGCTTGCATGCGGAAACGCTGGGCATGCTCGATCGTGTGAAAGAGCGCTACGGTTACGACATCGAACAGTTTCATCCGCAAGCCGCCGCGGTCGAGGAATACATCGGCTCGCACGGGCTGAACGCGTTTTATGAAAGCGTCGATCTGCGCAAGCGCTGCTGCGAAATCCGCAAGGTCGAGCCGTTGAACCGCGCGCTGTCGGATGTCAGCGCATGGGTCACGGGCCAGCGCCGCGAGCAGTCGGTCACGCGTGCCGAGTTGCATGCGGAAGAGCACGACGCCGCGCGCAATATTGCCAAGTTCAATCCGCTGACCGACTGGACCGAGGCCGAAGTGTGGGCCTACCTGAAAGCGTTCGACGTGCCGGTCAATCCGCTGCATGCGCGCGGCTACCCGAGCATCGGCTGCGAGCCGTGTACGCGCGCCGTGCGTCCCGGCGAAGATAGCCGGGCAGGGCGCTGGTGGTGGGAGTCGCGCGATACGAAGGAATGCGGACTGCACATCACGACGATTACGCCGATCGCGGTCGAGCGTGGCGCGGACGCCCAAGCCTGAAGTTTCAGCGAACGGGCCTTGGCTTTTGGCCCGCACGCCGCACATATCGATTTGAATACTTGCGCTTCGGCGAGCAACCGCTCGCCGGGCGAATCAACGAAGGACCCAAACATGAGCACCACGCTCGATTCCACTGTCAATGCACCGCTCGCCAACACGGCAGACCGGATGGATCACCTCGATTGGCTCGAAGCCGAGTCGATTCACATCCTGCGCGAACTGGTTGCCGAGTGCAGCAAGCCCGCGCTGCTGTTTTCCGGCGGCAAGGATTCGGTCGTGGTGCTGCACCTTGCGCTGAAGGCCTTCGGTATCGGCGCGAATCGCAAGACCGTGCTGCCGTTCCCGCTCGTGCATATCGACACCGGCCACAACTACGAGGAAGTGATCGACTTCCGCGATCGTCGTGCGAAAGAGATCGGCGCTGAACTGGTGGTGGGTCATGTGGAAGATTCGATCAAGCGCGGCACGGTGCGTCTGCGCCGTGAAACGGATTCGCGCAACGCCGCGCAAGCCGTGACGCTGCTCGAAACCATCGAACAGTATGGCTACACCGCGCTGATCGGCGGCGCGCGCCGCGACGAAGAAAAGGCCCGTGCGAAAGAACGGATCTTTTCGTTCCGCGACGAATTCGGCCAGTGGGATCCGAAGGCACAGCGCCCGGAACTGTGGAGCCTGTATAACGCGCGTCTGCATAACGGCGAACACCTGCGCGTGTTCCCGATTTCGAACTGGACTGAACTCGACGTGTGGCAGTACATCGCCCGTGAAAAGCTCGAACTGCCGTCGATCTACTATGCGCATCAGCGCGAGATCGTGCGCCGCAATGGTCTGCTCGTGCCCGTCACGCCGCTTACGCCGATGCGTGAAGGCGAAGTCAGCGAATCGGCGCTGGTGCGTTTCCGTACCGTCGGCGATATCAGCTGCACGTGCCCGGTGGAAAGCGATGCGGATGATCTCGAGAAGATCATCGCCGAAACGGCCGTGACCGAAATCACGGAACGCGGCGCGACGCGGATGGACGATCAGGTGTCCGAGGCCGCGATGGAACAGCGTAAGAAGCAGGGTTATTTCTAAGCACACGAGGGCAATGCAATCATGAGTATTCATCAACCAGAAGACCTCGGCGTGCTGCGTTTCATTACCGCGGGCAGCGTCGACGATGGCAAGAGCACGTTGATTGGCCGCCTGCTGTACGACAGCAAGGCTGTGCTTTCAGATCAACTCTCGGCACTGTCGCGCGCAAAGAATAAGCGTACCGTTGGCGATGAAATCGATCTGTCGCTGCTGACGGACGGCCTCGAAGCCGAACGCGAGCAAGGCATCACGATCGACGTCGCATACCGTTACTTCGCGACGGCGAAGCGCAAGTTCATCATTGCCGACACGCCGGGTCACGAGCAGTACACGCGCAATATGGTGACGGGTGCATCGACCGCCCACGCAGCGATCATTCTCGTCGACGCGACGCGCGTGACGTTTGTGGACGGCGTCGCGCAACTGCTGCCGCAAACCAAGCGTCATAGCGCGATCGTCAAGCTGCTGGGTTTGCAGCACGCAATCGTCGCGATCAACAAGATGGACCTGGTCGATTACAGCGAGCAGCGCTTCAACGAGATTCGCGACGCGTATGTCGAACTTGCGCGTCAACTGGGCTTGAACGATGTGCGCTTCGTGCCGGTGTCGGCGCTCAAGGGCGACAACATCGTGACCGCGAGCGAAAGCATGCCGTGGTACGCGGGCGAGCCGCTGCTCGACCTGCTCGAAGCGCTGCCGGTCGAAGTGCCGACGGGCCAGGCGCTGCGTTTTCCGGTGCAATGGGTGGCGCGCCAGGACGGCAGCCAGGCCGACGATTTCCGCGGCTACATGGGCCGTGTGGAAGCCGGCGAAGTGAAGCTCGGCGATACGATCGTCGTGTTGCCGGCTAATCGGGAAGCGACGGTTGCAGAGATCATTGCGCCGGTGCCGGGCGGCACGGCTGCGGTGGACCGCGCATTTGCCGGTCAAACGGTGACGATTCGTCTGGCGGAAGACGTCGACGTGTCGCGCGGCGACACCTTCGTGCTGCGTGAAGCGGCGCCGGAGCCGGCCAAGAAACTGGAAGCCGACCTCTGCTGGTTCGACGACACGCCGCTGTCGACGCAACGCAAGTATCTGTTGAAGCAGACCACCAACACGGTGTTCGCGCGGATCGGTGCGATCAAGGAAGTGCTCGACGTGCATACGCTGTCGCAGGCGACCGATCGCAAGGAACTGACGATGAACGATATCGGCCGCGTGGCGCTGACGTTGCAGAAACCGCTGGTGTGCGACGTGTACGACTCGCATCAGGGCACGGGTGCGTTCGTGCTGATCGATGAGGCGACGCATCACACCGTTGCGGCTGGGATGATTCGGGCGTTTTCGGCTTAAGCGCTTGGCACGTCACTGCGTCGTGCTGGCGACCTAACAGGCAGGTTTAGGCAAATGGGTAAGGTTTATCTGATCGGCGCAGGGCCGGGTGCTGCGGACCTGATTACGGTGCGTGGCGCGCGGTTGCTCGGGTTGGCCGATGTCGTGCTGCATGATGCGCTGGTCGAGCCGGCTATGTTGGACTATGCGCCCTCGCACGCGCGGCGGATTGCTGTTGGGAAGCGTTGTGGGCAGTTGTCGACCGCGCAGCAGTTCATCAATAAGCAGATTGTGGATGCTGCTTTGGAGCATGACGTGGTCGTGCGCCTTAAAGGCGGTGACCCGATGCTGTTCGGGCGCGCTGATGAGGAGATGCGGGCGCTCGAGGCTGCGGGTATTGAGTATGAGGTTGTGCCTGGGATTACTGCCGCTCTCGCGAGTGCGGCTTCTTTGAAACGGTCGCTGACGTTGCGGGGTGTGTCGCGCAGCGTTGCGTTGGCCACCTTTAGTCGGGCGCCTGGGTCTGAGGAGATTCGCGAGCAGGTTAATGCGGATTCTCTGGTGTTCTATATGGGCCGGGATAGTGGGGTTGAGATTGCGCAGCAGTTGATTGAGGCTGGGCGGTCTGTTGCCACGCCTGTGGCTATTGTTGAGGCTTGTTCTACTGCTCGTGAGAGGATGCTTTTTCTTACTCTTGAAGAGTTGGCCGCCGGCGATGCGCAGAAGTGGGTCGATGCTTCGCAGCCTAGTTTGCTGATGATCGGCGAGGCTTTTGCTGCGCGGCAGGGTGCGGTGGTTCGCTCCGCGGGTGGGTTGTTGGTCGCGGCTTGAGGTTTCTCCTTGCTGCTGTGCGCTTCGCTTGTTAGTGCTTTTTGCGGCTTTGGCCTTTCCTTGATTTCTTCGTGGTCTATTAGCGTTGCCCCTGTGCGGGGCGGCACCTACTTTTCTTTGCCGGCCGCAAAGAAAAGTAGGCAAAAGAAAGCGGCTCACACCGCTAGCTCATAAGCGGGTCCCCCGCGCAGTTACGGTAGTGGTGCATCTGGAATCTGGGTTCTTGCACATTACGCGCTCGTGACACAGCAGTCATTCTTCCGGCGACGCTGCGCGCGCCGTCGCGGTCGGTCTTCAGGCAGTCGCGTTGTTTCTTCTCTGCGGTTCTTTCGTGCTGTAGTACTTCATTCGCGTGCTTGCCTGGGAATTTTCGGAAATGGTGGTGGCGCGCGAGTTTTAGCTCGCGCGGGTGATCACTCGCGAAGCGATCCGCTCTAAACTTAATTCGCCGTCGTTCAAGGACGGTCAGGCTTGACAGCCTGGAAACCAAACCCGCACGCTTGCCCGGGCAAGCATGTGCGTCTGTTTCTGCACGTCCCTCTTGCAATGGGCGGGCCGTGATAGGGAGACCTTCGGGTCTGCTGGTTTGGTTTGGTGCCAGTCTGTCAACCTTGTCACTGTGCCCGCTCACCACCGCGTAAGCGCGTGTGTGGGCGATCGAATACGTTTCAGGGAGATCGCGCCATGACTAAATCCGTCAAGCATTCACGCACCACGTCGCGCCCACCCGTTGATGCACTTCAATACGAAAAACTAGCCTTATCTGCTTTTGGACTGGTTGAGCGGCAGCTAGGGCAACTGGACAAACTGGTCACGCTTGCGGCTTCAATAGTTAGGAGTCCAGCTGTAACTCGAGGAGAAAGACACCGACAGCGGAGATTGCTGGAAGTGCTGGTGGACACCGTCGAGGACTACCAACGCGAAGTCGAGAATGACCGCGAGTTGTATCAGGTCATCGCGCTTGATGCGAAGGGCATTCCTCAAAGCCGCATTACCGCGCGCCACGCGGCAGACCTTCTGGCTAAGGCTGCGCGGACAGCGACTGGTAGCCGTGAACGTACGGGCGCAAAGAGGGTGATGACGAATGGGCAGATGCGATTCAAAACGGTCACGCGTCGTACTGCGACGGCACACTGACAGCGGCTCACGGCTCACGGCTCACGGCTCACGGCTCACGGCTCACGGCTCACGGCTCACGGCTCACGGCTCACGGCTCACGGCTCGAAACTCTGAACGAAGCGCGGGTCACAAATGTGGGGTAAGGCGCAGCGTATGCGCCTGAGGTGTTCGAGGTACCTGCTCAACGGCGTCAGCGCTAGCAAGCGAACGTTAGCTTATTCTGCGTCAACGCTTTTCGCCGCGACCCCGCTTAGTACCGGAGACAAATGGTGGCGACCGGAGGTTTTCAACGGCAACTCGCCGAGGCGAAGCCGACGGCCCCCACCACGCCAAGAAAATCCAGGCGGGGTTGAGCAAACCCTTCCGACGAGCGCGGAGCGCGAGGCGGGAAGAATGAGCGCCTTGTCACGAAAGTGGAGTGTACGAGGGCGCGGATTCCAGATGCACCACTACCGCGACTGCGCGAGAGACCCACTGAAGAATTAGCGGTGTGAGCCGCTTTCTTTTGCCTACTTTTCTTTGCGGCCGGCAAAGAAAAGTAGGTGCCGCCCCGCACAGGGGCAACGCTAATGGACCACAAAGAAATCAAGGAAAGGCCAACGCCCCACGAGGGACAAACAGCCAAACAGCCAAAAACCCAATCAAACCTGCCGCAGACAATACTGAGCCACAGCATCCAAAACCGCCTCATCCTCCCCAACAGCAACAGCGCACTTGATGAGAACAGAAGGATGCAACGCCTGGCATTGCTCAATGACAAGAGGCAGATCTTTCCTAACATGCCCCCCTTGCCCAAAAAACACCGGCACAACGGTAACAACATCACAGCCCTGAGCGACAAGCTCACCCAAAGCCGTAGGCAAATCCGGCTCCATCAACTCAAGAAACGCCAACACCACAGGCCGTGCGCCAGCAGAACCGTCCCGCAACTTGACAGCCAACCGCTCAAACGGCTCCCGCCACCGCACATCCCTCGCGCCATGCCCAAACAGAACGATACCGTGCATAGCCATAGCAACCGCTCCTAATGCCGATCAACCCACTTCAACCCAACCAACCCAAGCACGAGATAAACCAACCCAGGCGTAGCCGCAGTCAAAGGCGCAGGCCAGGTATTCAACGTGCCGATATGCGAGAACAACGTGTTGAACAGCTGAAAACTCATCCCCAGCATAATCCCGCCGAACACCTTCATCCCGACGACACCCGCCCGCGTATGCAAATACGCAAACGGCAACGACAAAACCAGCATCACGAACACCGCAAATGGATAAAGCAGCTTGCGCCACAGCGCAATTTCATACCGCTGCGTATCCTGATGATTCTCGGTCAAATGCTGGATATACCGGAACAGATTGAACATCGACATCCGATCCGGCGACACCAGCAGCACCGACAGAATCTGCGGCGTCAATTCCGAACGCAGCGAATACTCCGGCACCGCAACTTCCTTCGCACGATAAACCGGATTCAACGCGTCGGCCGGCGTTCCCGGAGGAGGGGGCACATCGATCAATTGCGTATCGGTCACGCCAGTCAACTGCCAATGCCCCGGCGGCTGATACTTGCCGCTTTTCGCAGTCCGCACATTGGAGAGACGGAACTTAGAATCGAATTCGTAGATGCGCACATTGCTGATCGTGGCGTCCGGCTTCAATTCGCCGACGTTCACGAACCGCGTGACCTGCTCGCCATCCGCGCGAGCCGTCAGCGTATCTTTCACCCACACGCCCGACTCGAAATTACTCGACACCGAAGACCCCAACGCCTCGAGCCGCACGCGCTCCGACAACTGATCGGTGTACGGACCAACCACTTCGCCGATCAGATAAGTCAGCAAAACCAGCGGAATGCCGATCTTCAACAGCGAGCGCAACGCCTGATTCGTCGCGAGCCCGGACACACGAAAAATCGTGTACTCCGAATTCGCCGCCATCTGCGCAAACACATAAATCGCGCTGATCAACGCGGCGACCGGAATGATTTCGTAGAAACGCGACGGCGTCTGCAACGCAACCCGCAACACCGCGTACTGAAACTTGTAATTACCGTGCCCGACCGAATTCAATTCGTTGATCAGGTCGAAGAAAAAGAACAGACCCGAAAACGCAAACAGAATAAAGATGAACGTGAGATAGATCTGACGCGCGAAGTACCTTTCATAGATGCGCATCGGTCAGGCTCCCTGCGAACGGCTGAACATTGCCCGCGTGAATAGCGGCCGGTTGCGCACGCGCAGCCAGAAAATGAACGCGACGATCGCCGCGACGATCACATGCAGGCCGATCAGCCCGACTGGGAACGACATCTTGCCCTGCTCGATCCACGACTGCACCACGTTCAACAGATTCGAATACGTCAGATAGATGAGCACCGCCATCACCAGATTGATGGTGCGGCTGCGCCGCGGGTTCTGGTGCGCGAGCGGAATGGCGAGCAGCATCAGGTTGAGTGCAATCAGCGGCAGCCCCGCGCGCCACGCGAACTCGGCGAGATTGTCGTTGGTGGGATTGCGCAGCAGCGTCAGCGTAGGCGTGCCGGTGGTGCTCGGCGTATTGACGACCGGCTGGCTCTGGATCTTCACGCCGTAGCGCTCGAATTCCATGATGCGGAAATCGGGCTGGCCCGGTTGTCCGTCATAACGGCGGCCGTTTTCCAGCACGACGAAGCGATCGCCGTTCTTACGCGTTTCCGTATGGCCGGTCTTCGATACGACCACGTTGACCTTGCCGTTTTCCGTGCTGGTCACGAACACGTTTTCCACACGCGCCTGATCGGGCGACATCTTCTCGATGAAGAACACGCGGTGGCTCGTGGCCGATTCGCGGAACTGACCCGGCGCGAGCAGCGAGACCTCGTCGCGTTGCTGGAAGCGCGCGCGGATCAGCTTGCTCTGCTGGTTCGACCACGGCCAGCCGACGAACACGAAGAAACAGATGAGGATGATGATCGGCGTGGCAAAAATACCGATCGGCTTGATGAATTGCGTCAGACTGACACCCGACGAGAGCCACACGACCATCTCGGAGTCTTTGTACCAACGGGTCAGGACGAACAGGATCGACACGAACAGGGTCGCGACGAGCATGATCGCCAGGTAGCCGATCACGGTCAGACCGATCAGGACCAGCACGTCGCGCGGGTCGATCTCGCCTGAGGCCGCGAAGCCGACGATGCGGATCATCATCGTCGTCAGCACGAGCGTGAGGAGAACCATGAACACGGCACCAGCCGTATACGCGAGTTCGCGCTGGAGGGAGCGTTCGAAGATCATTATTGATGATGAGAGGGGGCGCTCTCAGTGGCGCACGGGTTGCTTCCCGTCACACCTCCGGTGCAGCCGCCGCGGGAAAAATAGCGGATAATTGCGGCTTTCATCCTAAGCCCAGATTTTATCCGAGGACAAGCGCGATGGACTTTAGCATAAAAGCCTGTGATTGGACCAAAGGCTCGTCAAACGGTTTCCTGACTGGAAAATCCGATTGCATCGTAATCGGTGTGTTCGAGTCGCAAACCCTCTCGGGCGCGGCTCTCGAGATCGACGCTGCCACCAAGGGCCTGTTGACCCGCATCATCAAGGCCGGCGACATGGACGGCAAGGCCGGCACCACGCTATTCCTGCACGAAGTGTCGGGCATCGGCGCTTCCCGCGTGCTGCTGGTCGGCCTCGGCAAGCAGGACGCTTTCAACCAGAAAGCCTACGGTGACGCCGCACGGGCCGCCTGGCGCGCGCTCTTGTCCACCAAGATCGTCCAGGTCACCTTCACGCTGGCGCAACTGCCGATCCTCGAGCGTTCGGCGGATTGGGCGGTGCGCGCCGCGATCCTCGCGCTGCGCGAGCTGACCTACAAGTTCACGCAGATGAAGAGCAAGCCGGACACGTCGGCGCGTGCGCTGAAGCGCATCGTCTTCAGCGTCAACACCGGCGACGAGAAGGCCGCCAAGCTGGCCGCGAAGCAGGGCGCGGCGCTCGCCAACGGCATGGACCTGACGCGCGACCTCGGCAACCTGCCGAGCAACGTCTGCACGCCGACCTACCTCGCCAACACCGCGAAGAAGCTCGCCAAAGACTGGAAGCTGAAGGTCGAAGTGCTGGGCGAAAAGCAGTGTGAAGCGCTCAAGATGGGCTCGTTCCTGTCGGTCACGGCCGGCTCGGTGGAACCGGCGCAGTTCATCGTGCTGCAGTACCAGGGCGGCGCCGCGAAAGCCGCGCCGGTGGTGCTGGTGGGCAAGGGCGTGACGTTCGACACGGGCGGCATTTCGCTCAAGCCGGGCGAAGGCATGGACGAGATGAAGTACGACATGTGCGGCGCCGGTTCGGTGCTGGGCACGTTGCGCGCCGTCGCCGAAATGGGCTTGAAAATCAACGTGGTGGGCATCATTCCGGCGGTGGAGAACATGCCGTCCGCTACGGCCACCAAGCCGGGCGACATCGTCACCAGCATGAAGGGCCTGACGATCGAGGTGCTGAACACGGACGCCGAAGGCCGCCTGATCCTGTGTGACGCGCTCACCTATGCGGAGCGCTTCAAGCCGGCGGCGGTAATCGACATCGCCACGCTCACGGGCGCCTGCATCATCGCGCTCGGCCATCACAACAGCGGCCTGTTCTCGAAAGACGACGCGCTGGCGGGTGAACTGCTCGACGCATCGCGTGAAGCGTTGGACCCGGCCTGGCGCATGCCCCTCGACGACGAGTATCAGGACCAGCTCAAGTCGAACTTCGCGGATTTGGCCAACATCGGCGGCCGTCCGGCGGGCAGCGTGACGGCGGCATGCTTCCTGTCGCGCTTCACCGAAGCCTATCCGTGGGCGCACCTGGATATCGCGGGTACGGCATGGAAGAGCGGTGCGGCGAAGGGCGCAACGGGCCGTCCGGTGCCGTTGCTGGCGCAATTCCTGATCGATCGGGCCGCGGACGGTCGCGCCGCGCAATGACGCAATGCAGTAAAGATGCAGGCCCGGCTGCCCAAGCAGACGCCGGCCGGAGCCGCCGATGACGAGAATCGACTTTCACTCGAACGTCGGCGATTCGCTGCTGTATGCGTGCCGCCTGATCCGCAAAGCGTATCAGGCGGGCCAGCCGACCATCGTGCTGGCCGAGCCGGCGCGCCTGAAGGCCTTCGACGAACAGTTGTGGACCTTCTCGCCGCTCGACTTCGTGCCGCACTGCATGGCGGGCACGCCGCTCGCCGCGCAAACGCCGATCGTGCTGGCTTCCACCCTCGAGGACGTGCCGCATCATCAGGTACTGCTCAATCTCGGCGCCACGGTGCCGGCGCAATTCGCGCGCTTCGAAAGATTGCTGGAAGTGGTCGGTAACGCACACGAGGAACTCGCTGCGGGCCGCGAGCGCTATCGCTTCTATCGCGATCGCGGCTATGCTTTGAACAACTACAAGCAAGGCAGCTAGGTCCCATTCGGTCCGTGTCGCGCGCGTGTCTGGTCTCAGGCATTCGGCGGGTGCGCGGCCTGCCTCGGCTTCGACTCAAACACGGAGAGCGCACGTGTCCGATCCCAACGACGATTCGATCCCGGTTCTGCACGAGATTCTCGTGCAGGGTCATCCTGCGCAGGCGCGCCAAGCGTCGAGCGGTGCCGACGAGTTCGGCGCGCCGCGTGAGCCCAGTTTCAAGGCGGAGCCGGTGTTGGCGCCACAGCCGGTGCTGACGCCTGAGCAGATCAGGTCCGCTGAGCCTGTGCATGCGGCCGACCCGGTGCATGCGCAAGAGCCAACGTTGGCACCTCAGCCGGTGCATGCACAAGAACCCGGGTTGGCACCTCAACCGCATACGCCGGAAGAGGCCGCGCACACGCCGCAGCCGGCGCATCCGGCCGACCATCACCCGAAGAAGCGCGCGCGGGCGCATCACCCCGCCCAATCTCGGCACGCGCATGACGACGGCTTCGTGCCGTCGGCGGGCGTGTTCGATCGGGCCGAGCCGGCCACGCCGCTGGAGGCGGGTTCGACGGTGCCGCCGGATATCGCCCGTGAAGGCGTCGGCGAGACGCCGCTGGAGCTGGACGCCGATGTCATCGCCGAACGTCTGCGCAGACGGGTCGCGGGTTTCCTGGCAGGCGACGGAAGAAGCATCATTGAGGATCGTTGCCGCGAGACCTTGCATGCGCACACAGGGTGGCTGATCGATCAGATCACGCGCGAAGTGGCATTGACGCTGGAAGAGGAAATGACCAGCTGGGTGCGCGAAGCGGTGCTGGAAGAGATCGCGCGCCGCGCCTCGGCAAGGCCTGACGGTGCGGCGTGAAGCGCGGGTGCGCTCTGAGCGAAAGGGCTTGACGGTGTAAGCGAAGGGCGGGCACGCAGAGCGGCGCCTGCGTGTAGCGTTTGATGGTCGCGTCTGCTTGTCGGGTCTGCTTGTCGCGTTTGCCTGTCACATCGCTCACGAGCGAGAGGCCCGTATCTGATCAGCGTACCCGAACAGCTTACTTGAGCGTCAACACCCAGCCAGCCAGCGTGGCCGCTTGATCCGGCGTGAGTTGGGTATTCGCGGGCATCGGCACCACACCCCACACGCCCGTGCTGCCGTCCAGAATCTTGTGCTTCAGATAAGTGGCGGCGTCTTCACGGCTGGCATATTTCACGGCGACATCGTGCAACGCCGGTCCCATAAAGGAGCGCGTGACCGAGTGGCAACTCATGCAGTTCTGTTGCTGGGCCAGCGCGAGGCCCGCAGCCTCGGCATGCGCCGCCGGACTGCCGGCACTCAACGCAGCGCCCAGCACGACGGCGGCGGCAAGCGCTGTGTGCGACATTGATTTCATTCTGGTCTCCGTCGGTGCGGGTGCCCGACTCGTGGTGCCAGCATTATAAAAGGAAAGGGGCGCACGGTTTCCCGCACGCCCCTTTCGCTTTTACGTAGCTTTGCGCGTGCTCAGCCCGTTATCGCGCCCTTGTTGGCGGGCTGCGCCAACGCGAAGTACTTCGCCAGCACGCCGCGCGTGTACCGCGGCTTCGGCTGCTGCCATGCGGCACGGCGTCGCTCCAGTTCAGCATCGTCGATATTCAGTTGCAGCAGCAGCTTGTGTGCGTCGATGGTGATCGAGTCGCCTTCCTGCACGAACGCGATCGTGCCGCCCACGAAGGCTTCCGGCGCGACGTGACCGACCACCATGCCCCACGTGCCACCGGAGAAGCGCCCGTCGGTGATCAAGCCCACGCTCTCGCCGAGCCCCTTGCCGATGATCGCCGAGGTCGGCGCGAGCATCTCCGGCATGCCGGGGCCGCCCTTCGGGCCGAGGTAGCGCAGCACCACCACGTCGCCCGCGACAATCTTGTCGGCCAGAATCGCTTCCAGCGCGCTTTGCTCGTCGTCGAACACGCGCGCCGGCCCGGTGATCACGGGGTTCTTCAGGCCGGTGATCTTGGCGACCGCGCCGTCCACGGCCAGGTTGCCCTTCAGGATCGCGAGATGGCCTTCCTTGTAGAGCGCCTTCTCGATCGGGAAAATCACCTGCTGATCGGCGCGCGGCCTGGCCGGCACGTCCTTCAACTCTTCCGCGAGGGTTCTGCCGGTGATCGTGATGCAATCGCCGTGCAGCATGCCTGCGTCGAGCAGAATCTTCATGACTTGCGGAATGCCGCCGGCCTTGTGCAGATCGGTCGCCACGAACTGGCCCGACGGCTTCAGGTTGCAGATCACCGGCACCTTCTTGCGCATGCGCTCGAAGTCCTCGATGCTCCATTCCACTTCCGCCGCATGCGCGATGGCGAGAAAGTGCAGCACGGCATTGGTCGAGCCGCCGGTGGCCATGATCACGGCCACCGCGTTTTCGATCGACTTGCGGGTGACGATGTCGCGCGGCTTCAGATCCTGCTTGACCGCTTCGACCAGCACGCGTGCCGATTCGGCGGCCGAGTCGACTTTTTCCTGATCCGGATTGGCCATCGTCGACGAATATAGCAGCGACATGCCGAGCGCTTCGAACGACGAGCTCATCGTGTTGGCGGTGTACATGCCGCCGCACGACCCGGTGGAGGGGCATGCGTTCTGTTCGACACCTTCGAAATCTTCCTGCGACATCCGGCCGGCGGTGAATTCGCCCACGGCTTCGAACGACGACACGATGGTCAGGTCGGTGCCCTTCCAGTTGCCCGGACGAATCGTGCCACCGTACACGTAGATGCTCGGCACATTGGTGCGCAACATGCCGATCATGCCGCCCGGCATGTTCTTGTCGCAGCCGCCGATCACGACCACGCCGTCCATCCACTGGCCTTGCACGCAGGTCTCGATGCAGTCGGAGATGACTTCGCGCGACACGAGCGAGTACTTCATGCCTTCGGTGCCCATCGACATGCCGTCCGAGATCGTCGGCGTGCCGAAGATCTGCGGATTCGCGTCGGCGCCCTTGATCGCGGCGACGGCGGCATCGGCGAGGCGCTGCAGGCCGGCGTTGCATGGCGTGATGGTCGAGTGGCCGTTGGCGATGCCGATCATCGGCTTGTCGAAGTCCGCCTTTTCGTAGCCGAGCGCGTAGTACATCGAGCGATTCGGCGAACGCGCCACGCCTTGCGTGATGTTCTTCGAACGACGGTTGTATGCCATGGGAGCTCCAATCTGTTCTGGTTTTGATCCGCGCTGCGGGTTTTGCCTTGCCGGCGCGGGCGGCCGGCCGCATCCGTCCAGTGTAGTTCGCACGCGTCGCGCAAGGACGCAGTTTTGCAATGCGTGCGTCTAATATATTATTCGTCCTTCATTAGGTCGCAAAACGTATTACCCATGCTGCCAGCCATCCCCGACCTGCGCCAGTTGCGCTATTTCGTCACCGTCGCCGAAGAAAAGCACTTCGGCCGCGCGGCCGTGCGTCTTTCGATGACGCAACCGCCGCTCTCGCAAGCCATTCGGGCGCTGGAGGAGACGCTCGGCGTCGCACTGTTCGCGCGCACCAAGCGCTCGGTCGAGCTGACGCCGGTGGGCGCCGATCTGTTGCCCGAGGTGCAGCGCTTGCTGGCGAGCGCCGAGGGGCTGCGGCCGCTCGCGCAGAGCCTCGCGCGCGGCGAGGCGGGCGTGCTGTCGCTGGCTTTTGTTTCGACGGCGGACTACGGGCTGCTGCCGCTGTTGCTGCGCGATTTCGGCGTGCGCCATCCGCGCGTGCGGCTGGAGCTGACCGAGGCCACCAGCGACGTGCAGGTGGACGAACTGGTGGCCGGCCGCATCGACGCGGGCCTCGTGATCGCGCCGCTGCCGTCGCGCCATGCCGCCCAGTTGTCGTGGCTGCCGATCGCGCGTGAACCGCTGGTGATCGCCATGTCCACGGAAATGGCGGCGCGCGTGGCGAGCGCTAGCGGCAGCCGTGACGACCCGAGCGCGGAATGGCTCGACACCCCGATCAGCCTGCGCGATGTGGCCGACGCACCGCTCGTGATCTTCCCAAGACGTCTGGCGCCAGGCTTTTATGACATCATTATGGATTGCTACGGCGTGGCGGGCCTCGCGCCCCGGATCGGCCAGGAAGCGATCCAGATGCAGACGATCGTGAGCCTCGTGTCGGCCGGCATGGGTGTCGCACTGGTGCCGCAATCGTTGCGTAATCTGCGCCGCACCGGCGTCGTGTACCGGCCGCTGTCCGAGTCGGTGCCGGCCATCGAGACGGGGCTGGTCTGGCGCACGGCGGAGGTGAGCCCGGTGCTGGCGGGCTTCATCGAGATCGTGCGCTCGCATGCCGCGACCGTCGAGGCGCCGCTATCCGCCGCGCCGCGCGTTTAGACGCGTTTTCGCGAACGCATCGGCGCCTGGACCGTCCAACGCATGCACCGCAAGGTGCGGGCAGCGCCGCCCACTATTACAAACCCAGAAAACCCGCTTCTGAACCTGAACTGCCCATAACAACACGATGCTCATTCACCCGAATTTCGACCCCATTGCCATTCATCTGGGGCCGCTCGCCGTGCGCTGGTATGGACTGATGTACCTCGTCGCGTTTATCGCGGCGATCGTCGTCGGCCGGCTGCGGCTGCGTTTGCCGTATGTCGCCGCGCAAGGCTGGACCGCCAAAGATATCGACGACATGCTGTTTTACGGCGTGCTCGGCACGATCCTCGGCGGCCGGCTCGGCTACGTGCTGTTCTACAAGGCGAGCTTTTATTTCGCGCATCCGCTCGACATCTTCAAGGTGTGGGAAGGGGGCATGTCGTTTCACGGCGGCTTTCTCGGCGTGACGCTCGCCATGGTGCTGTTCGCGTATCAGCGCAAACGCTCGTGGCTGCAGGTCACCGATTTCGTCGCGCCGATGGTGCCCACCGGCCTCGCCGCGGGGCGTCTCGGCAACTTCATCAACGGCGAGTTGTGGGGACGCGTAACCGATCCGAGTGCGCCGTGGGCGATGCTGTTTCCGGGCGCCGCGCCCGACGACGCCGCGTGGCTCACCGCGCATCCGCAACTAGCCGCGCAATGGCATTTGAACGAAGTGTTCGCGCAATATCACATGCTGCCGCGTCATCCGTCGGAGCTGTATGAGATCGCGCTGGAAGGCGTCGCGCTGTTCTTCGTGCTGTTCTTCTTCTCCCGTAAACCGAAGCCGATGGGCGCGATTTCCGCCGTGTTTCTGATCGGCTACGGCCTCGCGCGCTTCACGGTCGAATTCGCGCGTGAGCCGGACGACTTCCTCGGTCTGCTGGCCATGGGGCTTTCCATGGGCCAATGGTTGTCGCTGCCGATGATCCTCGTCGGTATCGGCGTGCTGGTGTGGTCTTATCGACGCGCGCGCCGTGAGCCGGCGCAAGCGGTCAGCGCGAGCTGATCTGGTTGGCTACGGTTTATCGTAGCGAGCGACTAAATGAAAAAAGCCACGGCGTGCCGTGGCTTTTTCTTTGGCTGTCGCGAAGCAGCCCTTCTAGCATGAGTGAGCGGCGTTACTTCATCTGCACCGAACCCGACACGTTCACCGTCACGGTCGACGTGCCGCCTTCAATCGGCACCGGCGCCGAAGCCTTTGCGTCGGCGCCCATGGCGCGCGCGCTCATCATCATCACGGGACGCGGCATCACGCCGTTGTGGCCGACGTTGACCTCGCGAATCGAATAGCCGCTATAGCCGAACGCCTGCGCGGACGATGCGGCCTGCTCGCGGAACGACTTGATCGCCTCGCCGGTGAGCTTCTGCTCGGCCGCGCGTTGTGCTTCAGGCGAGAGCGAGAATTGCACGTTGCCGACCTGCATGATCGACGCCATTTGACCCGCGAGCTTCGACGCCGCGGCGAAATCGTGCGATTCGAGCACGATCTCCGTGCGGCCGCGCCACGCGGAAATGCGCCCGTCACGATCCGTTGTCGGATAGATCGAGAACGAGCCCGTGCGGGCCGTCACGCCGCTCACGCCCTTGGCCTTTTGCAGCGCCGAATCGGCGCGCTGATTCAGCGTTGACGTGAGCGCCGACGGATCGCTCGCTTCCTGCTCGTAGAACAGCGTGATATCGACAACGTCTTGCGGTACTTCGGCGCTGGCCTGCGCGTTCAGCGACAGCACACCTGCCGGCTGATACTGCATCATGCCTTGCGCGCGGGCCATGGCCGGCGTCAGGGCGAGCGCGGCAGGCGCGGCGCATACGAGAGCGAAAGCGAGTGCACGTGCGGTGTTTTTCGTCATTATTGGACTCCTTGCTTGAACAGGGGTTGTGCACGATCGGAGCAAGCGCCGCGCAGTGGCACGGCGTTTGCGAGTCCGTTAGGCGGTTGTAACCTGAGCTTGGTTCCCCGGTTTGACGTTGCTTTAACGTTTGCGCCTGCGTGAATACGTGGCGCGCATCAACTATCACGCGAGTTGTCACGCAACCTCAGGCGAGCCGCCTGGTGATGAAGCGCCATTCGGCTTCGGTCACCGGCGTGATCGACAGGCGGTTGCCTTTGGCGAGCACGCGCATGTCCTTGAGTTCGTCATGCTCGCGCAGCGCGGCGAGCGGAATCAGCGGGATCTTCTTCTTGAACACCACGTCGACGAGCACCCAGCGCGGCGATTCCTGCGAAGACTTCGCGTCGTAGTACGGACTCTTCTTGTCGAACTGCGTGGGGTCCGGATACGCGGTGGACGATACCTCCGCAATGCCCGCAATACCGGGCTCGGGACAGCTCGAGTGATAGAACAGTACGCCGTCGCCGACCTGCATCTGGTCGCGCATGAAATTGCGCGCCTGATAGTTGCGCACGCCGGTCCACGGCAACGTGCGATGCGGTGCGTTGGCGAGATGATCGATGCTTGCCTCGTCCGGTTCGGACTTCATTAGCCAGTAGCGCATGAATCGAATTGAACGTAGTTGAACGTTAAGGGTTTGAAGATGCGGAAGAAATCGGCGTACAAGAAACATCGCGCAAAGACAGCGCGCAAAACTGGCACCCAAAGAAAAACGGCACCGAACCGAAGTCCGATGCCGTTCTAAATAAGGTCCCCGCCTTAGCCGCTAGGCCGGCATCCTGAACCGGGGGTTCAGAATTGGTCGCAGTTAGCAACACTTCGGGTACATCAGACAGAGTGACGCGCACACCCGTGCTACAAATTTCCGCAACCGTGCACATGGCATTGGTTCAAGGAATATATGACCTTGGCGAACCAGGCAGGGAAGCTAAACCGATAAAGCTAAATCACGAAAACGACCGATTGAACTCAAACGTTTGCAGAATCTTGGACGCCTTGTCCTCACACATTCCGTTTGAATCCGCCGCCGATCTCAGGACCGGCCGCACGATAACACACGTTACTTACTGCATGCTGTACTGCTGAATCACAGTACCTAGTTGTTCGTTCATTTGATGCATTGTACGCCGGATTTCCTCAGCGGGAAATGCTTCTCCGTGTCTCACGCTCGATTGCAGCCTAAGCAGTTCCGATGCCAGCGACAGCGCAGCCATGACAGCAATGCGATCCGTGCCGCGCACGTTGCTGTTGTTACGGATCTTCGACATTTCGGCGTCGACGCGTGCGACCGCTTCAAGCAGCGCGCCTTCCGTTTCCGGCGAGCAGGCGAGGCGATAGGGCACGCCGAGAATCGATACTTCGATCTGCTTGGTGGTCATGCATTTTCTCCGTGGCGGGTCTCGTCGCTCTCTGCTTCGACTTCGTGCGGGGCGGGCTCGAGCAGATCGAGCTGGCTGTCGGGCTCGCTGTTTGCGCGGGCACGCGGCAGCTTTTCGAGGATCGCATTCAGGCGCACCTGGGCGTCGTCGATCTTTGCCGACAGCGCGTCGCGTTCCGCCTGCAGCGCATTGCGTTCCTCGCGCAGCATTGCAAGTTCCGTGCGCGTGGCTTCGACGTCGGCGCGCGATTGGGCGAGCTGCTCTTCGAGCGCGAGTCGCGCTTCATTGTGGCGTTGGCTGATCGCGATCAGCTTGCCGATATTCTGTGAAAGTGTTTCGAGTTCGGTGAGCATGTGCTGCGTCCTCTAAAGACATCGCATTTTAGCGCGGAATGTCGCAGGTTCCGACAATTGTCTCGTTTCGAGACGTAACAACATTGCTTTGTGCAGGCTTTTATCGACCATATGATGAAAAAGTACTCGTGCGTCGGACAATAGCCTGCACTTAACAGAACGGTAGTCTGCGGTCCCACTCATTCTTGACGGACCCCGAGGCCGCTCCTAAACTGGCCGCACTCTGGTGCCCGCGTGCGCTTTTCAACGGCGCGCGCAGTTAAACGGGAAGCAGGGGGCGCGGTTCGCCAGAACGCGCCAACCTGCGCTGCCCCCGCAACGGTAAGCGACCGCATTCGTCATGCAAGTCGATCCTGATCGCGTGTTGGAAGTTCAACTCGCGAGTGTGCCACTGCGCGTCACGCGTGGGAAGGCGGGATCGATATGTCGTCAGCCCGGATACCGGCCAGAGGGAGAGGCACGTCACGCGCGAAAATGTTAAATACGCGGGCGCCTCGTTACGCATCGGCCTGCGGGGAAGCAGGCCGCGCACGCTACCCACAGGACTTTTACCCCATGCTGTCCCCCATCGCTCGTGCGGCGGTGCTTGCCTTCGCGGGCCTGCCGATCGTTGCGCACGCGCAAGCTGCACCTTCATCTTCTGCGTCGGCGGCGGATGCGTCGCCTGCGGTGTTGTCATCGATCGTGGTGACCGCCGAGCGCGGGCCGCAGTCACTCGCCGATGCGATCCCGCAGACCGCGCTGTTCGACCAGCAGGATCTCGCCGACACCACCGCGACCGATTTGCCCGGCCTGCTGCAACTCGCGCCAGGCGCGCAAATCTCGCGTACAGGTGGCCCCGGTTCGACGACGAGCCTCTTCCTGCGCGGCGCGTCCTCGACGCAATCGCTGCTGCTGATCGACGGCGTGCGCGTCGATTCGGTGAGCCTGGGTTCCGCGCAACTCGCGCAGATTCCGCTCGACCAGGTCGATCACGTCGAGGTGGTGAACGGCAACGTGTCGGCGTTGTACGGTTCCGGTGCGATCGGCGGCGTGGTGCAGGTGTTCACGAAAGACGGCGGCGACCATCCGCCGCGTTTCAATTTTTCGCTCGGCTACGGCAGCTATCACACGCAGACGCAGCAGGCGGGCGTGAACGGCGCATTGGATAAAGACGGCAAGACGACCTTCAGCATTTCGCTCGCGCGCTCGAAGGACGACGGCTTTTCATCGCTCAATCCGCGTGAGGCGCCCGGCGCCAATCCGAATGCGAACGGCTATCTGAACGAGAGCATCTCGGCCTCGTTGCGCCACAAGTTCAGCGACAAATGGGATGCCGGCGCGAGCTACTTCCAGTCGAACGGCAACAACAGCTACGACAACGCGTACGGACTGCCGACCGATCTGAACAACCTGTATAGCAAAGTGCGCCAGGTCTCGGTGTTCGCGAACGGCAAGCTGACCGACTGGTGGACGACTCACTTCATCGTCTCCGAAGGCGACGACCGCAGCGTGTCGAACACCAACGGCGTCTATAACGGCCGCTTCGATACCGACAATCGCCAGTACACGTGGCAGAACGATTTCGCGCTGGCCGCGCAGCAGAAGCTGCAGGTCGGCTACGAGCATCTCGACCAGAGCCTCGACTCGGATACGTTCGCGGCGCCCAACCGGCATGTGGATTCGGGCTTTGTCGGCTATACGGGGCGCTTTGGGCGCAACCAGATTCAGGCCAACGTGCGGCGCGACCAGTATTCCGATTTCGGCGGAGCGAACAGTTACTATCTTGGCTACGGCTTCGACATCACCAGCCATTGGAAGGTGAGTGCAAGCTACTCGGATTCGTTTCGCGCGCCGAGTTTCGACGATCTGTACTATCCGCTCAGCGGCAATCCGTCGATTCAGCCGGAGCGCAGTCATTCGATCGAAGCCGCGCTGCAGTACGCATCGAATGCGCTCGGTGTGATGCGTGTCACCGCATTCCAGACGCGCTATTCGAATCTGATTAACTACGAGCAGGTAACGCCCGGCATCTATCTGGCCGAGAATGTCGGCCATGCGAAGGTGCAGGGACTCGAAGGATCGTGGAGCGGGCATGTCGGCAAGACGGACGTGCGCGCCTCGGTAACACTGCAAAACCCGGTCGACCTCGACAACGATGTCGACCTCGTGCGGCGCGCGCGGCGCTTCGGCTCGCTGACGGTGAACCGGAGTATCGCCGGGTGGCGCGTCGGCGGCGAATGGATCGTGAGCGGTCCGCGTGACGACAGCAGCGGCAAGCTGGGCGGCTATGGCGTGGTGAATCTGTCGGCGCGCTACAACATCACGAAAGCATGGTACGTTGCCGCGCAAATCCAGAATCTGTTCAACAAGGACTATGAAACGGCCTACTCGTATAACTCGCCGCGGCGCGGTGCGTATCTCACGGTTGGTTGGCAGCAGCAGTAGTGGGCACGCCTTGTTGAGACTGCGCGGATGAGCCGCTCTATGAGCCGATCCACTAGCCGCCACTCGGATTCGATGCCCGCAACGCTGCGCGTGATGAGCGCGAAGCGCGCGGCCGCGATCTGGCTTGCGCTTGCCGTGATCGCGCTGGCGGTGCTGATGGCGTCGCTCGCGTTGGGGAGCGTCTCGCTCGCGCCGATGCGCGTGCTGGCGGCGCTGATGCCCTCGCATGCGCCGTCTGGCGGCGCCTCCGATCTGACTGCGGAGATCGTCCGCACGCTGCGCTTGCCGCGCGCGGTGGCCGGCTTTGCCTGCGGCGCGTTGCTCGCATTGGCCGGCGCGCTGCTGCAGGTGCTGTTGCGCAATCCGCTCGCCGAGCCGTATGTGTTGGGTGTGTCGGGCGGCGCCGCGACTTTCGCGCTCGTCGCGATGATCGCCGGTTGCGCATGGTGGATCGTCGACGCGAGCGCCTTCGCCGGCGCCTTCGTGTCGATCCTGCTGGTGCTCGGCCTCGCGCGCCGTGAGTTGTGGCGCGGCGAGCCGCAGGACACGTCGCCGCGTCTGCTGCTCACCGGCGCGGTGATCGCCGCGGGTTGGGGCGCGCTCATCACCTTGCTGCTCAATCTCGCGCCCGACAACCGCTTGCGCGGCATGCTGTTCTGGCTCACGGGCGACCTCAACGGCGGCACGATGCCGTGGACGGCGCTCGCCGCGCTCGTCATCGTGCTGGTTGCGATCGTGCCCGCCGCGCCGCGTCTGAACGTGCTGCTGCGTGGCGACGCCGCCGCGCAGGCGTTAGGTGTCGCGGTCATGCCCTTGCGTTTGCGCGTATATCTGGTGGCGTCGCTGGCGGCGGCCGCGGCGGTGACGACGGCGGGCACCATCGGCTTTGTCGGACTGGTCGTGCCGCACATGCTGCGGCTCGCGTTCGGCAACGATCAGCGCATGCTGCTGCCGGCCGCGGCGCTCGGCGGCGGCGTCGCGGTGATGGGCGCGGACCTGATCGCGCGCACGGTGATTGCGCCGGCGCAATTGCCGGTTGGCGTGATCACCTCGATCATCGGCGTGCCGGTGTTTCTGTGGATGCTGTTGCATAGGCGCCGATAATGCAAACCTTCAACGCATCTCAAGCCACACTCAGCGCGCAACATCTGACCTTGCGTGCCGGCGCGCGCACTTTGCTCGACGCCTTCACGCACACGTTCTACGAAGGCGAGATCTGGTGCGTGGCCGGACCGAACGGCGCGGGCAAGACGACCTTGCTCTCCACCCTTGCGGGTCTGTTGCAACCGTCGGCGGGCCATGTCGAACTCGACGGCGTACGCGTGGCCGACTGGCCGCCGCTCGCGCTCGCGCAGCGCCGCGCGCTGATGCCGCAAAGCGCGCCGGACGCATTCAGCGCGAGCGTGTTCGATATCGTGATGCTGAACCGCTTTCCGCATCTCAGCGGCTGGGGCTGGGAGCGCGCGGCCGATCGCGCAGCGGCGCATGCGGCGCTGGACCTGCTGGGCCTCGCCGCCTTTGCCACGCGTGATGTGCTCTCGCTCTCCGGCGGAGAGCGTCAACGCGTGGCGCTCGCGGCGGTGCTGTGCCAGGACGCGCCGTTGCTGCTGCTCGACGAACCGTTGTCGCATCTCGATCTGCATCATCAGATCGACTGCCTCGAGGCGCTCGCCGCGTGGACGCGCGAGCCTCGGCGTACCGTGATGTTCTCCTGCCACGACCTGAACCTCGCGCGCCGCTTCGCAACGCATGCGCTGCTGCTCGACGGCGCCGGCGGCGTTTATGCCGGACCGGTCCGCGACGTATTGACGCCCACGCTCGCGAGCCGGGCGTTCGGTTACCCGTTGATCCTGATTCGCGACGGCGAACACGAGGCGCTGATTCCTGCGCCGCGCGCCCGTCACGAATCGCCTGCCGGTCATGACACAGCCGCAGGCTGATTGCTTCATCCCAACATACTCTTTGCAGACACGCTTATGACTTCATCGCCACGCTTGCCCGGACTGCCCGAAGTCGAACCGCTCGATCAAACGCTGCGTGCCGAGCTGCAGCACATCATCGATACCAAGACCAAGCCGCCCGGCAGTCTCGGCCGGCTCGAAACGCTCGCGCGTCAGATGGGCCTGATTCAGCGCACCACGCATCCCACCGTGACACGTCCGGCGATGATCGTTTTCGCCGGCGACCACGGCGTGGCCGACGAGGGCGTGAGCCCGTATCCGCAAGCGGTGACCGCGCAAATGGTCGCCAACTTCCTCGCGGGCGGCGCGGCGATCAATGCATTGAGCCGCGTATCTGGCATCGAGCTCGAAGTGGTCAATGCGGGCATCGCGACGCCGCTGCCTTCGGTGGAGGGACTCGTCGACATTCCGATTGCGGCGGGCACGCGCAACTTCGCGCGTGAACGGGCCATGACCCGCGACCAGGCACTCACCGCCATGCAAGCGGGCGCGGCGCGCGTGCGGCATCACGCGGCGCTCGGCACCAATGTGATCGGCTTTGGCGAGATGGGCATTGCGAATACGTCGGCGGCTGCGTGTCTGATGAGCCGCTTGTGCGGCGTGCCGATCGACGAATGCGTCGGCCGTGGGACGGGTCTCGACAACGCGGGGCTCGCGAGGAAGCGCAACGTGCTGGCCTCGGCGCTTGCGTATCATCCGGTGTCCAGCGATCCGCTCGACGTGCTCGCCACCTTCGGCGGCTTCGAGATCGCGATGATGGCGGGCGCCTATCTCGCGGCGGCCGAGGCACGCATGACGATTCTCGTCGACGGCTTCATCGCGGGCTCGGCCTTGCTGATCGCCGACGCACTCACGCCGAGCGTGCGCGAGTACTGCGTGTTCGCGCATGCGTCGAACGAAGCGGGGCATCGTCGCATGCTCGATCATTTCGGCGCGCTGCCGTTGCTCTCGCTCGATATGCGGCTCGGTGAAGGCACCGGTGCGGCGCTTGCGGTGCCGCTGCTGCGCGCGGCAGTGGCGTTCGTCAACGAGATGGCGAGCTTCGAATCGGCCGGCGTCGCGAATCGCGATGCGTGATCGTTCGGATAGACACGCTCGCGCGGCACAGTCATGAACCCGCTCACGGAGTTGCGCTATTTCTTCACGGCGCTCGGCTATTTCACGCGCGTGCCGGTGCCGCGCTGGGTCGGCTATGAACCGCATTATCTGAATGCGGCGGCGCGTTATTTTCCGCTCGTCGGCGTATTGATCGGCGGATTGAGCGCGCTGGTCTATCTCGCCGCGCTGCACGTATTGCCGGCTGGCGTGGCGGTGCTGCTCTCGATGGCCGCGTCGCTCATCGTGACCGGCGCGTTCCATGAGGACGGCCTCGCGGATTGTGTCGATGCGTTCGGTGGCGCCTATACGCGCGAAGATGCATTGCGAATCATGCATGATTCGCGCATCGGTGCTTTCGGCGCCATCGCGCTCGTGATTGCGTTGGCATTGAAGTGGCAAACGCTCGCCGCCATGCCGCCGATGCGTGCCGCAAGTCTGATGATTGCCGCGCATGCGGCGAGCCGAACGTGTGCGATCAGCTATCTGGCCACGCTCGACTACGTGCGAGCCGAAGGCAAAGCCAAACCGGTGGCGCAACGCCTGAACGGCGGTGCGTTGGTGTGCGCCGCGCTATTCGGCTTGCCGTGGCTGCTGTGGCCGAACGGACTCGCTGCGCCGGACTGGCGCTTCGCGGGCTCGGCGCTGGTGGTTCTGGTCGTACTTCGCGTGGCAATGGGCCGTTATTTCGTCAGACGCATCGGCGGTTATACCGGCGACTGCCTCGGTTTCGCGCAGCAAATTTTTGAGTTGAGCATTTATCTGGTGGGGCTGATATGGATATCGTCCTGATTCGTCATCCCGCGGTCGCGCTCGATGCGGGCGTGTGTTACGGCCACAGCGACGTGGCGCTCGCCGAAGCTGCCGAGGTGTCGTCGACAGCGCTCGCCTTGAAGCTCGCCACTTTGCAGGTGCCCGCGCCACGCGTGCTGTTGTCGAGTCCTTTGAAGCGCTGCTCGGCGCTGGCTGCCGAGATGGCGAACGACTTCGGCTGTGTGATCAGTCACGACGATCGTCTGATGGAAATGAACTTCGGCGATTGGGAGGCGCAACGCTGGGACGCCATCGATCGCGAGCTACTCGACGACTGGGCGGCCAACTTCGAACATGCGCGTGCGCACGGCGGCGAGAGCGTGGCGCAGTTCGTCGCGCGGGTGCGGGCATGGCTCGACGCCTTTGCGCTCACGCGCGAGTTGTCGCCCGCCTATGTGGTTACGCACGCCGGCGTGATGCGGGCCATCGCGTCAATCGTGCTGGACGTGCCGCTGGAGCGCTGTCTGCGATGGTCGCTCGATATGAGCGGCATTGTCTGGTTGCGCAGAAACGATGAGACGCAGCACTGGTCGCTGGTGCGGTGGAATGCGTAAGTGGTGCAGGGCGCTGATCGCCCTGGCATCATGGCGTGGCGGACTTTCTGCGTGAGCGCGCCGCGTCGAGGTCTTCGCACATTTGCTTCGCGCCTTGCGCGATGCGTGGCGCCGGGCGGTTGATCAGATCGCCGTCGATCGCAAAGAGGTTGTTGTTCGTCACCGCGGTCAGGCTCGGCCACGCTCGCCATGCGCCGAGTTGCGGCAAGGTGGTATCCGGTTTCGTCGCGCCCGGTGCTGCGGTGACGATGGCTTCCGGATTCGCCGCGAGCACCGCTTCGGTCGAGACGGTCGGCACCAGCGGTTCGAGTCTCGCGAATACATTGCGGCCGCCGCACAGCGCGATCACGTCGCTGACCATATGCTCGCCGTTGAGCGTCATCAACGGTTGATCCCACACCTGATAGAACACGCTGACGGGCGGCCGGCTCGCATACCGGCTGCGCAGCGCCGCGATGTCCTGGCGGTAGGCGGCCGCCGCGGCATTCGCCACTGGCGACGTGCCGAGCAATTGTCCAAGCTTCGTCAGCGAAACGGCCACGTCGTCGAGATGGTGCGGTTCGCTGAAGAACAACGGAATGTGCATTTCGCGCAGGCGATCGAGCTGACGCTGCGCATTGCCGTGCCGCCACACCACGATCAGATCGGGCTTCAGCGCGACGATGCGCTCCAGATCGAGCGCCTTGTTATCGCCGACGCGCGGCAACTGTTTTGCTTCCGGCGGATAGTCGCTGTACGACACCGCACCGATCACCTTGGCGCCGCCGCCCGCCGCATACAGCAATTCGGTGACGTGCGGCGCGAGGCTGATCACACGTTGCGCGGGAGCGGGCAGGGTGACGGTCGCGCCGGTGTCGTCAGTCACTGAGATGGCGGCAAACGCATGCAACGCGTAGCTGAAGAGCGCAGTGGCGAGGGTGAAGCGGACGAGTCGGTTCATCGGGCGAAATTGCGGCAGACGTTTGATGAGCGTGGCAAGAATGCGAGGTCTGTGCTGCATCAACCCGCTCGCGTGGGATCGATCTCTCGAACGGCGTCGCGCAAACTCTCGTTAAAGCGGGTCCATTCGGTCTCGCTCGCAGGCAAGCCGAATCGAACGCTGCCCGAGGGCATGAACAGACGCGTCCACACGCCGCGCCGCGCCAGCGCTTCATGCAAAGCGGCGGCGCGTGCGTCGACGGTCCACGCGAAGAGCGGCGTGCTGCGCGTGTCGAAACCTTGCGCATGCAACAGGCCGACGAGGCGCGCGCTTTCGGCGTCGAGCCGGGTTCGCATGTGCCGTTGCCAGGCTTCGTCGGCAAAGGCGGCTTTAACGGCGTGACGGGCCGGGCCACTGACCGTCCACGCGCCGAGCGTGCTGCGCAAACGTTCGAGCAGCGCAGGCGCGCCGAGCACGAAACCCGCGCGTACGCCCGCTAGGCCAAAGAACTTCCCTGGCGAGCGCAGCACGAGCAGGCCGTCGCGATAGGTGCTCGCCGCTAGCGACGCCGCCGGCATCGTATCCGCAAAGGCTTCGTCGACCAGCAGCGTGCCGCCGCGCGCGCTCAACTGGGCATGCCAATGCAACAGCCTGGCGGCGCTCAAACGGGTAGCGGTCGGATTGTTCGGATTCACGACGACTGCATGCGTGAGCGCGTCGGGCAACGTTTCGTGAGAGACGTCGAGCACCATCGTCTGATGGCCGGCGCGTTCGAATGCGGGCGCGTATTCGCCGTACGTGAGCGGCGCGATGCCAACCCGTGCACGCGGCAGCAGCGCGGGCAGTGCGCGAATCGCCGCCTGGCTGCCCGCAACGGGCAGCACGTGCGCGGCATCGGGTGCGCCGTAGTAGCGCGCGGCGCAGGCGGCAAAATCGTCGCCGTCGTCGGGCAGGCGGCGCCACGCGTCGGCGGGAACCGGTGGGACCGGATAGCCGTGCGGATTGATACCCGTCGACAGATCGAGCCACGCTGCGTACGGAATGCCGTAGCGCCTTGCCGCTTCGTGCAGGTTACCGCCGTGCGCGACGGTGTCGATTGCGGTGGCCCTTTCGGTCGGCTCATTGGCTTCGTTCGCACAGCCGTTCAGTCGATCAAACATGGAACGGCACGCTCAGCAACGCCAGCACGATCAGCACGGCAAGCCAGAGAATGACCGTGCGCTCGACCAGCATCAACGCGGCGTTCACGTCGCCGGCGTTGGCCGCGTGTCCGAAGCCGAGTGTCGGCCGGTATTCGACGGCGCCGTGATACACCGCCGGGCCGCCGATCATAACGTTCAGACTCCCCGCGCCGGCCGCCATCACCGGTCCGGCGTTCGGGCTGTCCCAGCGTGGCGCCTGGTCGCGCCAGCAGCGCCACGCGGTGTGCGTGTCGCCGAGCAGCGCGTAGCTGGCGGCGGTCAGTCGCGCGGGAATCCAGTTGAGCACGTCGTCGATACGCGCCGCGGCCCAGCCATAGCGCAAATAGCGAGGCGTGCGGTATCCCCACATCGCGTCGAGGGTGTTGGCAAGACGAAACCCGAGTGCGCCCGGGCCGCCCGCGATGGCGAACCAGAACAGCGCGCCGAAGATCGCGTCGTTGCCGTTTTCGAGTGTGGATTCGACGGCGGCGCGTGACAGCGCGCCTTCGTCCGCATGCTCCGTTTCGCGCGAAACGATGCGCGCGGTCAGCAGGCGCGCCTGGGGTAGGTCGCGCTGCGCCAACGCCTGCGCGATCGGCGCAATGTGATCGTGCAGACTGCGCGCGCCGAGCGCGAACCACAGCAGCGCGATATGCACCGCGCAGGCCGCGAAAAACGGCAGCACGGCAACCAGACACCAGGCGATCAGCACCGGCGGCATCACGGCTAGCGACCACGCCAGCAGACCCTTGAGCCGCAAGCGCCGGCCGGTGTTGTAGCGCGTTTCGAGACGCAGCGCCCATTTGCCGAATCCCACCAGCGGATGAGCGATGCGCGGCTCGCCGAACCAACGGTCGACCACCACGCCCGCGGTGGCCAGCGTCACGAGTAGCGGGAGCGAGAGCATTACGCGTGGCTCGCGGTTTTCAACGCGAGCGGCAAACCGGCGACCATCATCGTGGCTTGCGTGCTCAGCGCGGCGATGCGCTGGTTGAGCCGCCCAAGTTCGTCGACGTAAAGACGCGTGGCCGCGCCGAGCGGCACGACGCCCAGGCCGATTTCGTTGCTGACCACGATGACCTTGCCTTTGGCGTTGACGAGCGCCGATTCGAGCGCGGCGACGCGTGCATGATATTGATCGACCGGCATGGCGTCGCCTTTAGGCGGACAGAGCAGGTTGGCGAGCCACAGCGTCAGGCAATCGATCAGCATGCAGTGGCCGGGCGCGTCGCATTGCGTCACCGCGCCGGCGAGATCGACGCCGGCTTCAACTAGTTGCCAATGCGCCGGACGCCGTTCGCGATGGTGGGCGATGCGCGCGTTGAATTCGGCGTCGTCCGACGAGGGCGCGGTGGCGATGTAGGTGACGGGCAGGGCGCTGCCGGTGGCAAGCTGTTCGGCGTGCACGCTCTTACCCGAACGGGCGCCGCCGAGAACGAAGGTGAGGTCGCGGGAAGTCATCGCGTGATTGTACCGGCGTGCAGTGCGGGCGGGCGCGATGGGATAATGCCGCGTTCCATGCATAGCGCGGCAGCGCATCGCATGCGGCCGACGCTGCGCGGCTCCTTACGGGCACGCGCTGATGCCTGATGAAAACGCTCGGCTGGCGCCCCGCATGAGCGCTGCGTTGCCGCCTGTTTCATTGTCTTGCTTCATTATCTGTCTACCGCCAAACCCGACACTCCGTGACCACCACTTCGACCTCGCATGACGCCGTATCCCTGCCGCGCGGCACGCTGATGATCCAGGGCACCACGTCCGATGCCGGCAAGAGCACGCTGGTCGCCGGTTTGTGCAGGCTCGCGCGCCGCGCCGGGGTGCGGGTCGCACCGTTCAAGCCGCAGAACATGGCGCTCAACAGCGCGGTGACCGTGGACGGCGGCGAGATCGGCCGCGCTCAGGCTTTGCAGGCGGTGGCCGCGGGCATTGCCGCGCACACCGATCTGAACCCCGTGCTGCTCAAGCCGACCAGCGACCGCGGCGCGCAGGTGATCATCCACGGCAAGGCGCGCATGAATCTCGACGCGCGTGCGTATCACGACTACAAGCCCGTCGCCTTTGAAGCGGTGCTGCAATCGTATGCGCGTCTGCAGGCGGCGTACGACACGATCTTTGTCGAAGGCGCGGGCAGCCCGGCCGAAATCAATCTGCGCGACCGCGATATCGCCAACATGGGTTTTGCGGAGGCCGTGGATTGCCCGGTCGTGCTGGTGGCCGATATCGATCGCGGCGGGGTGTTCGCCCATCTCACGGGCACGCTCGCGTGTCTGTCGGAGAGCGAGCAGGCGCGGGTGCGCGGTTTCATCATCAATCGCTTTCGCGGCGACATCAGTTTGCTGCAACCTGGTTTGGACTGGCTGGAGGCGCAGACCGGCAAGCCGGTGCTCGGTGTCGTGCCTTACCTGCACGGTCTGACGCTGGACGCGGAAGACATGCTGCCGCCCGAATTGCGCGCGGCGCACAGTGGCGGCGCGGCGCGCATGCTGCGGGTGGTCGTGCCGGTGCTGCCGCACATCAGTAATCACACGGATTTCGACGCTTTGCGCGCGCATCCGCAGGTCGATTTTCATTACGTGCGAAGCGGCACGCCGTTGCCGCCGGCCGACCTGATCATCCTGCCGGGCTCGAAGAACGTGCCCGGCGACCTGGCATTTCTGCGCGCGCAAGGCTGGGATGCGGTACTGCAAAAGCACTTGCGCTATGGCGGCCGGGTGATCGGCATTTGCGGCGGCATGCAGATGCTGGGGCGCGAAGTGGCCGATCCGCATGGCGTGGAGGGCGCGCCGGGCACGTCCGCGGGACTCGGCTGGCTCGATTACTCGACGGTGCTCACGCGCGACAAGACGCTGAAGAACGTGACCGGCCGCCTCGCGTTGCCCGGCTCGCCCGACGTGGCCGGCTACGAGATCCATATGGGCGAGACTCACGGGCCGGCGCTGGACACGCCCGCTGTGCAACTGGACGACGCGCGGGATGCCCGCCCCGACGGCGCGATCTCCGCCGATGGCCAGGTTCTCGCTACCTATGTTCACGGCCTGTTCGACACACCGTCCGCCTGTGCCGCGTTGCTCGCGTGGGCCGGTTTGAGCGATGCCGAGGCAATCGATTACCCGGCGTTGCGCGAGGCGTCGCTGGAACGCCTCGCGGACACGCTCGCCGAGCACCTCGATCTGCCGAGACTTTTTGCTGCGATTGGTTGATCAGGATCAACGAGGAAGGCTGGATTAAATCCTATAGGGAAATAATCAAAGCTTGGGTGGTAGTTTTTCGCGTCATATGGTTCGAATAGAGTGCTCACATCGACGGCCGTTTTCCGCGCCGTCTCTCTCTTCGAGGACCTGTCATGAACCCGAACCGTTCCGCCGATCTGGCCGCTCTACTCCTTCGCGTCGCCTTGGGCGTGCTCTATCTCGCTCACAGTCTGCAAAAGATTTTCGTCTTCACGCTGCCGGGCACGGCGCAGTTCTTCGTCTCGCTGGGCTTGCCGGGCTGGCTCGGCTATGTGACGGCATTCGTCGAACTGTTCGGCGGCATTGCGCTGCTGCTCGGCGTGCAGGTCCGCTGGGTCGCGCTCGTGCTGCTGCCGTTCATGCTCGGCGCGATGTCGCAGCATCTTCAAAATGGCTGGGGTTTTGCGTCGCCGCACGGCGGCTGGGAATATCCGGCGTTCTGGGCGGTGACGTTGGTGGTGCAGGCGCTGCTCGGCGGCGGGGCGCTGTCGTTCGCTGGGGTGAAGGCGCCACGGGCGGTGGCCGCCTGAGCGGTTAGCTGGATCGTTGAAAAGGCACGCGCCGTAAGGCCGCGTGCCTTTTTTCATGGCGCCGTCCTAGCGTCGCCCATCAATACAACACGATTTGCGTACACCGGAACAACGCCATCGTCTTGCCCTTCGGATCCGTGACCGTGGCGTCCCACACCTGCGTGCTGCGTCCCAGATGCACGCTCTTCGCGACCGCTCGGATCGTCCCCTCGGTCGCCGTGCCGAGAAAATTGCTTTTCACCTCGATGGTCGTGAAATTGCGCGCCGTCTCTGGCAAATGCGCGAGGCAGGCGTAGCCGCAGGCGGTGTCGGCGAGGCCGATCACGGTCGCGGCATGCAAAAAGCCGTTCGGCGCGAGCAACTCCTTGCGCACGGTCAATTCCGCGATCAACTCGCCTTCGTCCAGCGACAGGACATGCACGCCCAGCAGGCCGGGCAGCGAGCCTTTCTGGCGTTCGTGGAGGCGTTCGACGGTGTATTCCGGGCGCAGTTTGCTCATGAGATTCGGGTCCTGGTTGGATAAATCGGCAGCGCACGGTGGCCAATTAGCCGTCAGGGGGCTTCGGCCAACGTGCATTTGTCGATATTATCAACGGCTGGATCGGCAGGTGTGCCTGAAAACCGGTCCGGTTCCGGGCACACTTGCGCATGTCAGAGCAATACGCGGCAAACCGGCTGGCGGGGCCCAGCCTTCTTTCCGGGAGAATTCATGACGGTGATCGTGGTGGCGAATCCGAAGGGCGGCGTGGGCAAAAGCACGCTGTCGACCAATCTGGCCGGCTATTTCGCCGCGGCTGGCGAATGGGTCGCGCTGGCGGACCTGGACAAACAGCAGTCCGCGCACGCGTGGCTGTCGCTGCGGCCCGACACGCTGCCGGCCATCGAGACCTGGGAAGTCAATCTGGACGAGCCGGTCAAACCGCCCAAAGGGCTGGAGCACGCTGTCGTCGACACACCGGCTGGCCTGCACGGCAATCGCCTGAGCATCGCGCTAGATCTGGCCGACAAGGTGATCGTGCCGCTCCAACCGTCCATGTTCGATATTCTCGCTACTCAGGAATTCCTCGAGCGGCTGGCCAAGGAGAAGGCGGTCAGAAAAGGCGCCATCGAAATCGGTGTGGTCGGCATGCGCGTGGATGCGCGCACGCGCTCGGCGGAGCAACTGCATCGCTTTGTCGAGGGGCTGAAGCTGCCGGTGCTGGGTTTTTTGCGCGACACGCAGAATTACGTGCAACTGGCGGCCCACGGGCTGACTTTGTGGGACGTCGCGAAAAGCCGTGTGGAGAAGGATCTGGAGCAGTGGCAGCCGATCATCGAATGGACTAGCGGAGCCGGCAAGAAGGGTTGAGGCGGCAGGGCTGGTGGCCGCGCCGCCGGCCGGATCAGGCCGTCCACGCAGTGAGTTCCCTCGCGGATCGCCTGCGCGGCAGGCGTGTCAGCGAACTACAGAGCGGGACGATGAAGCTAAGCTACGGCGCTGAACGAAAGAGCTGAACGACAGAGCGTTCAGGTCCAGTTCTGCGTCGGCACGTGATCGCGGCTGCCCTTGATCTTGTTGTTGTCGTCCACGAATACCAGGTCGGGCTTCCAGCCGGCCTTCAGTTCCGCTTCATCCACCACCGCGAACGCCGCGATGATCACCAGGTCGCCCAGCTGCGCGCGCCGCGCGGCCGAGCCGTTCAGCGAGATCATGCCGCTGCCGCGCTCGCCCTTGATCGCGTAGGTCGAGAAACGCTCGCCGTTGTTGATGTTCCAGATGTCGATCCGCTCGTTTTCGACGATGTTCGCCGCTTCCAGCAAATCTTCATCGATCGCGCACGAACCTTCGTAGTGCAGTTCGCAATGCGTGACCGCGACGCGGTGGATCTTCGACTTCAGCATGTTGCGTTGCATGACCAATCCTGTGTGATTTCTTATGCGTGTCGACGTCTGTCCAAGACGACTTCAGATTTCGAGGTTGTCAATGAGACGAGTGGCGCCGAGCTTGGCGGCAGCCAGCACGACCAGTTCCTCGTTCGCGTCTTGCGGACCCGGCGGCAGCAGGTTCGAACGTTTGCGCACCGCGATGTAGTCGGGTTGCCAGCCGCGCGCGGCCAACGCCGCCATCGCCGCCTGTTCGATCTTCCTGAAGTCGCGCTCGCCGCCGAGCACGGCTTCGCGCACGCGGTTCAGTTCAGCAGCCAGCACCGGCGCCTCGGCGCGTTCGGCGGCCTGCAGATAGCGATTGCGCGAGCTGAGCGCGAGGCCGTCGGCGTCACGCACGGTTTCGGCGGCGATGATGTCGGTGGGCAGCGCAAACTGGTTGCACATGCGGCGCACGATCATCAACTGCTGGTAATCCTTCTTGCCGAACACCGCGACGCGCGGCTGCACGCACGACATCAGCTTCATCACGACCGTGCACACGCCCTGGAAGAAGCCCGGCCGGAATTCGCCTTCGAGGATGTCGCCCAGATCGTGCGGCGGATGCACGCGGTACTCCTGCGGCTCCGGATAGAGGTCTCGCTCCGTCGGCGCGAACAGCACGTAGACGTTTTCCTTCTGGAGCTTTTCGATGTCCGCTTCCATCGTGCGCGGGTATTTGTCGAAATCCTCGTTCGGACCGAACTGCAGCCGGTTGACGAAGATGCTCGCCACGACCGGATCGCCGTGCTGACGCGCGAGACGCATCAGCGACAGATGGCCCTCGTGCAGATTGCCCATGGTCGGCACAAAGGCGGTGCGATTCTGGCCGCGCAACTGGTCGCGCAATTCATGGATCGAGCTGATGACTTTCATGATCGGACAGGGATTTCCTCGCGCGGCGCGAGACTGGGTGGACGCAAAACCCTAAGGAATCGCGCGGGCCGCCGCCTCACTGGTAATGACAGGTTCGGAGCGCGGGATTGTAGTGGATTTGAGCGGCTGCCGCACCGAAAAGAGGCTTACTCTCCCGTGCAGCGGAATTGTGCCCCGTTTGAGGGCCTCAGGCGGGCAGATAGGCGAGGCGCACATAGATCGGTGCGAACGGTTCCGCCTGGGTGATTTCGACGAGCGATTCGCGGCACAGTTCGAGCACGGCGATGAAATTCACCACCACCACCGGCACGCCTTTGCTCGTGTCGAACAGGTCGGAGAACTCGACGAAGCGGGCGTTTTGCAGCTGCCGCAGGATCGAGCTCATATGCTCGCGCACCGAAAGCTCTTCGCGCGAAATCTTGTGATGCTGGACCAGCTTGGCGCGCTTGATCACGTCGGCCCACGCGGCGCGCAGGTCTTCGCTGTTCACGTCGGGAAAACGCGGCGTGATGCTTTGCTCGATATAAACCTCGGCGCGCAGGAAATCGCGCCCGAGCTGCGGCAACTGGTCGATGCGCTGCGCGGCGAGCTTCATCTGCTCGTATTCGAGCAGGCGCCGCACGAGTTCGGCACGCGGATCTTCGGCTTCTTCGCCGCTGTCGGCCTTTTTCACCGGCAGCAGCATGCGCGATTTGATCTCGATCAGCATCGCGGCCATGAGCAGATACTCGGACGCGAGTTCGAGATTGGTCTGGCGCAACTGATCGACGTAGCCCAGATATTGCACCGTGACGTCCGCCATCGGAATGTCGAGCACGTTGAAGTTCTGCTTGCGGATCAGGTACAGCAGCAGATCCAGCGGTCCTTCGAACGTTTCGAGAAACACCTCGAGCGCATCCGGCGGAATGTACAGATCCGTCGGCATCTTGAAGAGCGGCTCGCCGTACAGGCGTGCAAAAGCAATGCCGTCGACGGTGTCGGGTGTCGAATCGGTGGCGGGCGCGGCGAGCGCGGCGTCGGCGGGGGCCGGCGGTGCGCCGTGGGCCTCGTCGGCGTGACTCACGCGCTTAGAAGTTTTGATAGTACGAGTAAGGCGTCTGTTCTACGCGCGAAGCTTTCTGCTCGGCGCGTTCCTCGAGATCGATCGGCTGTTTGTCCCACAGCAGCGCGCGGCCGCGGCGTTGTTCGGCTTCCAGATTGGGTTTCTGTTGCTTGAGCTGGTTCAGGAACTGGGTGATGTCCGATTGATACATGGCTCGACGTCCGTGGTATGGAAATTGGCGGCTGCCCGGCGGTCATTCGCCAGACACCACTGCTATCCGATAATTTTACCGCATGCGCGGCGCGCGGTCGAAAAACGGCGGCGGTGCCGGGCGGCCGGCGCACCAGAATGTCCGGAACCCGTGCGGCGCGGCGGGCGTCAAAGGCGGGCGCGGCGCTGGCAGGGTGGCTTGCAGGCGGCGTTGGGTTTGCGTCGAGGCGGCTGGGTGCGACGTGGGGTTTGCGTCGAGGCGTCTTGCAGGCGACGTTGGGTTTGCGTCGAGGTGGCTTGCAGGCGGCGTTGGGTTTGCGTCCAAGGTGGCTTGGAGGCGGCCTTGAGTTTTGCGCCCAAGGTCGCCTGGAAGTGGCGTCATCGCAGCGGTATCTCCGTCGCGGGCGTCAGGGTGCTGCGCGGCGAGTCGCGGCGCGCGCGAACCGGACGGGGAGGCCCGCCCGCACGCCGCGGACGCATTTTTAGAGATCTCGCGGCAGCTCGCCGATGTGGTCAAATAGCGAGCTTCGGCCGCCGCGGCGCGCCCGAGCGATAAAATTCATCAACCACGGCCGGAGGTCCTGTTTGGCGGGGTGTGCGATCGACAAGCCGCGGCTGCGGCGCGGCAAGGCCGGTGACGGGCATGGGCTTGTCACGCCCATGCGGCACTGGCTGCGCGCGTGGCTGGCATTCGGCCTCGTCATGCTGACGCTGGCGGCCGGCAACGCTCATGCGGCGAAAGCCGCGGCCAGCTACAAGGTCGATATCGAAGCCACGCCGCGCGCTCTGCGCAAACTGCTCGAAGCCCATCTGGATATCGCGCGTTTCGCCAAACGTCCCGATATCAGCGACGACCAGTTCGAGTTTCTGATCACCGCCACGCCTCAGCAGGTGCGTGATCTGGCTTCCACGCAGGGCTATTTCACGCCGGTCGTGCGCACCGACGTGCGCACCGTCGACGATACGAAACGCGTCACGGTGAGCGTCGATCCCGGCCCGCAAACCCTCATCACGTCGATTTCGCTGTCGTTTCGCGGGCCGGTGCTGACCGAGGATCCGGCGCAGGAGAATGCCGCACGCTTCGCGTTTTCGTTGCACGAAGGCGATCCGTTCTCACAAGGCGAGTGGGACGACGCGAAAAATGCGTCGCTCAAGGCCTTGCAGTCGCGCCGCTATCTGGGCGCGAAGATTTACCACTCGGAGGCGCGCGTCGATCCGCGCACGCACGAGGCGAAACTGTCGGTTACGTACGAAAGCGGGCCGACCTTCACGATGGGCAAGCTCGACGTATCCGGCACGCGGCGCTACCCGGAACAGATCGTCGACAATGTGAACCCGATTTCGGTGGGCGATATTTACGACGTGCAGCGCGTCGCCGAATTACAGCGCCAGTTGCAAAACACGCCGTACTACGCAAGCGTCGCGATCGACGTGGATAGCGACCCCGCCAAACCGGTCGAGACGCCCATGCACGTGAAGGTGTCGGAGTATCCGTACAACAGCATTCGCGGCGGCGTAGGCTATTCGACGGACAACGGCCCGCTGGTCCAGGGCGCCTATTCGTACCTCGACACGTTCGGCAAAGCGTGGCCGTTCACGGTCCAGGGCCGCGTCGACCAGGTTCAGCAATACGGGCAAATCGAACTCTCCATGCCGCCTGGGCAGCGTGCGTGGACCAACAGCATGTTGGCGTCCTACACCACGACCGACGTTTCCGATACGCGTATCTACAGTATTCGCGGCGGCGTGCAGCGAGCCCGGACCTCGCAATTCATCGACTACAACTACGCGCTGCTGTTCTACCAGGACCGGCTCGATCAGAACTCGGCCGCGCCGACTACGAGCCGCGCGCTGGTGCCGTCCTGGTCGTGGACCCGGCGCAACACCGACGACCCGCTGTTCCCGCGCAAGGGCAACCTGATTCACGTCGAGGCAGGCTTCGCGGTCAAAGGCGTGCTCACCGACCAGACCTTCATCCGCGGCTACGCGCGCGGCCAGCAGTATCTGCCGATCGGCAAGGAAGACCTCGTGCTGATTCGCGCCGAACTCGGCGGCGTGTTTACGAGCGGCAGTTCGAGCGGTATTCCGGCCTCGCTGCTGTTTCGCGCGGGCGGTTCGAATTCGGTGCGCGGCTATAGCTATCAGAGCATCGGTAATAACGTCGATGGTTCGGTGCTGCCCACCAAGTATCTCGTCACGGCAACCGCCGAATATCAGCATTGGTTCAACCACGACTGGGGCGCGGCAGCGTTCTTCGACGTCGGCACCGCCACCGACACGTGGGGCGAAAAGGTCTTTTATCCGGGCGTAGGCGTTGGGGCGCGCTGGCGCAGCCCGGTCGGCCCGGTCAACGTCGATGTCGCCTACGGGATTCGCAACAGGAGCGTGCGACCGTACCTGACGCTCGGCATTGCCTTCTGATGGAAACCTGCTTCTACATGATCCCCGCATGACCACGGACGTTTCCGCCCAACCTCCCGCGCAGCCGCCCGGTGCTCCACCAGGAGAGCCGCCCGGACAGCAGCCGCCACCCGAGCCGCCGAGGAGGCGCAGGCTCGGCCGGCTGCTGCTGAAAACATTCGCGTGGACGGTGGCCGTGGTGGTGCTGTTGCTGGCGTTGGCAGTGGGTTTGCTCTACGGCGCACTGACGACCGAACGCGGTACCGCCTATGCATGGCAGGCGGCGGTGAAGCTGCTGGGCGGCAAGCTGAGTGGCACGCTCGAAAGCGGCGCGCTCGCCAACGGCCTGCAATTGCGCCAGGTGCGCTGGCGCAGCCTCGACGGCAGCGGCACCGATATCCAGATCGACCGCGTGGCGGGCCGCTGGGCACTCACGCGCGAACCGTGGCGGTTCACCATCGAGTATCTGCATGTCGGCACGGTGGACGCGCGCATCGGCGCATCGTCGTCGAGCAGCGGGCCGATGAAGCTGCCGCAAGACTTGCGCTTGCCCATGCAGCTCGACGTCCGCGATGTCCAGCTCGACAAACTGCTGCTGCATCAGGGCGCGTCGACAACCGAATTGTCGCGCTTCGTGTTTCATGGCCGCAGCGACGGGCGCCATCACGAGGCCGCGATCGAGCGGCTGGATACGCCGTTCGGCGCGGTGACGGCGGCGGCCAGACTCGACGGCGTGCGGCCGTTTCCGCTGAGCGGGGACGTCGGCTATTCGGGCAAGGTCAACAACGAGGCGGTGAAGGTGGGCGGCCATCTGAGCGGCTCGCTGGAAAATCTCATCGCTGAACTCGATGCGAGCGGCATGAAGCTCGCGGGTCACGCGAGGGTCGAGGCCGAGCCTTTCGGCGACGTGCCTTTACAGCGCGCCACGCTGACTTTCGATCACATCAATCCGCAGGCCTTTGCGCCCGGCGCGCCGCAGGCCGATCTGGCCGTGCGGGCGGAATTGCAGCCGGTCGGCCAGGGTGCAGACGTGGCGGGGAAGAGCGAGGCGGGTGCGGCCAGCACAGCACAGCCTCCCGTTGCCGCAGACGGCAAACACGGCGCTCAGTCCCACGCGTCCGGCAAAAGCACCGCCGGGTTCGCGGTTGCCGGGCATGTTTCGATCGTCAACGCCAAACCCGGCGCGATCGACCAGAACCTGCTGCCGCTGATCGACGCCAACGCGGACGTGCGACTCGACGCCCAGACGCAGCGCATCTCGAACCTGAACGTGCGCCTCGTGAAGAGCGCCACGCTCACCGGCGGCGGCGCGCTGAGCGGCAAGCGCGGACAGTTCGATCTGCGGGTCGCCGGGCTCGACCTGAACGCACTGCAAGCGACGGTGCGGCCCGCGCAGCTTTCCGGTCCCATCGGCGTCCGCCTGAACGACGACGTGCAAAGTCTCACGCTCGACCTGGCCGACCCGAAGGCAGCGCTACGTGCCCAGGGCAAGATCACCTTCGATCCAGCCCGCATGAGCTTCAACGACGTGCGCATCACGTCGGGCAAAGGCCGCATCGATCTATCCGGCGCCCTCAAGCACGACGCGAATTCCACCTACAACGTGAAAGCGAAACTGACCGATTTCGATCCGTTGACGCTGGCTTCGCAGATGCCGTCGCGCACGCCGGTGGCCGGCCCGGCGCCGGCGGCGAGCAGTGCGAAAAAGAGCGCAAGCGCGGAGGCCCCGGCGCAAGCCGGCAGTACCGCCGGCGCGAAAAGCGCCGCGCCCGCTGACAAAGCCGCCGCCGCCGTGAAAAACACCGCGAAGGCGGCGGTCAAAACGGAAGTGGTCCAGCGCAAAACGCCGGCGCCGAAACGCGGCGCGCCACCTGCCCGCAAGATCGAGGCGCGCGTGAACGGCACGCTCACCGCGGCCGGCATGCTCGGGCCGGTCTTCACGACCAAGGCCGACTTCAAGCTCGGCCCGAGTGTGTACGACGGCCTGCCGCTAACCGGCGGCGGCACGATTCAACTGGCGGGCTCGCGCATTCTGCCGAGCCGCGCGACCCTCTCGGTGGCGGGCAACCAGGTGGATCTGCAAGGCAGCTTCGGCGCGCGCGGCGACCGGCTGAAGTTTCGCGTCGATGCGCCGGAACTGGAGCGCCTCGGCTTCGGCCTCGCGGGACTTGTCGCTGCCGATGGCGACATCACCGGCTCGTTCGCGCATCCGAATGTGGTGCTGAACTACAAGGCGGACAGCGTGGTGTTCAGCAGCAACCGCGTCGGTCATGCGGAAGGGCACGCTGAATTGCGCGACGGCGCGAACGGCGCGCTCGTCTTCACCACCGACGCGCGCAATCTCAGCGCGGGCGGCGTCGATCTGAGCACGCTCACGGCGCGTTTGTCCGGCACGCGCGCCAATCACACGCTCGAGGCCGCGGCCACCGGCAAGCTGCAGGACCGTCCGCTCGATCTCGCGCTCGCCGCCAACGGCAAGCTGACCGAAGCGCGCGACGGCACGCGCTGGGACGGCACCGTCACCCGCCTGCAGAATCGCGGCACGCCTTCGCTGAATCTGGAGTCGCCGCTCGCCGTCAGCGCCGGGCCAAGCCACCTGACGCTCGGGGCAACGAGGCTCACGCTCGAAGGCGCGGTACTGAGCCTGAAAACCTTCGCCTTCGACCATGGGAAGATTCAGTCGACGGGCAGCCTGACGGGCATTTCGGCCGTGAGGTTGCAGGATCTGCGGCGCGAGATCACCGGTGAGCCGCCCGTCGTCAAAACCGATCTGGTGTTCGACGGCGACTGGGACTTCGCGCTCGGCAGCACGGCGAGCGGCCATATCCAGCTGAAGCGCCGCAGCGGCGACGTCACGGTGGAAATCGGCCGGGGTCTTGCTTCGCTGGGTATCACGGATATCACCGCGCGCGCCGAGTTCAGCGGCGGCAATCGCCTCAACGCCACCGTGCACGCGCAGGCGAGCCGCATCGGCGTGATCGACGCGGATGCGCACACCACGCTGGTCATGCGCGACGGCTTCCTGACCGTCAGCGAAGAGGGCGCGCTGACCGGCAATGTGAATGCCAATGTGCCGTCGCTGAAAACGACCGGCGGCCTGTTCGGTCCGAGCTATCTGCTCGACGGGCACCTCGCGCTCAAACTCGCGCTCGGCGGCACCGTCGCCAAACCGAACCTGACCGGCTCGCTGCTCGGCGAGGGCCTTTCCGCGACGATGGTCGACCAAGGCGTGCAGTTGAAGGACGGCGTGGTGCGCATCGCGTTGTCGCACAATCTGGTCGACTTCCAGCAGGTCGAATTTCATGGCGCGAGCGGCACGCTGCGCGCCACGGGCCGCGTGCGCCTGGACGGCGCCGAGCCGGACCTGACAGCGAGCATTGTTGCGGACAAGCTCGAACTGTTTGCGGCGCCGGATCGTAATCTGTCGCTGTCGGGCAGCGCGAGCGTGGCGAATGGCGGGACGCTGGGCGGTATGGAGATCAACGGTAAATTCATGGTCGATCACGCGTTGTTCGATATGCCGGAGCAGTCCGCGCCGAAGCTCGGCGACGACGTGGTGGTGGTGCGTCCCGACGGGTCGGTGGCGGGCGAACGGACACGGCCCGTGGCGGGCACCAACAAGCCGATCGGCCCGTTCGCGCCGCGCGCCAATATCGACATCAACCTCGGCAACAGCTTCCGTTTCCGCGGGCAGGGCGCCGATCTGGGCCTGAGCGGCACGATCACCGCCATGAGCGCGCCGAATCTGCCGCTGCGCGCGGTGGGGAACGTGCGTGTCACGCCGGGTTCGACCTACACCGCGTTCGGCCGCAAGCTCAACATCGAGAACGGCTTTTTCACGTTCAACGGTCCGGTGGCCAATCCCGGCATCAACATCCTCGCCATGCGCCGCAATCAGCAGGTGGAGGCGGGCGTGCAGGTCACGGGCACGGTTCAGTTCCCGACCGCGAAGCTGGTGTCGGAGCCGAGCGTGCCGGACAACGAAAAGCTCTCGTGGCTGCTATTCGGTCACGGCACGGATCAGGGCAACAACCTGGGTCAGCAGAGCACCATGACCACGGCGCTCGCGTTGCTCGGCAGCGCGAGCGGCAAGCGGATTGCGCAGACCTTCGGGCTGGACGAGTTTTCGATCGGCCGAAGCGAAGTCGGACTGACCGATCCGCAAGTCGTGATGGTGTCGAAGGCGATCAACGAGTGGCTCGTGATCGGCTACGAACAGGGGCTGCAATCGGCGAGCAATGCGATCAAGGCGACGGTCAACCTCACGCGCTACTGGTCGGTCGCGGCTTACGGCGGCACGTTCGACGGCGTCGATCTGCTCTATACGCGTCGCTTCGACCGGATCCGTTGGTGAAGCGCGTAATGCGGACTTGAACCGCCGCGCCCAGGCAAAAAAAAACGGCACGCCCTTTGGAGCGTGCCGTTTTCATTCGTGCCTGCGGCGTGAGCCGCCGCGCGCTTTACTTCACGCGCATGCCCGGCTTTGCGCCGCTATCCGGTTCGAGCACGTAGAGGCCCGGTTCGGCTTTCTCATCGGTCGCGGAGGCGGCCAGCACCATGCCTTCGGACATGCCGAACTTCATCTTGCGCGGCGCGAGGTTGGCCACCATCACCGTCAGCTTGCCGACCAGTTGCTCCGGCTGATACGCGGACTTGATGCCCGAAAACACGTTGCGGGTTTTCTCCTCGCCGACGTCGAGCGTGAGTTGCAGCAGCTTGTCCGACCCTTCCACCGCCTTGCAGTCGACGATCTTCGCAATGCGCAAATCGATCTTCGCGAAGTCGTCGATCGAGATGATGCCAGGCGTTTCCTCGTTAGCGGGGACCGCTTTGGTTGCCTTCGATTTGGACTTGGCGTCGGCCGGCGCGGCGGCTGCTGGCGTAGCTTGCAGCGAGTCACGATTGGCCGCGATCAGCGCTTCGATCTGCTTCGGATCGACGCGCGTCATCAGATGCTTGTACGCGTTGATCGGCCGGGTGGAACTGAGCGGCACGTTGGCGTCCGCCCACACCAGCGGCTCGATGCCGAGGAAGCCTTCGACCGCTTCGGCGAGCTTCGGCAGCACCGGCTTGAGCGCCAGCGACAACAGGCGGAAGGCTTCAATGCTCACGGTGCACGTTTCGTGCAGCGCGACGCCGTTCGCCGGGTCTTTGGCCTGATCCCACGGCTTGGCGGTGTCGACGTACGCATTCACGGCGTCGGCCAGTTCCATGGTCTGACGCAGCGCGCGGTTGTACTCGCGGGCTTCGTAGTTCGCGGCGATTTGCGGCACGGCGGCGCGCAACGAGGCGAGCAGCGGATGCTGCATCGCGCTGTCCTGCACGCGGCCGTCGAAACGCTTGATCAGAAAGCCGGCGGCGCGGCTCGCGATGTTCACGTACTTGCCGACCAGATCGCTGTTCACGCGTGCCTGGAAGTCGTCGAGGTTCAGGTCGAGGTCTTCCATCGTGCTATTCAGCTTGGCCGCGAAGTAGTAGCGCAGCCATTCCGGATTCAGGCCCGTTTCGATCACGCTTTGCGCGGTGATGAAGGTGCCGCGCGATTTCGACATCTTCGCGCCGTCCACGGTCAGGAAGCCGTGTGCGAACACGTTGGTCGGCGTGCGGTGGCCCGAAAACTCGAGCATGGCCGGCCAGAACAACGTGTGGAAATACAGAATGTCCTTGCCGATGAAGTGATACTGCTCGGCCTTCGAACCCTTGCGGACCCACGCGTCGAAATCCAGACCGCGCTTTTCGGCGAGGTTCTTGAAGCTCGCGTAATAGCCGACCGGCGCGTCCAGCCACACGTAGAAATACTTGCCCGGCGCACCCGGAATTTCGAAACCGAAATACGGCGCGTCGCGCGAGATGTCCCAGTCGGCAAGCTTGGCTTCGCCGGCGTCGCCGAGCCACTCGCGCATCTTGTTGGTGGCTTCCGGCTGTGCCAGACCGCCCACCCACGCGCGCAGGAAATTCTCGCAACGCGGATCGGAGAGACGGAAAAAGTAGTGCGTCGAGGTTTTGCGGATCGGCGTGGCGCCGGAGACGACCGAGTACGGATTGATCAGTTCGGTGGGCAGATAAGTCGAACCGCATACTTCGCAGCTGTCGCCGTACTGGTCTTTCGCGCCGCACTTCGGGCATTCGCCCTTGATGAAGCGATCCGGCAGGAACATTTCCTTGACCGGGTCATACGCCTGTTCGATGTCGCGCGCGTCGATCAGGCCGGCTTCCTTGAGCGCCAGATAGACGTTTTCGCTGAGAACGCGGTTCTCTTCGGAGTCGGTCGAATAGTAATTGTCGAACGAAATCCCGAAGCTGTCGAAATCGCGCTTGTGTTCCTGCCAGACGCGGTCGATCAGCTGCTTCGGCGTGAGACCCTCTTTCTCCGCGCGCAGCATGACCGGCGTGCCGTGCGTGTCGTCGGCGCCAACGTAGTAGACCTCGTGCCCGTGCATTCGCAACGTCCGGACCCAGATGTCCGTCTGGATATATTCGACCAGATGGCCAATATGGATTTGCCCGTTCGCATACGGAAGGGCCGACGTGACGAGAATCTGGCGGCGGCCTGAGGGCGCGCCTACGGAGAGATCGGTTGCGGGTGCTGACATAAGGATGATGGGAGCATGCGGTGGGACGAAGGGTTGATTCTAGCAGGGGAGGCACCCGGCGCGGGGCGGGCCGGGTGGGGCGCGGCCTGAGTCGTTGCCGGCCAGGACGGTATGTGCCCGGGAGGACTTCCACCGTGCGTAAACCGAGCGCCCAAAAAAAACCGGGGCTATTAACCCCGGAGCAACAACGACAAGAGGAGAATGGTGACGCGGCGGCATCGCCAGCCACGTACCGTAAAGACAGACAGCGGATTTTCCGCAGAGTTCGAAATTTTTTTCGTTCTCGCGCGAGATTCCTTTCTCCCGCCTTCCACTGCTTTCTCAAGCAGAGCGCTCGCCGGCGGTGCAGCCCCGGCGAGCGGTTTCCTCAATCTCCCCAAGTCCTGTGCTTATTGCGTGGCGTGCTGGGCCGTGGCGCGCAGATAGATTTCCACGCGGCGGTTTGCGGCACGGCCGGCTTCGGTGTTGTTGTCGGCGATCGGCTGGGTTTGGCCCATGCCTTGTGCCGACAGGCGCTGCGGCGCGACGCCGCGCTGGCCCAGGTAGCCCGTCACGCTTTCGGCGCGGTTGACCGACAGCGTCTGGTTGTAGGCCGGCTGGCCCGTGCTATCCGTGTGGCCGACCACCTGAGCGATCAGTTCCGGATTTTGCTGCATGGTTTGCGACAGTTGGTCCAGCACCGGCGCGAACGACGGCTTGACTGCGTAGCTGTTGGTGTCGAACGTCACCGAGCTCGGAATGTTCAGCTTGAGCGAGCCGTCCGGTTGTTCGGTGATCTGTGTGCCGGTGCCCTTGGTGGCGCCCGACAGCTTGTTGTGAATGGCTTGCCAGTTGTAGCCGGTAATGCCGCCCACCGCCGCGCCGACACCCGCGCCGATCGCCGCGCCCTTGCCGCCGCCGAAGATGGCGCCCAGCGCCGCACCAGTCCCGGCGCCCACCCCCGTACCTACCGCCGTATTGGTGCCCTGTTGGGTGGCGCAACCTGCCAGAAATGAACCGGCAACGGCAAAGACAGCCAGGCGAGTCATGATTTTTGCATTCATTTTTAATTCCTCTTGAGTAAAGCGAGTCAGGCAAAAAAGGCGGCGACAAGCGACCAATCTATACGGCGAACATGACGGCAGTAAAGCCGTCGGCTCGATAATAGGAGAAGTCCTACACCTTATTCAGCCTCGGTCCGACAGTGAAGAAGGGTCTTCCGGCAAGGCGTGGCGCCAGCCACTACAATGGTGGCTGAAGCACGCAGCGATGCGGCCCCATTGCGTTCCGCCTGCCCGAAGGGTGCCCGGCGCACCGGGTTTTCGCAATGCTGTCTAACAATTTCTTTCAAATTCCGGCGCGTGGCCGAGACTTCGATTCCGCTGCGCCGCAGGTGTTCCCCACGGAGTGTCAATGAGTATCGATCGGGCTTTGGTCGACGCTGCCCTCGCAGCCGTCGCTGACCCCAACACCGGCCGGCCGTTCGCGGCGGCCAGGAACGTCAAGAACGTCGCCGTGCAGGGTGACACGGTTAGCGTCGAGGTGGTACTCGGCTATCCGGCCATGCGTCAGTTCGACGCTATCCGCGCGCAGTTCGCCGATGCGCTGCGCGCCGTGCCCGGTGTGGCCGACGTGCAGGTGCAGGTGTCGCAGGAGATCGCGGCGCATACCGTGCAGCGCGGTGTGAAACTGTTGCCGAACGTCAAGAATATCGTCGCGGTGGCGTCGGGCAAGGGCGGTGTGGGCAAGAGCACCACGGCCGTGAACCTGGCGTTGGCACTGGCGAGCGAAGGCGCATCCGTCGGCATTCTCGACGCGGACATCTACGGCCCGTCGTTGCCCATGATGCTTGGCATCGTCGGCCGCCCGGAGTCGCCCGACGAAAAGTCGATGAACCCGATGACCGGCCACGGCTTGCAGGCCAACTCGATCGGCTTCCTGATCGAGCAGGACAACCCGATGGTGTGGCGCGGCCCGATGGCCACTTCCGCGCTGGAACAGCTGCTGCGGCAGACCAACTGGCACGATCTCGACTATCTGATCGTCGACATGCCGCCGGGCACCGGCGATATCCAGCTGACCCTCTCGCAACGCGTGCCGGTGACGGGCGCCGTGATCGTCACGACGCCGCAGGATATCGCGCTGCTCGACGCGAAGAAGGGCCTCAAGATGTTCGAAAAGGTCGGCATTCCGATTCTCGGCATTGTCGAGAACATGGGCATGCATATCTGCTCGAACTGCGGCCACGAAGAGCATATCTTCGGCGCCGGCGGCGGCGAGCGCATGGGCAAGGAATACGGCGTCGACGTGCTCGGCAGCCTGCCGCTCGACATCGCGATCCGCGAGCAGGCCGACTCCGGCAAACCGACCGTGGTGGCGGACCCGCAGGGCCGTATCGCGGAGATCTACCGGTCGATCGCGCGCAAGGTGGCGATCCATATCGCCGAGCGCGCGCGCGACATGACGTCGAAGTTTCCCAACATCGTCGTCCAGAACACCTGAGAAAACGCCGGGGCGCTCTTGACAGCTCCTCGGACACGGGCCCAAGGCGTCTGTTTGCGCCTGGTCTCGCGGTATCATGTCGACTTCACGAGTTCGGCTCGGCGGCCGCAGGGGCGGCCACCAGGCCGGCAAGAGGATCGCATGGGAAAACGAATCGACGGGCAGGCGGTGCATGCGTTCATCGTCCTGGCTGCCACCAGTGTGCTGTTATGCGGCTGCAGCGCGTTCCTGAGACCACAGGAAAAACGCGCCGACGCGCAGCTGCTGCCCACCGTGGGCAATCAGGCGCGCGGCCTCGTCACGTTCATCGAGCGCTCGGACGGCGTGCAGGTCACCTACAATCTCGCGGGCATGCCGCCCAATAGCGACCACGCATTGCAAGTGCACGAACGCGGCGACTGCAATGCCGCGGACGGCTCCAGTGCGGGCCAGGTGTTCTCGCCGGCCGCCGAGCGTCTGAAAACCGGCGCGCGGGTCGAAGGTGATCTCGGCAACATTCACGCGGACGCGAACGGTGTGGCCACGGGCTTCATCGTCGCGCCGGACGTCTCTCTGGACGGCATCCGTTCGGTGCTGCAGCGCGCGGTTCTGCTGCATCACGACGCGACCGATCCGTACGCCTACCCGCAGCATGGCGCGGGCCCCGCGCTCGCTTGCGGATTGATTCGTCAATGAGTCGCCAGATCAGCCGCGAATGAACCGCGAACGCGCCGCGCAGTCGCGGGCGGTGCGCCTCGCGAGTGCTCGGCAAGGCGGTCTCGAGACAGGCCCAGAAAGCGTTCCCGGCCCCACCCGCAGCAGCATTCTCACTATCGCGTAAAATAAGCGCCTTTCGTTCGGCTGCCCGGCCGGAGTGCCCGCCCTGGCCACGCTGCCACGGCATTCAGCCGGGAGCGTAGCGCGTCTGAACGGCACGCCGTCAGGGCCCGCACCCGCCAGTGAGCGTAGTGCGGGCGCGCACGCAGTTAGCCCCAAGTGACCCGGGACTTACCGGGTTGTTATCCGTCACACCCCTGTCATTCACGTCGAGCAGCGTTCACCTATGACTATCAAATCCGACAAGTGGATCCGGCGCATGGCCGAGTCGCACAAGATGATCGAGCCGTTTGCGCCCGATCAGGTTCGCGTCTCCGAAGACGGCCGGAAGATTGTCAGCTACGGCACGTCGAGCTACGGCTACGACATCCGCTGCGCCGACGAATTCAAGATCTTCACGAACATCAACTCGACCATTGTCGATCCGAAGAATTTCGACGAGAAGTCGTTCGTCGACTTCAAGGGCGATGTCTGCATCATCCCGCCGAATTCGTTCGCGCTCGCGCGCACGGTCGAGTATTTCCGCATTCCGCGCAGCGTCCTGACCGTGTGTCTGGGCAAGTCCACGTACGCGCGTTGCGGGATCATCGTCAACGTGACGCCGTTCGAGCCGGAATGGGAAGGGCACGTCACGCTCGAATTCTCGAATACGACACCTTTGCCTGCGAAAATCTACGCGAACGAAGGCGTCGCTCAAGTGCTGTTTTTCGAAAGCGACGAGATTTGTGAAACGTCGTACGCGGATCGCGGCGGCAAATACCAAGGCCAGCACGGCGTCACGTTGCCGAGAACGTGACGTCCGCAGCGTACTGAACCACCAGCCATAGCGGGTGACCGCTGCAATTGACACAATGCAGCGGTCGTTCTTTTTGGAGAATCGCCCATGAAGTTTCGTTTTCCCGTCGTCATCATCGACGAAGATTTCCGCTCCGAGAACATCTCGGGTTCCGGCATCCGGGCTCTGGCCGAAGCCATCGAGAAAGAAGGCGCGGAAGTGCTCGGGTTGACGAGCTACGGCGATCTGACCTCGTTCGCGCAGCAGTCGAGCCGCGCCTCGTGCTTCATCCTTTCGATCGACGACGACGAGCTGCTGCCGTACGTCGATAACGTGGTGGTGGAAGGCGAGACGCCGGAGCTTGCGGCCGCGATCGTCGCGCTGCGCGCGTTCGTGACCGAAGTGCGCCGCCGCAACGCCGACATTCCGATCTTCCTGTACGGTGAAACGCGCACCTCGCGTCACCTGCCGAACGACATCCTGCGCGAACTGCACGGCTTCATCCACATGTTCGAGGACACGCCGGAGTTCGTCGCGCGCCATATCATCCGCGAAACGAAGGTGTATCTGGATTCGCTCGCGCCGCCGTTCTTCAAGGAACTGGTGCAGTACGCGGACGAAGGCTCCTACTCGTGGCACTGCCCGGGACACTCGGGCGGCGTCGCGTTTCTGAAGAGCCCGCTCGGCCAGATGTTCCACCAGTTCTTCGGCGAGAACATGCTGCGTGCGGACGTGTGCAATGCCGTCGACGAACTCGGCCAGCTGCTCGATCACACCGGACCGGTGGCGGCGTCCGAGCGCAACGCGGCACGCATCTTCAGCGCGGACCACGTGTTCTTCGTGACCAACGGCACGTCCACGTCGAACAAGATCGTCTGGCATGGCACGGTCGCGCCGGGCGACATCGTGCTGGTTGACCGCAACTGCCACAAGTCGATCCTGCACGCGATCACCATGACCGGCGCGATTCCGGTGTTCCTCACGCCGACGCGCAACAACTTCGGCATCATCGGGCCGATTCCGCGTAGCGAGTTCGAGCCGGAAAACATCAAGAAGAAGATCCTCGCGAACCCGTTCGCCCGCGAAGCCCTCGCGAAGAATCCGGAACTCAAGCCGCGCATTCTGACCATCACGCAAAGCACGTACGACGGCGTGATCTACAACGTCGAGATGATCAAGGAAATGCTCGGCGACTGGCTCGACACGCTGCACTTCGACGAAGCCTGGCTGCCGCACGCCGAATTCCACGAGTTCTATCAGGACATGCACGCGATCGGCGCGGGCCGTCCGCGCATCGGCGCATTGGTGTTCGCCACGCACTCCACGCACAAGCTGCTGGCCGGCATTTCGCAGGCTTCGCAGATCGTCGTGCAGGATTCGAAGAACAGCCGCTTCGACAAGCATCGCTTCAATGAAGCGTATCTGATGCATACGTCCACCAGCCCGCAGTACGCGATCATCGCCTCGTGCGACGTGGCCGCCGCCATGATGGAAGCGCCGGGCGGCACGGCGCTGGTCGAAGAGTCGATCGCCGAAGCGTTGGATTTCCGCCGCGCGATGAGCAAGGTCGACGCCGAATACGGCGACGACTGGTTCTTCAAGGTGTGGGGCCCGGAGACATTCGCCGAAGAAGGCATCGGCTCGCGCGAAGACTGGATGCTGCGCCCGAACGACGCGTGGCACGGTTTCGGCCCGCTCGCCGAAGGCTTCAACATGCTCGACCCGATCAAGGCGACGATCGTCACGCCGGGTCTGGATATGGACGGCGGCTTCGGCGAGTCGGGCATTCCGGCCGCGATCGTCACGAAGTATCTGGCCGAGCACGGCATCATCGTCGAGAAGACCGGGCTGTATTCGTTCTTCATCATGTTCACGATCGGCATCACCAAGGGCCGCTGGAACTCGATGGTCACCGAACTGCAGCAGTTCAAGGACGACTACGACAACAACCAGCCGCTGTGGCGCGTGCTGCCCGAGTTCGTCTCGCATCATCCGATGTACGAGCGCGTCGGCCTGCGCGATCTGTGCGAGCAGATTCACAGCGTCTACCGCGCGAACGACATCGCGCGTCTCACGACCGAGATGTACCTGTCGAGCATGGAACCGGCCATGAAGCCGTCGGATGCGTTCGCCAAGCTCGCGCACCGCGAGATCGACCGCGTGCCTATCGACGAACTCGAAGGCCGCGTCACGTCGATCCTGTTGACGCCGTATCCGCCGGGCATTCCGCTGCTGATTCCGGGCGAGCGCTTCAATAAGACCATCGTCAACTATCTGCGTTTCGCGCGCGAGTTCAACGAGCGCTTCCCGGGTTTCCACACGGACATCCACGGGCTGGTCGGTGAAACGATCAACGGGCGCATCGAATACTTCGTCGATTGCGTGCGCGGCTGACGATGCGGCCAGTGACGTCCCCGTCGGGCACGCGCCCCGCTCGGCGCGTGGTCTGCGCGCTGTCGCTGGTCGCGGCGGCGGTATTCGGCGCGGCGTCGTTGCCGGCGCATGCCGAAGTCGCCGCCGCCGATCCGATCGATGCGTCGATGCGCGCGTGCCTCGCGCGCAGCGACATGTCGTCGACGGCGGGGCAGGTGCAGTGCATGGACAACGCGCGGATCGGCTGGAAGACCGCGTTGGACAATGCATGGCAGCAGCTTCAGCAGAAGTTGCCGCCCGCGCAGCGTAAGCAGTGGGAAAAGAGCCAGGCGAGCTGGCAGGCGTCGCGCGACGCCGAGAAGCAGTTGCTCGCGGCGGTGTTCGCCACGACGCACGGCTCCATGTACGTGCTCGCCGAAGCCGATATGCAGTTGCAGCCGGTACGCGACCGCGCGCTCGTGCTGCGCAGCGCGGTTGCGAAGGCGAACGCGGGCGGCGATCCGCCGCGCCGGGTGCGTGCCTGCGGTGCGGACGCGCAGTGCGAACACGCCATGTTCGATCTGAACCGCTACTACCGCCGCTTGCAGTCGAAGATGCCGGCGCGCACGCGTCCCACGTTGACGCGCGCGCAGAAGGCGTGGACCGCGTACCTGAATGCCACGACGCCGGTGATCGACGAGCGCGGCCGCATCGATATCATCGGCGCGCGGGTGGCGACGCTCAAGCGCTTGTCGGAAACAGCCGGCAACAGTTGAGCATGCGTTGGGCGGCGCGCTTCAGTTGAGGCGCGCTCAATTGAGTATGTAGCCTTCGGCTTCCGGGTTCGGCAACGGGAGAGCCGGTTCGCCGAGCAGGTCGCGCATGGAGTCCTCGATCACCGTCGACATCATGTGAAGTGCGAGGTCGTTGTCGTCGGTGCCGAAAGGCTCTTCGATCTGCGACGCAATGGCTTCGTGCGCCATGAACGTGTACGCCACGAACACCGCGAACACGGGCGTGAAGATGCCGATGCTGTCCACCAGTCCGAACGGCAAGGACGCGCAGAAGAAATACACCGTGCGGTGAATCATCACCGAGTAGGCGAACGGCAGCGGCGTCGAAGCGATGCGCTCGCATCCGCCGATCACATTCGAAAGTCCATTCAAATTCCGATCGAAAGCGATGACCGCCATCGGATCGATCGCGCCTGCGCGAGCCTGTCGTTGCACCCATTCGCCAAGGTAGAGCATCAAGGTGGCCGGCTTGTAGCGCGACGCCATGACGCGCTCGAAAAGCGCTTGCGGCAGGCGTGCGGCGAGGTCTTCGTGCGGGTCGCTGCTGCGCAGTTGATGACGCAGCGCGTGGGGAAGGGCGCTGAGCGCGGTGAAAAATTCCCGGACGTCTTCTTTCGGCAACGGCCGGGATGGCAAGGTGAGCACCTGACGGATGAGCGAGCGCGACTCGTTCAGCAGTTGTCCCCAAAGCTTGCGAGCTTCCCACCAGCGGTCGTAGCTGGCGTTGTTCCGGAAGCCGAGAAAAACCGCGAGCGCAATGCCGATCAAGGAGAACGGCGCGGTGGTGTTGAGATTCAGCGAGATCGGCAGCAGATGGTCGTGAGCCGCCACGGCCACGATCGAAATGCAGAAGATCAGAAAGAGCCGCGGGAGCAATCGCGGCAGGACTGAGCCCTGCCAGGCGAGCAGCATGCGAAACCAATGGAGATGCGGGCGGATGATCATTGGGGTGTTCTTTGCGCCTGAGGCCGCGGGATGCCTATTATCGCTTTTTTGTGTTCCGAGTTTTGCGGCTTTAAAGCCCCAGACAAACCGCCCCCGCCGCAACGATCACGCACGCGAGCCAGCGCTGTGCGCTGACTGTTTCCCGCAGCAACACCCGCCCGATCAGCACCGCGAACACTACGCTGGTCTCGCGCAACGCCGATACCGCGCCCATCGCGCCCGACTGCATCGCCCAGATCACGATGCCATATGCCGCGATCGACACCAGGCCACCGGCGAGCGAGGAGCCCACGGCCATCGGCGCCACCCGAACCGGTGCCCACAGCGCCGAGCTTCCGCGCATCGCGATGAACAACACGGGCATCAGCCAGTAGAACAGGAACATCCACGCGGTGTAGGCGAGTGCGCGGCCGTCCGATAACCGCACGCCCATGCCGTCGACCACGGTATAGAGCGCGATCGTCGCGCCGGTTGTCAGCGCGGCCAGCGCACTCGCGCGCGATACACGCCCCCCCTGCAGCGCGATTGCGATGATGCCGCCGGAGATCATCACGATCCCGAGCGCGTGCAAGGGGCCGATCGCTTCGTGAGCGAAGAGCGCCGCGCCGAGCGTGACGAGCAGCGGCGATGAGCCGCGCGCGATCGGATACGCTTGCGCCAGATCGCTGCGCCGGTACGCCCGCACGAGGGTCGCGTTGTAGACGATATGCAAGAGCCCCGACGCGACGATATACGGCCAGGCCGCGCCGCTCGGCGACGGCGTGAACAGGACCACGAGCGAGGCGACCGCCGCGATGGCGATGCTCATCCACGTCATGGAGAGGAAGCGGTCCCGGTTGCCGTGCAGCATCGCATTCCAGCTTGCGTGGAGCAGGGCGGCAACCAGAACGAGACCGCCGGTGTAACTGAGCATTGAGGCTCCAGACTCGAAAGGGTGTGGGAGATTGCGCGCCGCGAAAGGCAAGAAGTGGCCGTCCGATGTTCTCGCTGACCGTTTATGGCTGTCGCCGCTCAAATCGGCAGTGCAGCAAGCAGGATATCTATCTTGTCGTTCGTCAACAAACGAGATAAATTGGGTCGTCGTGTTAGATAAACTATCGTGAATGAAACGGGTTCTGCCTCCACTCAATGCATTGCGTGCCTTCGAAGCTGCAGGGCGGCTCGGCAGCTTCAAGGAAGCGGCAGCCGAATTGCACGTCACGCATGGTGCGGTAAGTCAGCACGTGCGTCTGCTCGAGGAGTGGCTGGGCGCACCGTTATTCGAACGGCACAACCGGCGTGTGGCGCTGACTACCGCGGCGCGGGCGTACCTGGAGGAAATCGGTCCGTTGTTCGAGCAGTTGTCGCAAGCAACGGCGAGATATGGCTTCCCCGCAACGCTCTCGCGAACCTTGACCGTGAATGCGCCCGCCACGTTCACGCTGCGCTGGCTGGTGCCGCGACTGGCCGCGTTCCGCGCCGAGCATCCGGACGTGGAGGTCAACGTGGTGACCTCGAACGAGTCGGCGGAGAGTCTGAAAGACGTCTATGACATTGTCATCCGGGGTGGTCCGGATACGTTCTATGGCTATTCGATGCGGCCATTCCTGTCCGAAGAGCGGATCCCGGTCTGTAGTCCGGCGCTATTGCAGCGACTGGCGCTTCGAATACCCGACGATATGCGGCAGCATACGTTGCTGCACACGTCGAGTCTTCCGCGGCTTTGGCCGGACTGGCTGGCAAGCGCAAAGCTTCCCGAACTCAGGCCGGCTGCCGCGCTCACTTTCGACCATTTCTATCTGACGTTGCAGGCTGCCATCGACGGGATAGGCATTGCGATGGGGCCGACTGCGCTGGTATCCGACGATCTTGCGGCTGGCCGGCTTGTCGCGCCTTTCGCTGGGCCGCGTCTGCCGTCGCGGAGCTATTGCACCTATGTTCCGGATGGCAAGTCCGCGGACGACCTGGTCATGCTGTTCCGCTCATGGCTGGAACGCGAGGGAATGCGGTCCCAAACTGCGACGCCGCGCCAAAACGCGGATTAGTTGATCGATCTGCCGGCAGAGTGTCCGGCTTTCTCAAGCGCACTCGCAACGAGTAGGCGCGAGGTGCGACTCGACTATCAACTCATGGTATCCGACAGCTCTGTCTGACGCATGGCTCGCGTCGATGCGGACGACGGCCTTGTCCGGGAATGCCGCTCATTAGCCTTCACAGTCGATCACGGAATGGTGAAGTCCGTGTCGCAAACTGGAAGGGTCTGTTACACGGCATAGATGAATCGCAGTAACCCGGTTCGCGCGAAGACTAATGAGAATCTGTTTTCTTGCGCTTTGCAGTGCAGAGAGGATGAGTGGCTGGTCAAGCGAAAAGCGCCACCCGTCAACGGTTTTCACAACATATCCTGTACCGGCAAAGTAATTAGGATGCCGTTATATAAAGTCCTCACGAAGCCATCGTCAAAAAACCAATAACACGATCGGTGATTTGTATATGACAAGAGATCAGTTCCGCTGCAGCGGACAGACTTCTAGCATCGACTCCCTCTAACGGCACAACTCGCACTGTCACCATTTCCCGGAGTCAACTTTGACCAAGAAGCTCTTCCTGGGCGCTACTGTCGCGGCCAGCCTGATCGCTCCGCTGGCGCATGCCCAGAATTCAGTCACACTTTATGGCCTGATTGACGCCGGCATCATGTACACGAACAACGTCAAGAAAGGCTCAAGCGCAGGCTCTCTCATTCAGGCGACGAGCGGCAACATCAACGGTAGTCAGTTCGGCCTGCGCGGCAACGAGGATCTCGGTGGCGGACTGCATGCGATCTTCGTGCTCGAGAACGGCTTCAACATCCAGAACGGCAAGCTCGGGCAGAACAACCGCCTGTTCGGGCGGCAGGCTTACGCCGGTATCGATGCGGCTCAGTACGGCACGCTCACATTCGGCCGCCAGTACGACTCGGGTGTCGACTTCGTCGCGCCGCTCTCCGAGGTGGCGTCGACGTTCGGGAAGACGGGCTTCGCGCACCCATTCGACAATGACAACCTGGACTACTCGGTACGCATCAACAACGCCGTCAAGTTCAATAGCCACAGCATTGCGGGGTTGAAATTCGGAGCGCTTTACGCGTTCTCGAACAGCACGGACTTCAGCTCGAATCGCGCCTACAGTGTCGGTGCAAGTTACGGCAACGGACCGTTGAACTTTGCCGCCAGCTATTTGCAGATCAATGGATCGAATAGCACCAACACGTCGGGCGCAATCGACACGGCTGAATCGACAGCCAACGGCACCGGTGGATTCGTGCTCGGCGCGGATGTGCAGCGCGTTGCGGCCGCGGGTCTGAACTACGCGTTTGGCCCGGCCGTACTCGGCTTCGTGTATTCCCACAGCCAGTACCAAGGCACGAAGTCATTCGGGTCGGCCGGTGGCACAGTGCGCTTCGACAATTTTGAAGTCAACGGCCGCTACGCACTGACGCCAGCGCTGAAGCTGGGCGTCGCTTACGTCTACACCGACGGTCATGCCACTCGCACGACGACCTACGGCGCAGACCCCAAGTGGAATCAGGTCAATGCGCAACTGATCTATTCACTCTCGAAGCGAACCGATGTCTACGCGGAAGGGATGTTTCAGCATGTGAGCGGCAAGCAGTACGTTGCGTTTATCAATACATCGGGCGGCGCGTCGTCGACTGCAAACCAGGTGGTTGGAACCGTCGGATTACGAACCCGGTTTTGAGGGGCTCAGCGAGGAGGGCGGCACGCCGTGAAGATACATCGTGATCGAAAGTCAGGGGCACGCGAATTCACATCCGCGCCCTGCGAGCTTGCCAGCGAAGGCGAATCAGCGACATCGTCTCCGATTCGCCTTCACGGCCGCCTTACTCCTCGATAGCCGCATGCAGGAATTTTTCCTGACGCGCAGCATGCATCGACCGGTAACCCGGTGCAGTCGATGCCGTCGCCTCCGGCCCGACATAGCGCAGCGCCGCAGGTGCCTTCACAATTTCCAACAGCGGTTCCAATACGAAATTCCACGCACCCTGGTTTTTCGATTCTTCCTGACACCACACCACATCCTTCAGATTCGGATACCGCTCCAGTTCCGCACTGATCCGCTTTCCAGGGAACGGATACAACTGTTCAACGCGAATCAACGCGATATTGTCTTTCTGGGCCCTGCGCCGACGCTCCAGAAGTTCGAAGTAGACCTTGCCCGAACACAGGATGACCCGGTCCACCTTGGACGCTGCTTCCTGGGTAGGCGACTCGCCAAGAATCTCGTTGAATCGGCCTTGCGCGAGATCCTCGAGGTTGCTGACAGCCTCAGGGTGGCGCAGAAGCGACTTCGGCGTCATCACAATGAGCGGCACGCGATCACGCAGCACGGCTTGCATACGCAACAGATGGAAAATCTGCGCCGGCGTCGTGGGCTGCACAACCCGCATGTTTTCCTGGGCACACAGTTGCAGATAGCGCTCGAGTCGGGCGGACGCGTGTTCCGGACCTTCACCTTCCTGACCATGTGGAAGCAGCATCGTCAAGCCACTGTGTTGCCCCCACTTTGCAGCGCCCGCGGACAGAAAGTTGTCGATCACAACCTGCGCGCCGTTCGCGAAGTCGCCGAACTGCGCTTCCCACATCACGAGCGCGTTTTGTCGAACAACCGAGTATCCGTATTCGAAGCCCAGCACCGCAGCTTCCGACAGAACCGAGTTGGTGACCGAGAATCGCCCCTGGTCATCCGACACGTTCTCCAGCGGCACGTAGGTGCCCTCTCCCCGAATCGACCGCTTCTGATCGTGAAGCACCGCGTGGCGATGGCTGAACGTGCCCCGTTCACTGTCCTGCCCACTCAGACGTACGTCGATTCCGGCGGAAAGCAGGGAAGCGAAAGCGAGATGCTCGGCCATACCCCAATCTAGTGGACGCTTGCCTTCCGCCATCTCGCGGCGGGCGCTCATCACTTTCCCAACGAGCGGATGCAGCGCATATTGCCCAGGTACGCTCGTGATCTTCAATGCGAGCTTCTGAACGAGATCTGGCAACGGAGCCGAGTAATAGATGCGGTCGACGTTTCCATCGAGCAACTGCGGCCAGGTCACCTCTTCGCTCTTTGTATCGACCGGCTTCTTCTCTTCGTTGGCTTGCGCAGCGTCAAGATGCTCACGGTAGTCGTGGACATATTTCTCCACGTCTTCCGTCGTCACGACCCGTTCGTCCACGAGCTTCTTCGCGTAGAGCGTACGGACACCCGGATGGCCTGCAATGGAGCGATACATCAACGGTTGGGTGATGTTCGGCGTGTCCTGTTCCTGGTGACCATGACGGCGGAAGCAGACCAGATCGATAACGACGCTCTTCCCGAACATGGCGCGAAAATCGATCGCGAGGCGCGTCGCCGCAACCACTGCCTCGGGGTCGTCGCCGTTCACGTGCAGGATCGGCGCCTCGATCATCTTGGCAATGTCGGTGCAATAGAACGACGAGCGCACATCGCGCGGGTCGGACGTGGTGAAGCCGACCTGGTTATTCACCACCACATGGATCGTGCCGCCGGTGCCGTAGCCTCTGGTATTCGACAGGTTCATCGTTTCCATGACGATACCTTGCCCTGAAATCGCGGCGTCCCCGTGAATCTCCACTGGCAGGACCGCAGCCGCGCCTTGCCCCAATACTTCGGCGCGCGCGCGCGCGATCCCTTGAATAACCGGGTTTACAATTTCGAGGTGCGAAGGGTTGAACGCCAGCGTGACTTCCGCCGGCCCGGTTGCAGTCGGGAGCAGGCCGGTAAAGCCCTTGTGATATTTGACGTCACCTGCCGGGAGAAGATGCGCGGTTTTCCCGTCGAACTCGTCGAACAACGCGGCCGGCGGCTTTCCGACAATATTGACGAGAACGTTCAGTCGCCCACGGTGCGCCATGCCGAGAATCGAGCTTTTGATGCCCTTGGTGGCGCCGTATGCAACCAGCTCATCCAGCAGCACGATGAGCGACTCGCCACCCTCGAGCGAAAAGCGTTTCTGACCGACGTAGCGGGCATGGAGGTATTTTTCAAGGCCCTCGGCTGCTGTCAGCCGTTCGAGGATGTGCAGCTTGTCGCCGGTATCCAGGGTCGCCTTCGCACGAGAAGACTCGAGACGCATCTGCCACCAGCCACGCTGATCGGGATCGGCGAGATGCATGAACTCGGCGCCCAGCGTCCCGCAATACGTTTCTGTGAGCGCCTGCACCAGATCGCCGAGCGTCGCGTCTTCGTCGGAGAAGTAAGTGCCGGACATGCTGAACTTCGTGTTCATGTCCGCGTGGGACAGATCGTAGAAGCCCGGGTTCAGATCACGCACCGGCGCCGGCGCGCTCCAGCGCAGTGGATCGAGATGAGCATTGCGGGTGCCGACCATGCGATAGGCCGAAATCAGTGCCTGCACCGCGACTTGCTTCTGCGCGAACCGGAGTACGTCGTCCTCCGAGCGTCCTCCGGTCCGCACCTGTCTGGCCAACTCGACAAAGCGCGATACGACCGGTGCGTGTGCAACGTCGCCTGCGTCTGATCCATCCACCGCGGGCACGCCCTGCAACGCGTCGAAATAGCCTCGCCATTCATCCGACACTGTGTTCGGGTCGGCAAGGTATGCCTCGTATTGCTCCTCGACGTAAGGAGCGTTGCCTCCAAACAGGAAGGAGGTACTGCGATTGCGCATCATCATGATGACTCTGTCCTCAGCCGGGACCATGCCCGATATCCGCCACGAATTTACCCAGGGCAGCACCCGTTTCCGCCTTGGCCACGCCAAAGCTTTCGCAGGGACACGAAGACAAAACTTGGATGCGAAACGAGGTGAGATTCCACGCCACGTAATTCGCGTCAACTTGTGCAAGACCCCGTGACTCATGCCACCAGGTCCCTGTGCCCGCCAGGACCAGCAGTCTCCTGACTGCTGGTAAACACAGTCTATGTTTTGCGGGTCCTTTCTGACGCTTCAATTGTGATGGCTTTGGGACACTCTTCGTTGATTTCTGGCCACGACGCCAGCGCTGCCAGAATATCGTATGTGTGCAAGGTCGAGCTGGTTCGACGCGAGATCGAGCCGCCAGAAACGGCGTTCAATCTCGCCCGATGCGACGCTTCGGCTCTGCACAGGCGCGCAGTGGGAACACGCCAGGCCGACGCCCGTCACTCAGCAGTCGGCCGCGCTCCAATCAACGCGACGCCTGGGGGTTGGCGTAAGTGGACTCCCAGCCGCCGCCCAGCGCTTTGCAGAGGGTGATCAGGTTGGCGGCTGCGCTCGCCTTGCTTTGTTCCAGGTTGCTCTCGCCGTCGAGCAGCTGCTTCTGCACGTTCAGCACGTCGAGATAGTCGAGCGCCCCGGCCTTGTAACGCTGCTGCGCTATCGAGAGCGCGCGCTGGTTGAGCGCAACCACCGTCGTCAGCTTGTCGCGGCGCAGCTGCTCGGCATCGTAGACGACAAGCGCATCGTCCACTTCGCGCCAGGCGTTGAGCACGGTGTGTTTGTATGCGACCGCGGCTTCCTGTTGTTGTGCCTCGCGCAGGTTCAGTGTTCCCTTGAGGCGGCCGCCCTCGAAGATCGGCATCGTGATGGAGGGGCCGACAACAAACTGTCCGGACGCCCAGTTGGCAAGACTCGAAAGCTGAAGACTCTGAAAGCCCGCGCTGCCATTCAGCGATATGCGCGGATAGAAGTCGGCTTTCGCCATGCCGATCGACGCCGTGGCCGCATGCAACTGCGCTTCCGCCTTGCCGATGTCGGGTCTGCGTTGCACCAGTTCAGACGGAAAGCCGATCGGCACCTGTAGCGGCAGATCGGGCACGTCGCGCGGTTCGGCGAGCGTTTGCCGAAGCGCGCCTGGCTCCTCGCCGAGCAATACGCCAATCGCGTTGATCGTGGTTTCGCTTCGCGACTCGAGTGTCGGAATCAGACTTTCGATCGACGCCACCTGCGCGGATGCGTTGGCCACGTCGAGATCCGTCGTCACGCCTTCATGCGCGCGTACTTGCGTGAGCTTCGTGGCGTTGCGAGCAATCTCCAGATTCTGTCTCGCGATCCGCAGCAGCGACTGGGTGTCGCGCAACTCGATATAGTCTCGCGCGAGTTCGGCACGAGCAGACAGCAAAATTGCGTTCCGGTCCTGGTAAGAAGCATCCGCCAGCGCGGACGCGGCTTCGACACCGCGTCGAACTCCGCCCCAGATATCGATTTCCCAGGACGCGTCGAAACCGGCTTGATAGAGGTTGTATGCCGGCGAACCTTTGGAGCCCGGCAGCGGCGCCACGCCAAGCGGCGCGCTGCCCGAAGCGGATTGCGGCTGGGATTGGGTCGGGCTGACGCCGAGCAGCGACAGAATGCCATTCGGACTTCCGCGTTCGCGGTTGTACGAGGCTGCACCGTCTAGCGTCGGATATTCCGCTGCCCCCGCAACGCGCTGTTCGGCCCGGCTTTGCCGAAGGCGTGCCGACGCCGCGGCCACATCGAGGTTCGCATCGGCCAGTTTCTGTTCGAGCGTGTTCAGCGTGGGGTCGTTGAACAGCGTCCACCAATCGGGATTGAATCCGGCCTCGACGGCCTTGCTCGAGGCTTGCGCGGATTGGGTGCGCTCAAAGACCTGCGCGGGCGTCGACGCCGTTGGACGTTCGAAATCCGGTCCAACGGTACAACCTGCTATCACCAGACACGCCAGTATCTCCAGCGCCAACACGCGGAAGGAAAAGTCGCTCGCATTCATTTTCTATCTCCCGCCTCCGCCAACGTGTCGGCGTGCTGACCGACGGCGACTTCCGTTTCGACAGACAGCCCCACGCTCAGCGCGGACGCCGCCTCCTGGCCTCGGTCGATGGAGATCTTGACAGGCACGCGTTGGACCACCTTGATGAAGTTGCCCGTCGCGTTATCGGGTGCGATCGGCGCAAAGCTCACACCGGTTGCGGGAGCAAGACTATCGACACGGCCGCGGATCACAACGCCAGGAAAGCTGTCGACCTTGATCCGCACACTTTCGCCAGGCCGCATGTGGGTGATCTGGTTTTCCTGGAAGTTGGCGACAACGTAGGCGTCGGAAAGTGGCACGATCGCGAGAATCGTCGCGCCTGGCGTCACGAATGCGCCAACTCGCGCGGAACGCCGTCCGACCTTGCCGTCCACCGGCGCATGAATCTCCGTATACGACAGGTTGAGCTTTGCCTGCTCAAGCGCCGCCCCGGCACGTGCAAGCGCGCCGGCTGCCTTATCGCGCTGGGTGCGCAGCACGTCCAGGTTCTGCTCGGTCGATGCCAGCACGGCCCGATCGTGCGCCTCGTGCGCGAGTTGCTCGGCGAGCGCGCTCGACGTGTGCTGTTGTTCCTGCGCTGTCCCCGCACCGGCTTCCGAGAGGTTCTGGTACCGCGCGGCGTTGGCCCGTGCGAATTCGATCGACGCGTCGTCGGCCTTGAGCGTTGCGCGCGCCTGCTCGACGAGCGAGGGCTGCCGCGCGATCTCGGCGTCATAGTTCGCGACGGCGGCCTGTGCCGCGGCCACGTCCGCCTCCGCACTCATCAAAGCGGCCCGGAAGTCGCGGTCGTCGATGCGGACCAGCAATTGCCCCGCTTTGACCGCCTGGTTGTCGTTGACGAATACGTCGGATATCTGGCCGGCGACACGCGGCGCCACGAGCGTGAAATCGGCCTCGACATAAGCGTCGTTGGTGGATTCGGTATTCGAGCCGCCTGACAGGCTTGAGCAAGCCCATGCGCCTACGCCGACCGCGACGACCAGCGCGGCGATACGAACGATTTTGAGGGGAGATCGAGCAATGGTTGACATGATATCGGCCCTTAATGGGAAGAGGGCGGCGTAGTGCTCCACGGCGGGTAAATACGCACGGGCAACACTGGCACGAGGAAAAGAAGCGCGATGGCCACACCAGCCATCACGCGATAGAGATCCGCCGAGGTCAGTACCACTGCCTGTTCGTGGATCCGGTGAGCGAGTTCGCCGAGACTGTGAGTCGCGTCGACACTCTGGCTAGTCACGAGCGCGTGGTTGCCTAAATGGTCCACGAGCATGTTCGAGTGAAGACGTTCGCGATGCGTGCCCAACCCTTCGATGAGCGCCGTCGCCACGGCGGCGGAAAATGTCTTGAGCGAATTGAACATGGCTGAAGCGAATGGACCGTCGGTCGGCGCCAGGCCCGTCGTGACGCCCATCAGGATCGCGAGGATCACCATGGGCTGCGCGACGATCTGTATGGATTGAAACCAGTAGAAGTTGTCGCGGATCCACTCGGACGTGATGAAACTACCCATCAGGCACGTGGTGATCATGAGAGACAAGCCAATGGCCATGACCCAGCGGTGGTCGACCCGCCGCAGGTTCAGGACGGCAGCTGTCAGAGGCAGTGCGATCAACAGCGGGAGCGCGACCAGCAACGACAAGGGGGCGGTCTGCAGCGGCCGGTAGGCGTGAACCCTGGCGAGATATTGGCCGGGGATGGCCGCCACGCCGACCAGCAGTATGACTGCGCCCAGGAGTGTCGTCAGTCCATGCGCGAAGTTTCTGCGCGACAGCAATTGCAGCTTGAAGAAAGGCAGCGGGTGAAACCACTCGTTGACAAGGAACGTGGCGAACAACAGCGCCCCGCCAATAAACATCACGCGAATGAACCCGCAGTCGAGCCAATCGAGACGATCACCTTGTAGAAGGCCGATCACGAGCATGGCGACGGCCGGGAATCCCGTCAGAAAGCCGGTCCAGTTGAATGCGCCGAGTCGTTCGAGTTTGAGCGGATCCGCCGGAAGACCTTGCTGGATCGCCACGCAGCTGACGATGCCAAGCGGCACGATTTGCCAGAAGGCCATTTGCCAGCCGACATACTCGGTCCACAAAGCCGCGAGCGGTGTGCCGAGCGCTGGTCCGAAGGTGGCCGTGAGCGCGTACCCGGCGAGTCCGTATAGTTTTACTTTCGGCGGAAGATAGCGCAGCGCCACGATGATCAACATTGGGGGAAGGCATCCGCCGGCCATCCCCTGAAGAACGCGCAACACATAGAGCGTGAGCAGGTTCGGTGCAAAGGGGCAAAGGATGCCGAGGAGCATCGTTGCGATTACGGCGGCGATCGTAAACCGCTTGAGCGTGAAGGTGATCCCGAACCACGGAGCGAACACCATCGTAGCCACGTTAGCCGCTTCGAACAGGGCGGTCAGCCAGGTGCCGTCGTCGTGACCGATCGAAAGCGCACCCTGGATATCCGCCATCGACACGGCAGTGACCTGCTCGTTGAGAATAGCCAGCAGCGACGCGAGCAGCATGCCGACGAGGCCGGTGGCGAGTCGAAGCGAAAGCGCGGATTGACGGGGCGTCGGCTGCGCAGGAGCCGCTGTCCCGGGCACGGCGGCGGGCGCTTGCGACCGCTCGACGATCGGTGCGTGCGCCTCAATGCTCGAAGGATTGCCAGTAGTCATAGGGGCCTCGTTGCTGCTCGTGTTCGATAGGCTATCTAAGGATTGGCGCAGGAACTGGTATGAGAGAGAAGATGCCAGGACCCGCGCTCAAACGAATCCAATCCTCACGGCTTACGCTGTACCTCTTCAAAGTATTGCGGCGCTTCGCGGCGATCGAACATGCCGTATTCGCGGACAATACGGATACTCCGCCGGCGCGAACCATCCGCCGTTTGCGCAGCGCGTTCGAATGCTTCAACCGTCGCCTGGTCTTGCCAAGTCACCACCACGATCACGTCGCCGGGTGTCATCAGTGCGTCGAATACGTCCCATGAAACGAGGCCGGGCGCGTTCGTATCGACGCCAAGCGACTTCGCCACTCCTTCTGCGCCGGTCTGCTTGAGCCACGCCGGCGAGCACTTCGCATCGAGCAGCGTCACTGCGGTGCCACTGCCCGCTTCAGTGACATCCAGGCGCTGCTCGCGCAACACCTGTCCGGCGGGCAGCTGGTTATCGCTGACTACCTGGCCAATGCGCAAGCGGTAGTCGGCAAATACGCGGTCACGCGCGGCTTGTTGTATCTTGTGGTGCGCCGTCGTGGTGCGCCAGCGCACGAGCGATTTCTCGTCGCGCCAGCTCGACAGCGAAAGAAGCCATCCTTCGCGCGTGAGACTCGCATAGCGGTTGTTATCGATAAACCCTTCGATCTTCTCGAGTTCAGGCCGCAACATTTTGGCCATGCCGAGGTAGGCGTCGAACTGTTCGGGTTTCGGGTTGACTTCAAGCATTGCGGAGAACATGAGGACCTCTTACATTGAGTTGGCAATACGACGCGACGTGTCGAATGGAATGCGCGCCGCGGGCGCCTTTGGCTGATTCGTTGCGGCATTGCAGATAGCAGGCGCGTGCAGTCATTGTGCAGGATAGGCCGATTAATCGGAGTCCAGGCTAGTTGAGTATTGGGCCAATGAATTGGCGATTTTTGCCAATCGGCAATGAATCGCCGGATAACCCTCACTGCCTGAAAGAGTCTCTTTCGAAGCGGTGAGGCGATTGATTCGGTATGGAAAATATGAGCGGGCGTTTTTTCAAATGTGGAAAAAATCTGGCCTTGGACAATTTGTGTCGTCTTTGAGCCATTCGGCGACGCGGCTCGTTACTATGCGGATCACAGCGCATAGAATCACGACGTGTTGGCGTGGTGACAAGGGTAGGAAGCGGAATGGAAAGATTGCGTGAGATGGAGGTATTCGTTGCCATCGTCGATCGAGGCAGCTTTACCGGTGCGGCCGAAAAATTCAGCATGTCAGCCGCAGCGGTGTCGCGAGCGGTCAGTGCGCTGGAAGCGCGTCTCGGCACGCACCTGCTCGCCCGCACGACCCGCTCGGTTCGTCCGACCGATGCGGGCATGACATACCTTGAAGCCTGCAGGAAGGTGCTGGACACCATCACGGACGCGGAATCGATCATCGCAGCCGACCAGCTCAATCCCGTCGGTACGTTGACCGTCTCCGCGCCGGTGCTGTTTGGCCAGCGCTATGTCGCTCCTCTGGTCAACGCCTTCGCACTGCGTTATCCGGACGTCAACATCAATGCCGTGTACGTCGATCGAACTACGCGGCTCCTGGAGGAGGGGGTGGATATTGCGATTCGTGTCGGCCACCTTGGGGACTCCTCGACATTCGCCATACCTTTGGGATTCGTGCGGCGTTGCACGTATGCCGCGCCGTCTTATCTGGCGAGGCATGGGGAACCTCTTCACCCCAGAGATCTGACCCATCACCACTGTGTGTCTTTCACCGGCGTCTCGCTTCCACTCGAGTGGGTGTTCAGCGAAAATGGTTCGAGATTGCCCGTCAGATTCCGGCCGCGGATGATCGTCGACCTTGGCCCCGCTGCCGTTCTCGCGGCCGTCGAAGGTGTGGGGATAATCCAGTTGCTGTCGTATCAGGCGGCTCCCGAGGTGCTCGAAGGCAAGCTCCAACCTGTCCTGACGTCATTCGAACCCGAGTCGATCCCGGTGAGCCTGCTTCACGTCGAGCGGCGAAGCAGCAGCGGCAAGATTCGCGCGTTCGTGGATTTCGTTACGGAGACCTTACGCAACAACGCGCACCTTCAAGGCGTGGACGTGACTGCGATACGAACTTCCCGATAAGCGGACACCAGTGCATCAAGGTCGAAGCCCCTGTTCAGTCCACTCGGATTGGGCAATACCCACGCGCATGCACCGCCGAATGGCTCTGTTTGTCGCCCCCAATCGATAGAGCGACTGCCCGAGATCGCGGCAAGCGCCATCTTTCCGAGGAAAGCGACGTGCCTTGGCGCGTACCGTTCGACCTTCCGCCGGAAACCATCGCCGGCCAGTTCGATCTCCGATCGCACAAGCTCGTCGGCACGCGCCGTCGGACGTGAAACCACCGTGGTGAGACCGTAGCCGTATCGGAGAACCGTGTAGTCGTCTTCGGGCTGAATCTGTTCGGGAGTGAAGCCTGCGAGATGCATGACCCGCCAGAAGCGATTGCCTCGGCCTGCAAAGTGGTGACCCGTGGATGCCGCACGAATGCCTGGATTGATTCCACAGAAAACTAGCGTCAAGCCTGGTTCAAGGAGATCGGGAAGAGCCTGAGGGTAGCCGCCGTCGGTCACGGATGAGACAGTCCTTGAAAAGAGACCTGCTTGTCGGCACCGTTGGTTCCCCATCGCTGCGTGGCTGTCTCGCCGCGAAATCGCTGCCGATATTGTTTTGGTGTCACCGCGAGCCGCCGGGAGAAGGTGGTGCGCATATGCGTGGCGCTACGGAAGCCGCATTTGAATGCGACGGTCTTCAGCGGGGCATCCGAGTCTTCGAGCAACTTCCTCGCCGTGTCGACGCGAACCTGCTCGACAAATACGGACGGCGTCACCTTTGCATGCTTCGCAAATAATCTGGAGAAGGTCCGCCGGCTCACGGCAACCGCGCTCGCGAGTTGTTCGATGGATAGCGCATCGGCTATATGCTCGGTCACATACCGGTGCACTTTGCCGATAATCGGATCTTCGTCCCGCCCGGTGCCAATATACGGGCTGTACTGAGACTGGCCGCCTTCCCGCTGGATATAAACCACGAGGCGTTTCGCGACACGCACCGCCAGCTCGTGTCCCCAGTCTTCCGCGACTAGCGACAGGCACAGATCGATGCCGGACGTCACGCCTGCCGACGTAAAGAGGCGTCCGTCTCGAACGAAGATCTTGTCGGGCTGCACACAAGCCTGCGGAAATTCATTGGCGAGACGGCCCGCGTCCGCCCAATGCGTCGTCACTTCCTTGCCGTCCAGCAGTCCCGCATGCGCAAGCACGAATGCTCCATTGCAGACAGAGCCAAACCGCGTCGCGTCGCGTGCCTGACTCTGCAGCCACGCCAGAAAGTCACTGGAAGGCTGAGCATTGGGCAATTGGGGACCTCCTGCGATCAGAAGCAGATCCCATTGCGTGTCGAGGTCCATATAGCCGAACGGTACGTAGAGCTGCATTCCGTTCGAGCAGGTCACGCCGCCGGCCTGAAGACCCACCAGGGAGACTTCATATCTCTGTTGTTCGGGGAGGATCGTGTTGGCTTCCGCGAACACGTCGAGAGGGCCCGCAACGTCGAGCGCCTGAACACCATCGAATATGACAATGGCGACTTTCATGCCGTGACCTTCATGGAGTGAGTAGGCCCGTCTCCGATACCGGCGATCCGATTGGCTTTAACTGAAAGAGCGGGCCAAGCCTCTCAGCCTCTACTGACGAGCGGTAACCGAGCTTAACGCAACAGGCGGAAAACAGGGATGCACAGGGCGGTAACTCACTTTTGCGTCCAGGTTACAAAACAACCGGGTTCTAGCGATGCCAAACGGACATGGACCCTCCGGACGCAGCGCAACATAACGCAATGCGAGCGACAACATCACCACGTTGGCGCGGTTGGCCCAAATCTCACGTGGATTGGCCCAGCATGGCGACAAGCACGTGTTTCCTCTGCCGTGCCGGCTCATTAGACTGGGTCACCAGCCTGACGAAGAGCCGGACGCCGGGAAAACAGGCAGCCATTAACGGATTTGTCATGCTGAAGGAACGCCATACTTCGCACCGCCTCGCCGGGCCTGACGCGGCGGGATGCGCGGCGCTTATGTTCAGTGAATTCACGGAGTAACGGAGCATGCATGTCGCGATGATGCTGTACGCCGGATTCCGGCTGCTCGAAGTGACGGGGCCGATGGATATCTTTCACGAAGCGAACCGTCTGTGCGGTGCAACGTTGTACGAGCAGCATCTCGTGGGACCGTCGCCGGGGCCCGTCATGTGTTCGAGCGGTGTAGCGGTCCGCACGACGGAGAGCCTGCTGGATGCACATGCTGCTTTCGACATTGTCGTCGTGCCGGGTTGTCCGGTGCTCGGGTCGAGCCTGGAACATCATGAATTGGTGGACTGGCTCAGGAATGCCGGACGCGGAGTACGAAGGCTCGCATCCGTGTCCAACGGGGCTTTTCTGATCGCGCGCGCCGGCCTCGCTGATCATCGTTTGTTGACCACGCATTGGCGCGACGCGCAGCGTCTGTCCATCGAGCATCCGTTCGTGCACGTCGCGAGCGATCAAGGTTGTCTGAAGGACGGCAATCTGTACTCGTCATGTGGCGTAAGTGACGGTATTCAGGTGGCCTTGGACCTGGTCAGGGAAGACCTTGGCGAAGAGTTCGCCAGAAGCATTACGAAGTCATTGTCGAGGCGCCGCGAATGAGCGCCAACTGGAAAGGAAGTTGTTCTTTGATTCAGGCTGCTGCTCCTGTCAGCGCCGATTTGCCCGCGAGCCAACCATGAGCCGAAACCCAATCATTGCTTCACACGCCGATCTGACGCCGGCGAATGCGACCGAAACGCTGTCGGGCGCGGACATCATTCTGCGCGTGCTCGCCGAGCAGGGCGTCGACACACTATTTGGATATAGCGGTGGGGCAATCTTGCCGACCTACGACGCGGTGTTTCGCTACAACGAAATGAACGCGGCCCATGTGGAGCGTCAGATCAAGTTTGTCGTACCTGCCAATGAACAGGCCGCGGGCTTTATGGCCGCCGGTTATGCGCGAGCCAGCGGAAAAGTCGGCGTGTTCATGGTGACGTCGGGGCCGGGCGCGACAAACGCGGTGACCCCAATCGCCGACTGTAACGGCGATTCGGTGCCTGTCGTGCTCATCTGCGGGCAGGTGCCGCGTGCCGCGATAGGCAGCGACGCGTTTCAGGAGGCGCCCGTCTTCAACATCATGTCGGCGTGCGCGAAGCAGGTGTTTCTCGTCACCGATCCGTTGAAGCTCGAGCCAACGCTGCGAACCGCATTCGAAGTTGCCCGCACCGGTCGGCCGGGTCCGGTCGTGGTGGACGTGCCTAAAGACATCCAGAACTGGACGGGGCCCTATCATGGGCGAGGCACACTGCATTTTCGCGGCTACTCCGATCGGCTGCGCATGGTGGCTAAAGGCGCACGGTTGGAAAAGGCCAAAGCTGCCGACTTTTTTGATCTTCTGCGGCAGAGTGAGCGGCCGCTGCTTTATGTCGGCGGCGGCGTGATCACGGGGCGTGCGACTGCGGTGCTAAGGGAGTTCGCCGAGCGTCACGGCATTCCAGTCGTGACGACACTCATGGGTCTTGGCGCCCTATCTGCAAAACACCCGCTGTGTCTCGGCATGCTCGGCATGCATGGGGCCGCCTGCGCGAACTACGCCGTTGAAGACTGCGATTTTCTCATTGCTGTGGGCGCCCGATTCGATGATCGCGTCGCCGGTGGACGGCCTGACTCATTCGCTCCCGGTGCGCGCCATGTCGCGCATATCGATATCGACGAGGCGGAGATCAACAAGGTCAAGCGTGCGCACTGGACTCACGTTGGCGATGCGAAAGATGCCTTACTGTCTTTGCTCGAGCACGGTCCGGCGAAGCAGTCGTCTTCTGGCTGGCTCGACCATGTGATGGCGTTGAAGCAGACCTTCGGAATGAACTACGACCGCAAGAACCTTGCGATTCAACCGCAGTGGGTTATCGAAAAGCTCAGCGAAATCACCGACGGACGAGCGATTATCAGCACGGGCGTGGGCCAGCATCAGATGTGGGCCGCGCAGTTTTTCGAGTTCGTCGAGCCTCGAAGCTTCCTGACATCAGGAAGCATGGGGACGATGGGTTTTGGGCTGCCCGCGGCGATTGGTGCACAGCTGGCGCGACCGGATGCGCTCGTGATCGACATCGACGGCGATGGAAGCATCCGGATGAATGTCGGCGAACTGGAGACGGCAAGCACGTACGGCATTCCCGTCAAGGTACTGCTGCTCAACAATCGCGGTGACGGAATGATCCGGCAGTGGCAGCGTCTCTTTTACGGCGGGCGAATGTTTGTCAGCGACAAGGCGCTCTATCGCAAGGACTTCGTGATGGCGGCACAGGCCGATGGATTCGAGTTTGCCCGTCGCGTCGAGGCGCTGTCCGAACTCGAGCACGCGTTGCGGGCGTTCGTTGAATTTAAGGGACCGGCTTTCCTGGAGGTGATGATCGACGAGAACGCCGATGTGTTTCCGATCGTAGGTCCGGGGCAAAGCTACGCGACGATGAATACCGGTCCCTTTATCCCGTCTCGAACCGGGGAGGGGACACCCATTCAGAGCGTAGGACGAAAAAGTGCTGCGGACATGTTCTAACGAAAAGGGCGCCGGTATTCCAAGGCGTGGCACGACCTTGGCCGCGATCGCGATAGGTGAAGCATTTCGTCCCTACCCGTCGCCTGGTTGAGCAGCTTCTATCGAGGCGTTTTTCGAAAGCTATGGTTAACGAGAATTTGATTCATAAGGCACTCGCAAACCCGTTCCGGCGCGAGATTTTGCGGTGGCTAAAGGCCCCCCGCGAATACTTCGCGCAAGGCTACATCGATCTCGATTGCGGGGTGCCGGCGAACGCAATCCTCGCGCGCAGTGGGCTATCTCAATCGACCGTCTCGGCGCACGTTGCGGCATTGGTCGCGGCGAAACTGCTGGTGTCGACCCGCGTTGGTCAGTGGATGTTTCTGTCGCGAAACGAAGACGTCATTCGCGCCTTTGCGGAACAGATAAGGTCGCATCTATAGCCACAGCGTGTGTCGACCGAAGTGCCGCCCACCTTGGCAGGCTCGCTGCCGTGCGGCGCTTCGTGCTCGCTTCTATTGCGACTGCCAAACCCGCGAGGCGGATTCGTACGGAGAAACGCCCACTTCAGGACTCTTTGCCCCGGATTGACCCCCAAAAAATATTTCCGCACTCAAGTTGACAATATCTGACTTTGCAGATAGTGTTGAGTCTGTCGATTGAGGAGCGCAAGATGAACCACTACACGAAGGACAACTTCCGGGCGGAGCAGAGCATTGGCCTTGCGCTCACCAAAGCCCGCAACGTTCTGGTGGCGGAAATGGACAATGCCTTGAAGGACCTGGATATCACCTCCCCGCAAATGGGCATCCTGTTGTCGCTCAATGGCGGGGTCGCTTCCACGCCGTTTGAGTTGTCGAAGTTGCTGGGCGTCGATACCGGCCTGATGACGCGTTTGCTCGACAAGCTGGAAGACAAGGGCTTGCTCGAACGCTCGCGCAGCCTGGAGGATCGCCGGGTAGTCAACCTGACGCTGACGAAGAAAGGCAAGCAGGTCGCCGCACAACTGCCGGAAATCGCACCTGGCGTCCTGAATGGTCGTCTGAAGCACTTTACGAAGCAAGAGTTCATCGAGCTGGGCCGCCTGCTTAACAAATTCCTTGAGGACTGAGCGGCATTTTTTTACCTATATATCTGACAGGTCAGAAAATGAAATCGCAATTAAATGGAATGGCGCTCGGCAGGCGAGTGGCGAAGGCTAGCGTTTCCGTGATGTTCGCCGCCGTGTTGTCGGCGTGCGCGAACTACGCCGGCATTACGAGCGACAAGCAAATGACGCCGCCGCAAACGCTCGCTACCCAGCAGAGCATTCCGTCGGACGACGGACATTGGCCGGCCGCCGATTGGGCCGACCAGTTTGGCGACGCGCAGTTGAAGGCCCTGTTGGCAGAAGCCCTGAAAGGCAGTCCGTCGCTCGCTCAGGCGCGCGCCCGTGTGGCGGCCGCCGCCGCTTATACGGAGACGGCGAAGGCGAGCACGCTGCCGAATGTCGGCGCCAGCTACTCGTTCACGCGCCAGCAGTATTCGGGTAACGCTCTGGTCCCGCCGCCGTATGCCGGCTCGTGGCAATCGGAAAACAAGGGGCTGCTGTCGGCCTCCTACGACCTCGATCTGTGGGGCAAGAATCGCGAGGCGCTTAAGGCTGCCATGTCGCAGTTGCAGGCGAGCGAGGCGGATGCCGAGGTCGTCAAGCTGACGCTCACCTCGGCTATCGCCCGCAACTACAACCAGCTCGCCCGCCTGTACGCGTTGCGTGACATTGCGCAACAGGAAGTCGGGCAGCGCGAACAGATCGACCGCATCACGGCCGGCCGTATCGCCAGCGGGCTGGATACCGAAGTGGAGCGCAAGACCGCGCAGGCCAACCTCGCCAGCAGCCGGGCCGCGCTGGCTTCGCTCCACGGCAGCATTGTCACGACGCGCTATCAGCTGGCCGCGCTCCTCGGCGCGGGTCCGGACCGTGGCCTGTCGATCGCCCGGCCTGCACTCGGTATCGGCGACGAGGTGCGGTTGCCCGATAACGTGCCGGCCGATCTGGTGAGCCGCCGCCCCGATCTTGTCGCGGCCCGCTGGCGTGTCGATGCGTTCACGCACGACGTGAAGGAAGCGAAGGCCGAGTTCTACCCCGACATCAACCTGAGCGCCGCGATTGGGCTCGATGCGTTCGGTTTCGGCCGCTTCCTGACCGCTGCGAGCCGCACCGTCAGCGCGGGCCCGGCGATCCATCTGCCGATCTTCGACGGTGGCGAACTGCGGGCGCAACTGAAAGGGCGATACGCGGACTTCGACAATGCGGTGGCCGGTTACAACCAGACGCTCGTGACGGCGCTGTCGGAAGTTGCCACGCAGTTCGCCGAGATCCGTTCGACCGACGTCCAGCTCGGCGATGCGCAGGCCGCCCAGGAAGCGGCGCGCAGTGCCGACCAGTTGGCGCTCACGCAATACAAGGCCGGCCTCACGAACCAGCTCACGGTGCTGAACGCCGATACCAACGCGCTCGCCGCCGACCAGGCGGTCGCCAACCTGAAGATGAACCGCCGCGATCAGCAGATCGCGTTGGCTGCGGCACTGGGAGGCGGGTATGTCGACACCGCTGCCGCCAGCGCAGGCAACCCGAACGCAACCTCGAGCGCCAACACAAACGCAACCGCAACCGCAACACAGATCAGCCCAGTCGTCGCCGCGCGCTAATACGACTGTCGCGCCCCCTTCATATACTGCCAGGAGTGATTGAAATGAGCGATACGACCGCCGCCGAGCGCACTACGGCGCAAGCAGAACCCGTCGAGGTTGAAAAGCCCCGCAAGCGCAAGCTGATGCTGGCGCTCCTTGCGGCCGCCGTTATCGTGTCAGGCGCTGGCTATGGCGCTTACTATTTCACGGTGGCGCGCTTCTACCAGTCCACCGATGACGCGTACGTGAGCGGCAATCTCGTGCAATTGACGCCGCAGGTCAGCGGCACGGTGGTCGCCGTCAACGCCGACGATACGCAGGTCGTCAAGCAGGGCGACCCGGTGGTGACGCTGGACGCCGCCGATGCAAAGATCGCGCTGTCGAACGCGGAGGCGACGCTCGGTCAGACAGTTCGGCAGGTGAGCGGGCTGTACGTGAACAACGATTTCTACGCGGCAAATATCGCGCAGCGCGAGGCCGATCTGGTTCGCGCCAACGACGACCTGAAACGCCGTCAGGCGATTGCGGGAACCGGCGCAGTGTCGGGCGAAGACATCGCCCATGCCCGCGACGCCGTCAGCTCTGCTCAAGCCGCGCTCGACGCCGCCCGCCAACAGGCCGAAGCGAATCACGCGCTGACAGACCGCACCACGATCGAACAGCATCCAAACGTGCAGGCTGCGGCATCGAAGGTACGCGACGCCTACCTGAACTATGCGCGCAATACCTTGCCCGCGCCGGTCACCGGTTATGTCGCGCGGCGTTCGGTACAAGTGGGCCAGCGCGTGGCGCCCGGCACGCCGCTGATGGCCATCGTGCCGCTCAACGGAGTCTGGGTGGACGCGAACTTCAAGGAAGGCCAGCTCACGCACATGCGGATCGGCCAGCCGGTCACGCTCACGGCGGATGTCTACGGCTCCAGCGTCGAATACCACGGCAGGATAGAGGGCTTTTCGGCCGGCACGGGCGCCGCCTTCGCGGTGCTGCCGGCGCAGAACGCCACCGGCAACTGGATCAAGGTGGTGCAGCGCCTGCCGGTGCGCGTGCTGCTCGATCAGCGTGAACTCGATGCGCATCCGTTGCGGATCGGTCTGTCGATGCAGGTCGATGTGGATACCCATGACGAGTCGGGCACCCAACTCGCCGCGGCCACGAACACGACGTATCGCACGGATGTGTTCGCCCAGTATGGTGCGGCTGCCGATGCGGAGATCGCCCAGATCATCGCGCAGAACATGCCGGCCTCGCGCGTCGCCGCATCAGCCGCGCCGCAAAAGACCGTCGCGCACCGCGACGCGTCACGCCATGCCGGCTGAAAGCAGTAAGCGCGGAAATTTTTTTATCGAATTAGCTGACTGGTCAGATAGCTGGCGGCGACCCTGATCCTCGCATCTCAAGATGGGTGATGAAATGAATCAATCCAATCCCGCTTCACTTGCGCCGCTGACGGGCGGCAAGCTGGCGCTGGCGACGCTCGCGGTGGCGTTGGCCACTTTCATGAACGTGCTGGACTCGTCGATCGCCAATGTCGCGATTCCGACCATCGCCGGCAACCTCGGGGTGTCGGTGGACGAGGGTACATGGGTGATCACGCTGTTCGCCGCCGCCAATGCCATTTCAATTCCGCTGACCGGTTGGCTCACGCGGCGCGTCGGGCAGATCAAGCTGTTTGTCGGGGCGATCCTGTTGTTCGTGCTGTCGTCCTGGTTGTGCGGTATTGCGCCGAATCTGCCGGTGCTGCTCGCCGCGCGGATCGTCCAGGGCGCGGTGGCCGGCCCGCTGATTCCACTGTCGCAGGCGATCCTGCTCGGTTCGTATCCGAAGGAAAAGAGTTCGACCGCGCTCGCGTTATGGGCGATGACCGCCACCGTCGGCCCGATTGCCGGCCCGGCGCTGGGCGGCTGGATCACGGACAGCTACTCCTGGTCGTGGATCTTCTACATCAATATACCGGTGGGGCTGTTCGCCGCCGGCGTGACGTGGGCGATCTACCGCGACCGTGAAACGCCGACCATGCGTCTGCCGATCGATAAGGTCGGACTGCTCTCGCTAATCGCCTGGGTCGGCTCGTTGCAGGTGATGCTCGACAAAGGCAAGGATCTCGACTGGTTCAACTCGCCGGTCATCATTGCGTTGACCGTGTTCTCGCTGGTCAGTTTCGTGTTCTTCCTGATCTGGGAGTTGACCGAGAAGAATCCGATCGTCGATTTGAGGCTCTTCGCCGGGCGCAACTTCCTGGGCGGCACGGTGGCGATCTCGGTCGCGTATGCGGTATTTTTCTCGAACCTGGTCCTGTTGCCGCAATGGATGCAGGAGTATCTGAGCTACCGCTCGGTGGATGCCGGGCTCGTCACCGCGCCGCTCGGTATCTTCGCCGTGCTGCTCGCACCGGTGATGGCCAGAATCATGCCGAAGTCCGACGCCCGCGTGCTCGCCACGCTCGCGTTTCTCGGTTTCGCGGCCGTGTTCTTCATGCGCTCGCGCTATACGACCGGTGTCGATACGTTCACGCTCGTAATTCCTACCTTGCTGCAAGGCATTCCCACCGCGCTCTTCTTCGTGCCGCTGACTTCGATCATTCTGTCCGGCCTGCCCGCGGACAAAATTCCCGCGGCTGCCGGTTTGTCCAATTTCGCCCGGGTTTTTGCGGGCGCCGTGGGCACGTCATTGTTCAGCACGGGTTGGAACGATCGCACGATCCTGCACCATGCACGCCTTGCCGAGCAGAGCAGCGTCAACAATCCGACCTTCGTGGGAGGGCTCGACTCGCTGCACGGCATGCTTGGCGGCAGCACGCAACAAGCGCTGGCGGCGTTTGAGAACTCGCTCAACGGCCAGGCGGCGATGCTCGGTCTCAATGACATCTTCTGGCTCTCGGCAGTAATCTTCATCGCGATCATTCCACTGATCTGGTTGACGAAACCCGGCAAGGGTGGTGGCGGGAGTGCCGCGGCCGCTGGTGCGCACTGAGCCGGGGGCTCGCCGACCAAAGCTGACCCGCGTTGGCGGCCCTCAACGCCAGGGCGCCATTGCCTGGAAAACACCGTCACGCCTGACCAGCGCGTGCAGAAGCGCCGCTGCCAGATGAAGCACGATCAGCGCAAAGAAACATAGCGCGAGCGTTCTGTGCGCGTTCCACAACAGCGTGTGCAACGCATCGCTATGCGGCAGGAAGGAGGGCAGATGTATCCCGAACACCACAACGGGATAGTCCGCGGCCGACAGCATGCCCCATCCGATCAGCGGAAGCCCGATCATCAGCAGGTAGAACGCGAGATGCGACAGGCGGGCGGCGAGTTTCATCGGTTCCGGCATCGACGCCGGCAGCGGCGGCGCGCCACGCATGAATCTCACCACCAGGCGAATCAGCGCCAGCACAAGAATCACGATACCCAGCGGCTTGTGGATGGACACCAGCGAAAGATAATCCGGGCGAATGGTGGACACCATCCCGACACCGATAAATAGCATCGCCAGAATGCAAATTGCCATGAGCCAGTGAAGAGCGCGCTGCAGCGGTGTAAAGCGATCGTGGATCGGGGTCATTGCGTGGCTCCTTCCGCCGGATGGCGCGGATAGTCCTTCTCCTCGGCGGTCCGCCGGTTGAACGATACGGAATAGGCGGCCGAGCGCGCGGCGGGAAACGGGTCGTCCGACACATGCATGCCTGACGGCAGCACGGTGGGATCGAAGTTGAGATCGCGACATGGCCCGTCAGCCTCGGGTTCGATGGCGTTGACCACCAGCGTGCCGGCCTCGACTTTATGGCGATCTTCAGGCCAGGCCTTGCTGGGGTCCGCGGTCGGGTCACCGGGGTTGGCGACCGTGACGACCATCGTCCACCGTTGCGGCGCGCTGTGTACCCGCTGCGTAATATCCGCGGCGAGGAAGTCGGCGGCGCGCGCCTTCAACTGGTCGGCGGCCACGGTCTCGGGTTGCGCGGCGGGCACGAACGACCAGCGCACGGCCTGGTCCTGGCCTGCGGCGTTGGTGAAGATAAAGCTATTGAGACTGTTATACCGCTCCTGCGCATAGGAGCCCGTCCAAGGCGCGCTGCCGGCCCACGCGACAAAAGCACCGAATTCCGGATGCGCGGCGGCAAAATTCTTCATGGCGTCCGGGTCGCTCTTGTCGGCCGAGGCTTGAAGCAGGCCGTAAAAGGCCTGCGGCGTGGCGACCGGGAAGACGGGAGCGTCGATCATTGCCGTACGCCATTCGCTGCCATCCGGCGCGACGATGCGCAGACTCAGGCCGCGCACCCGAACGGTGGCGTCCGGGGCCTTGGGATCGGCCGTAGCGAGGTTGAAACGTCCCGTGACCGGATAGGAGCCGGACGCGAGCATCGGGGCCTTGGACAAGGCCGCAGCCGCGCCATTCGAGTCGAAGGTGCCGGTGAAGCAGATGCCCTTGGCGTGATTGCGCCGGAAGCCGAGAGCCGCGCCGCCCGGCGGCGCTAATCCGTTGACGATCTTTGCGGGCGTCAGGCGTCCCGGCGAGAGCCAGCCGGCCGTGAAGGCGAAGGCCGCGACCAGTGCGGCCACGACGATTGCTATCAGGACCAGCGAACGGAATGTGGACGCACTGGAAGTTGGTCTGTCGGCCATCGATCTCTCCTGATCAATGATTTGGCTGAGAGGAAACCTAACGAGGTGGCGACAATAGTGCCATTGTTCTATCGATTTTGCTGAGAGGGGTACCCGGCGACGCAACGCGCGAAAAACCCGCTGCGAGCGGCGAGTTTCGCGCGGGCGCCTGGCTCAGGCGGACGCGCCACATGGCAAGTGCGACGTAGGCGAACCCCTACAGCGCACGATGTTCGGCTACGTCATTCTCGGGCTGCTCTGATTTAACTTCGTGAGTGCCTAACCAATACTGAATTCACAGACCTGTGGAGCGAATGTCCTCCTCAGCCCAACTGGAATTCAGGAGCACGACATGAATGCCGACAGCCTTTCCTTGCGATCTCTCGTGGATAAATGGCTTGCGCCAACGCGTTCGATGCCCGCGCGGGTGACGCAGATCGGCCGGTTGCTCGCAACGCATGGTCGCTATGTGCGACTGGAAGGTTGCACTTCGAGCGGGCCGCTGACGATCGTGTTCTTCCGGCATGACAACGGCTCATGGTTTGTGTTTCCGCCCGCCCCCGCAGCGCCCGCCATGTGTGGGCATGTCTTCGTGCTGCCGTTGGAATGTTCCGCGCCATTTGCCATGAGTCGCGGCGACCGCGTTCAACACTAGTGTCCTGAGTTAAAAATTCATTGCCTTATTTGCGTTGTGTACTAACCTGGGTTGCAGGGTTCGCAAATAAGCGAGGCGATGATGAGAGGAAGACCGAAGGCGCCACTGATCTTGAGTGAAGCGGAACGTGAACAGCTCACGGCGCTGACAATGCGGCGCAAGACCGCGCAGGCGCTGGCCTTGCGCGCACGCATTGTGCTGGCCTGCGCCGAGGGCATCGACAACAAGACGGTCGCGACAAGGCAGCGTGTCACCTCGCATACGGTTTCGAAGTGGCGTTCGCGATTCATCAATCATCGCGTGGACGGGTTGCTCGATGCACCGCGCCCGGGAGCACCGAGGACGATCGAGGACGCCCAGGTAGACGCGCTCATTGCGCGCACGCTTGAGTCCGTGCCCACGGGAGCGACCCACTGGAGCACGCGCACAATGGCCCGCGAGATGGGGCTGTCGCAGACGGCCGTGACGCGAATATGGCATGCCTTCGGGCTTCAGCCACACCGGCAGGAGACCTTCAAGCTCTCCAGCGATCCATTGTTTGTGGACAAGGTGCGCGATATCGTTGGGCTGTATCTGGACCCGCCGCTCAAGGCCATGGTGTTGTGCGTGGACGAGAAGAGCCAGATCCAGGCGCTGGACCGCACCCAGCCTATGCTGCCGCTGGCCCCGGGCATCCCTGAGCGACGCACGCACGACTATATGCGTCACGGCACAACCACACTGTTCGCGGCGCTGGACATCTCCACGGGCGAAGTCATTGGCGAACTGCATCGACGTCATCGCAGCAGTGAATTCCTGCAGTTCCTGAGCACCATCGAGGCCAACGTGCCACCCCAACTGGACGTGCATCTGGTGATGGACAACTACGGTACGCACAAGACCTCCTCGATCAATACGTGGCTGGCTCGCCATCCGCGTTTTCATGCGCATTTCACCCCGACCTCTGCTTCGTGGATTAACCAGGTCGAACGATGGTTTGCCACGCTCAGCGAGACATACATCCGCCGTGGCACTCATCGCTCCACCCGGCAACTCGAGCAGGCTATTCGCCAATACATCCAGATCAACAACACTGATCCGAGACCTTTCAGCTGGACCAAATCGGCCGACGACATCCTCGCCAGCGTCAAACGATTTTGTCTACGAATTTCTAACTCGGGACACTAGCAATACGCGGCGCATTGGCGCAGCGTCGCTCAAGGGCGACACTGACCGACCACTATGACTTCAAGGACAGGCGAGCACCGCGGGCAAAACAACTCACTCCCACGGCGCAGCCCATTTCCCAACGTCAATCCCGCGCCGAAGAAGCCGCGCCGTGGCTCAGCCAATCCAGCACGGCGGTCGCATCGTCATCCGCACCCTGGCGCGCCTTCGCGACCGTTTCCGCCACATCCGCGCTAGGCACGGCACGACGGATTGCCACGCCGACAGCCAGGATATCGATCATCACCAGATGCAGAATCCGCGAAATCATCGACAACTGCGACTCGCGAATTTCAATGTGATCGGTTTCGAGCGCGACGGTGGCCCGCTTGGCCAAAGGCGTATTGCTCGACGTAATCGCGATTACCTTGGCGCCCGCCTGCATGGCCACATCCAGCACGCGCAGCAGTTCAGGCGCGCGCCCCGACTTGGACACCGCAACGATCACATCGCCCTTGCCGAGCAAGGCCGCCGACGCCGCCTGCATGTACAGATCGCCGTAGGCAATCGTTGGGATGCCGAAACGGAAGAACTTGTAGTGCGCGTCCTGTGCGACGATGTTCGAATTGCCGAGACCATAGAACTCGATACGCCGCGCGCCGTTCAACAGGTCGATGGCCCGTTCGACGTGTTCGAAATTCAGGTGCTCGCGCAACTGCAAAATCGCGGACACGGTGTTATCCAGCACCTTCGCGCCGAAGTCCGTAGCCGTGTCGCCCAGATGCACCTGGCTGTGGCTCACCGGAATCGTGCCGGTCAAGCCCGTTGCCAGCTTCAGCTTGAAATCGGACAAGCCCTGGCAGCCGAGCGAACGGCAAAAGCGAATCACGGTAGGCTGGCTCACGTCGGCCTTGCGCGCGATATCGACAATCGGATCGTTGATGATCGAACGCGGATGATTCAGCGCGAGATCGGCCACGCGGCGCTCGGCCGGCGTCAACGCATCGCGCATCTGGCGAATCCGCTCGAATACCGCCGACGAACTGCCGCCCGCGCGGTTCGACAACTGCTCGGCGAGAATCGCGGAGACGCCGAGAAACGCCGGATATTCAGCGGTAATCACATACGTCGGCACGTTCTGCAGGTAGGCTTCGAAGCGACCCTTGGCTTCGAAACGCTTGCGAAACGACGAGCGCGCGAAGACCTCGCCGAGTCGCGGCACCACGCCGCCGCCGATATAGATGCCGCCCAGCGCGCCGAGCGTCACCGCGATATTGCCCGCGAAGGTGCCGAGAATGCCGCAGAACACGTCGACGGATTCGGCCGCGAGCGGCTCGCCTTCCAGCGCGCGCTTGACGATCTCGATCGTGTCGACATTGGCCGCCACGCGCTTCTTGTCGCGGCCCGCGAGCGCGCGGTAGATCACTTCGATGCCGGGACCCGCGGCCACACGTTCGAACGACACGTGCGACCACTTCTTGCGCGCGTATTGCAGCACGATGTCTTCGCGTTCATCGGCCGGCGCGAAGGTGGCGTGACCGCCTTCACTGCCGAGCGCGATCCAGCGGTCGTCGGCGGGAATCAGGCCGGACACGCCCATGCCGGTGCCCGGGCCGAGCAGGCCGATCACGCTGTTTGGACGGCGCGCGCCACCGCCCACCTGCACGCGTTGCGCGTCGGTGAGGCCGGGCAGGGCCATGGCCAGCGCCGTGAAGTCGTTCACCACCAGCAGCGTGTCGAAGCCGAGCGCGCGGCGCGTGGCTTCGATCGAAAAGCTCCAGTCGTGATTCGTCATGCTGACCTGATCGCCGTCGACCGGGTTCGCAATCGCGATCGCCGCATGATTCACGCGGCCGATCTTGGTGTCCTTCAGATACTTCTTGATGACTTCGGCAACGCCCGGATAGTCCGCGCACGGATAGACCTTCACCGAGCCGATTTCGCCCGGGCTCGTCTCCAGCGCAAAACGCGCATTGGTGCCGCCGATGTCGGCCAGGAGCCTCGGTCCATCGGCGTGCTGGCCCGCGCCCGGAACAGCCTTAGTTTGCACACCAGTAGACATCGAGTCTCACTCCCTTGTCGTTCGCCAACTGTGAGATGGCATTTTTTTGTAGCGCAGCGGTGGCGGCGTTCAGCACGTCCATTTTGCGCGGTCCGGCGATCAGCAAAAACAGATGCTTCACTTCTTTCAACGCGGATAGCGACCAGCTTACGCGCGCATGCGGCGCGCTGCCAGGGTGCACGGCGACAAAGCGCTCGCGGGTGGTGATCGCATGGTCCCATTCGGGCGCGTCGGCAAAGATCGACGCGGTGTGGCCGTCTTCGCCCATGCCGAGAATCGCGACGTCCGGCACGACGCCAAAGCGCGGGTCGGCGTTCAGCGCGGCGACGTGCGCGTTCAGTTCCTGCGTGGTGTCCACGAGCGGCCAGAAGGCCGCGTTTTTCGCGGCGTTCTGCAACAGCGTGGCGTGCACCAGTTGCGAGTTGCTCGCGCTGTCCGTTTCCGGCACCCAGCGGTCGTCGACCAGCGTCACGGCAATGCGTGCCCAGTCGAAGGTTTGCGTGGACAACGTCTGCAGAAACGGGCGCGGACTGCTGCCGCCGGACACTGCAAGCATTGCGGGGCGCGCGCCGGTGGTTGACCCGGCGGCCTGTGCGGCGAGCGACGCATGTAACGCGTCGCCAACCGCTTTCGCCAACGCGTCGGATTGGGCGCGTTGATCGTCGAAAGCGTGAAGCTCGATCACTTCTCCTCCGTGCTGCTTTCTTGTTGGATCTGCGGAATGTGCCGTACTGCTCTCACGCGATGCCTGCGAGGTGGATGACCTGCAGGCGCCCTCGTGATACCGGCGCCATTCCGTTCAGTTCGTCGGTGGGTCTTACAGGCGGCGCGTCATGTTCCGTGGAATACGACGTGCCGCCGTGATTCAATTCTCTTCTTCGAGCCAGCAGGTGCCATGTTGCGCCAGCATCGCGCTCGACGCCGCCGGTCCCCACGTGCCCGAAGCGTACGGCTTGGGCGGCTTGTTCGACACTTTCCATTCGTTCAGGATCGGTTCGACCCAGCGCCACGCGGCTTCCTGCTCGTCGCGCCGCACAAACAACGCGAGGCGGCCGTTGATCACGTCGAGCAGCAGACGCTGATAAGCCTCCATCTGTCCTTCGCGGAAGAACTGGTCGAACGCGAGATCGAGGTGGACGCTGGCGAGGTTCATGCCTTCGCCGGGCTGCTTGGCGAGACAGTAGAGGCGAATGGTTTCGTTCGGCTGCAGACGGATCACGAGGCGGTTCGCGCCGGCACGCAGCGCGGAAGCGCCGAGCGCCGAATGCGGCACTGCACGAAAGTTCACCACGATCTCGGCGACGCGATCGGCGAGGCGCTTGCCGGTGCGCAGGAAAAACGGCACGCCGGCCCAGCGCCAGTTTTCGATCTCGACCTTCAGTGCGACGAAAGTTTCGGTCGTGCTGTCCGGCCTGACGCCGGACTCCGTTGCATAGGCCGGCACCGCGGTGCCGCGGATCACGCCCGAATGATACTGGCCGCGCACGGCCACCTTGCCGATGTCGCGTGGGTCGATGGGCTTCAAGGCGCGCAGCACGCGCAGCTTTTCATCACGCACCGAATCCGAATCCATGGAGTGGGGCGGCTCCATCGCCACGATGGAAAGCAACTGCAGCAAATGGTTCTGCACCATGTCGCGCAGGGCGCCGGTGTTGTCGTAGAAGTCGCCGCGCGCTTCCACGCCGAGTTCTTCGGCGATCGTGATCTGGATGCTTTCAACCCACTCGCGGCGCCACAGCGGCTCGAACAGGGCATTGCCGAAACGCAGCGCCAGCAGGTTCTGCACCGGTTCTTTACCGAGGTAGTGGTCGATCCGATAGATCTGTTCTTCGGCGAAGATTTCACCGACTGCATCATTAATTGCGTTGGACGACTTGAGGTCATAGCCGAGCGGCTTTTCCAACACGATGCGGGCGTTCTCGTTCAGTCCCACCGACGCGAGCGCATGGCAGATCGGCACGAACAGCGACGGACCCGTAGCCAGGTAGAACACGCGAATGCCAGGCAGATCCTGGATGGCGTCGCGCAAGTGCACGAAGTCTTCCGCTTTGCCGAGGTCGATATTCACGAACTCGATGCGGTTCAGAAAGCCCGCCCACGCCGTTTCGTCCACACCGTTCTTCGACACATGTGGCTTGACGTGTTCGTTCACCCACTGGAGGTACTCGCTGCGATCCGCCGCGTGCCGGGCCACCGCCACGATCTTGCCACTGTCGGCCAGCATGCCGCCTGCACGGTGTGCTTCAAACAGTGCCGGCAGGATCTTGCGCATCGACAGATCGCCGGTTCCGCCGAAGAGAACGAAGGTGAAACTTGAATCGGTTTGCATGAGTCTCCGTCGATGTCCTGGGGCCGCCGAAGTTGAACAGTTGAGCGACCGTAGTCCGATAAAATTTTTTTTGACACTGAATTGTAGTTTAACTACAATCCAAATCAAGAGGTAACGCTAATTCGATGAAAAAAGCGTGCGCTGCAAGTCCAGATGCGCGTTTTCCCGAATCGGCAGGCGTCCCCTGCATGTTAACGGACATTGCGTGTCGGTACGCGCCAGCACGCCCTGCGGCCCTTGTGGAAAGCCGGGCAGTTGAGCGGCTTTCCGTAATGGTCGCACCAGGTTGACGTGCAAGGCACCTCGAGTCTGCCGCGCGCGACGCGGGCAGGCAAAAATCAAAAGAGGAGACAGTCAGTTGCATCCCGAACCACTCATCTCTTGAGCTTCCAGCGGCCGAAAATCGGTCCGCCGGCACATGCCTCGCGCATGCGCCCGACCGTGCTCGATCGCCCAGTGTTTTGCCTGTTTGAACCAACCACAGCACCCTGGCGACATCAGGGGCCATTTGTTTTTTGTTCAGGTGTCTGGAGGAGATAAGCAATGAAATTTCGCGCGATCATGGGCGCTTTGTGCGCCGCAGGTCTGATGTGTGGCGTCTCGGCCGTGCAGGCTGCCGAGTCGATCGAAGTGTTGCACTGGTGGACTTCGGGCGGCGAATCGAAAGCCGTCGGCGTCCTCAAGGACGACATGACGAAGCAGGGTTACACGTGGAAGGACTTTGCGGTTGCGGGTGGCGCCGGCGCGGCTGCCATGACGGCACTCAAGACGCAGGTGATCTCGGGCAACGCGCCGAGCGCTGCGCAGATCAAGGGTCCGCTGATCCAGGACTGGGCGCAGCAAGGCGTGCTGGTGCCGATCGACTCCGCCGCGGGTGACTGGAAGAAGAACCTGCCGCCGGAAATCGACAAGATCATGCACGCAGACGGTCACTACGTCGCCGCGCCGTTCTCGGTGCACCGCGTGAACTGGCTGTACATCAACAAGGCAGCGCTGGACAAGGCAGGCGGCAAGGCGCCGACCACGTGGCCTGAGTTCTTCGCAGTGGCCGACAAGATGAAGGCCGCGGGCATCCAGCCGATCGCGATGGGTGGCCAGCCGTGGCAAGACCTGACGCTGTGGGAAGACGTCGTGCTGTCGCAAGGCGCGGACTTCTACAAGAAGGCGCTGGTCGACCTCGACGAAAAGACGCTGACCTCGGACAAGATGGTCGGCGTGTTCGACACGGTCCGCAAGATTCAAGGTTACTTCGACGCAGGCCGCACGGGCCGTGACTGGAACCTGGCAACGGCCATGGTCATCAACGGCAAGGCCGGCATGCAGTTCATGGGCGACTGGGCGAAGGGCGAATTCGCCAACGCCGGCAAGAAGTCGGGCTCGGACTACATCTGCGCCGCTGTGCCGGGCACGGAAAAGTCCTACACGTTCAACGTCGACTCGTTCGTGTTCTTCCAGCAGAAGGGCGCGAAGGCGGCAACGCCGGGTCAGCTCGCACTGGCCAAGACGATCATGTCGCCGGAGTTCCAGGAACAGTTCAGCCTGAACAAGGGTTCCATCCCGGTTCGTCTGGGCGTGTCGATGGCCAAGTTCGACGACTGCGCGAAGAAGTCGTACGCGGATGAACAAGTGGCGATCAAGTCGGGCGGCTACGTGCCTTCGCTGGCACACGGCATGGCGCAACCGGATGCAGCAGCCGGCGCGATCTCGGACGTGGTCACGAAGTTCATGAACTCGCAGCAGGATTCGAAGAGCGCGGTTGCCGCGCTCGCGAAGGCAGCGAAGACCAAGTAAGTGAAGTGAATGATGCGGCGCGCCCGGCGGTTCATCAACGGGCACCGGGCGCGCCCTTCACGTCGCTGATTGCCGGGGTGGAAGTCCTGGCATTGGCAGGCGGCTTCAGCCTGGTTTCATAGAGTCACACCTATGCCGTTGCGGCCTCGCGTCTTCCGGCGCGAATGTCCTGGCGGCACAGTTTCAGCAGGAGTCGAGTAGTGACTGCTTCTATCAGCGGAAACGGGAAAACGGCCTCCGTCACCCGCCGCGCGTCGCCCATGGCGGCCCTTGCCGATCGCTGGATTCCGAAGCTGGTGCTCGCACCCAGCGTCGTGATCAGCCTGATCTTCGTGTATGGCTTCATCGCCATTACCGGCTATCTGTCGCTGTCCAATTCGCGACTGATGCCTCGTTATGAATTTGTCGGTCTCGACCGTTATCGCGAACTGTTCGATAACGACGTGTTCTGGACGTCGGCTGCGAACCTCGGCTGGTTCGGCATCCCGTTCATCGGTATCTGTATCGGCCTCGGTCTCTTTCTCGCGATCCTGCTCGATCAGCAGATTCGCAATGAAGGCGCGCTGCGCGCCGTGTTCCTGTACCCGATGGCGCTGTCGTTCATCGTGACGGGTACGGCATGGCAATGGATCATGACGCCGAGCATCGGCCTCGAGAAGGTGTTTCACGACTGGGGCTGGACGAGCTTTTCGTTCAGCTGGCTGGGCGATCCGGACAAGGCGATTTTCTGCGTCGTGATCGCGGCCGTGTGGCAGTCCACCGGCTTCGTCATGGCGCTGTTCCTGGCGGGCCTGCGCGGTGTGGACGGTGAAATCTTCAAGGCCGCGCAGATGGACGGCGCGGGCTTGCCCACCATCTACCGCAAGATCGTGATTCCGAGCATGCGCCCGGTGTTCTTCTCCGTGCTGCTGATTCTCTGCCACATCACGATCAAGACGTTCGACCTGGTGGTCGCGTTGACCGCGGGCGGTCCGGGCACGTCGTCGTCCCTGCCGGCTATTTTCATGTACACGTTTTCGTTCAATCGCGGGCAGCTGGGCGTCGGCGCGGCATCGTCGATGATGATGCTCGCCACTGTCGTGGCCGTGCTCGTGCCGCTGATGTATCTGGAATCGAGGAGCACCCGCAATGCAGCCTAAGATGACGATCAGCCGTGCCGTCATTTACGCGGCCTTGATTCTGTTTGCCCTGTATTTCCTGTTCCCGTTGTACGTGATGCTGTCCACGTCGTTCAAGGACATCGATCAGCTGCGCACCGGCAACCTGCTCACGCCGCCTACGCACTGGACCGTCGAGCCGTGGATCAAGGCATGGAGCGGCGCCTGCACGGGCGTGCGTTGCGACGGCATGCAGCCGTTCTTCATGAACTCGGTGCGGATGGTGATTCCCGCCGTGCTGATCTCGTCGATCATCGGCGCGTTCAACGGTTATGTGCTCACGCATTGGCGTTTCCGTGGCGCGGATCCGATCTTCACGATGATCCTGGTCGGCTGCTTCATTCCGTTCCAGGCGATCCTGCTGCCGATGGCGCGTTTCGAAGGCTTTCTCGGCCTGTCGAACACGACCACCGGCCTGGTGGTGGTGCACGTGATCTACGGTATCGCCTTCACCACGATGTTCTTCCGCAACTTCTACGTGAGCATTCCGGCTGAACTCGTGAAGGCGGCGCGTATCGACGGCGCGGGTTTCTTCACGATCTTCACGAAGATTCTGCTGCCGGTTTCGCTGCCGATTTTCATGGTGTGCCTGATCTGGCAATTCACGCAGATCTGGAATGACTTCCTGTTCGGTATTGTGTTCTCCGGTGTCGATTCAATGCCGATCACGGTGGCGCTGAACAACCTCGTGAATACCTCGACCGGCGTAAAGGAATACAACGTGGACATGGCCGGCGCGATCATCGCCGCACTGCCCACGCTGCTGGTGTACATCATCGCCGGACGCTATTTCGTGCGCGGCCTGACGGCGGGCGCAGTGAAGGGCTAGACGCCAGGCTCAACCATCCGAGCGCGGCGGCTTCTGTTCGATTCGAAGCCGCCGTCACCCGAAGACGTTTTCAAGCAGTACCAGAGACAAGAGGATTCACAGCATGGCAAGCCTTTCCATCCGTGACGTGTACAAAACTTACCCGAACGGGGTGCCGGTCCTGAAGGGTGTCAATATCGACATCGAAGACGGCCAGTTCCTGATTCTCGTCGGCGGTTCGGGCTGCGGGAAGTCGACGCTACTCAACATGATCGCCGGCCTCGAAACCGTGACCAAGGGCGAAATTCAGATCGACGGCAAGACGGTAAACAACCTGTCGCCGAAAGATCGCGATATCGCGATGGTGTTCCAGTCGTACGCGCTGTATCCGTCCATGACGGTGCGCGAGAACATCTCGTTCGGTCTGAACATCCGCAAGGTGCCGAAGCAGGAGCAAACGCAGATCGTCGACCGCGTGTCGAATACGCTGCAGATCACGCACCTGCTGGATCGCAAGCCGGGACAACTGTCCGGCGGCCAGCGTCAGCGCGTGGCCATGGGCCGTGCCTTGGCGCGCGATCCGGTCATGTTCCTGTTCGACGAACCGCTGTCGAACCTCGACGCGAAACTGCGTATCGAGATGCGTTCGGAAATCAAGCTGCTGCATCAACGCCTCGGCACGACGATCGTCTACGTGACGCACGATCAGATCGAAGCCATGACGCTCGGCGACCGCATCGCGGTGATGAAAGACGGCATCGTGCAGCAGTTCGGCGCGCCGCAGGAAATCTACGACTCGCCGTCGAACCTGTTCGTGGCGGGCTTCATCGGCGCGCCGCCGATGAACTTCATCCAGGGCAAGCTGGTCGAGCAGGGCGCGGGCGTGGCGCTCGAACTGGATACGGGTGTCGCGCGCACGGCGCTGAACCTGCCGTTCGACTCCGCGAAGGTGAAGTCGCACGTTGGCCGTGATGTGATTCTCGGCCTGCGTCCGGAGCGCATCACCGACGCGCGTGGCGCGCACGGCGACAACGCGAAGCTGCAGCCGATCGAAGTGAAGGTCGACGTGATCGAGCCGACCGGCCCGGACACGCTGGTGTTCGCGCAGGTCAACGGTAAGCGGATCGTGAGCCGCGTGCACCCGGCTTCGAATCCGCAACCGCTGACGAACACGACGCTGCTGTTCGATACCTCGAAGGCGGTGCTGTTCGATCCGACCAACGAAGAGCGGATTGCCTGAGCGGAAAGTCTGGATCGAGTTTGAAGAAAGCCCCTTGCGCTGCGAAGCGCAAGGGGCTTTCTGTTTTGCGGACGCCGCTTACTGGTCCGTAATACGCAGATCCGGATTGTTGCGCGCCAGTTCGGTCACCCACTCGATAAATGCGCGCAGCCGCGAACTCAGATTGCGGCGGTGCGCGTAGAGCACCGATAACGGCGTACCGGGACTCGTGTAGGTGGTGAGGATTTCCTTCAACGCGCCCTGGTTGATCAGATCGGAGACCATGAAGCGCGAGGGCTGGATGATGCCGTGGCCGAGCACGGCCGCGCCGATATACACGGAGCCGTCGTTCACCGCGAGCACGCTCTTCAACGTGACCTTGGCGATTTCGCCGTCCACTTCGTATTCGAACGGGAACGTCTTGCCCGTGCGGGCGGACACGTAATTGACCGCGCGGTGCTCGCTCAACGCTTCGAGCGTGGTCGGCTCGCCGTATTTCTCCAGATACGCCGGCGACGCGCACGTGACGATGCGCGCCTGGCCGATCCGACGTGCGACGAGACTCGACTCTTCCGGCGTGCCCATGCGGATCACGCAGTCCACGCCATCCTGAATCAGATCGATGTTGCGATCGGCGAGGCCGAGCCGCACATCGATCTCGGGGTATTGCCGGTAGAAATCATCGAGCGCGGGCAGCAGCAGCGCGCGGGCCAGCGTGCCGGACGTATCCACACGGATCGTGCCGGCCGGATTTTCGCGTTTGTTCGACAGCGACGATTCGGCGTCGACGACTTCGGCGAGAATGCGCACGCAGCGCTCGTAGAACAGCGCACCGTCTTCGGTGACGCTGACCTGGCGCGTCGAACGGTTCAGCAGACGCACGCCGACGTGTTCCTCCAGCGCCTGGATGGTGCGGCTGACTTTGGCGCGTGGCAGGTCGAGCGACTCGGATACTTTGGTGAAGCTGTTCGCCTCCACCACACGCGTAAATATCTCCATCGCTTCGAAACGGTCCATGTTTTGCCTTATGAGTGATTGCCGGAAGTAGGTTTCGAAGTGAAGTGTATAGGTTGGAAAAATTGTTGTCGCATAGGCTGAGAGTCGGCCGCCCGCACAGCGCCTCTGCCGGGCCGTCATGCTCAATCCCGGTCCGGCGCGCCGAGCGGGAAAAATGCGCGATAGGGGCGCGCTTCATCCACCGCGCGCGCGAACGACGGCCGCGCCAGCAGCCGCTTGCGGTAAGCGAGCACATGCGCAAACGCCGGGCCGATGGCGTGCGTCCAGTCGGCATAGAAGAGGAATGGCGCGGCGCCGCAATCGGCGAGGCTGAAGGTGTCGCCGGCGGCCCATTCGCGCTTCGCCATCACTTTGTCCAGCCAGCCGTACGCGGTGTCGAGCATGGCGCGCGCCTCGGCTACGGCGCGCGGGTCGCGCTCCGGCTCCGGGCGCATGCTGTCGTAGACGATCTTCTGCTGCGGCGTCGAAATGTAGTTGTCGAAGAAGCGGTCCATGCCGCGCACTTCCAGCGCCGCGCGGGCGTCGGCCGGCACGAGCGGCACCGGTCCGGGATGATAAAGGCCCAGGTATTCGATGATGATGCTCGCCTCCATCACGGTCCGGCCGCCGTCCACCAGCAGCGGAAACCGTTTGATCGGCCAAAGCGCGGCGAATTCGGCCATGACTTGCGGGTCGTCGTGCGCGAGCAGGCGTAATTCGAATGGCGTGCCGTTCTCGTAGAGCGCGGTCAGGACCTTCTGGCAGTACGAGGAGAACGGATGGGCGTAGAGCTTCAGGGGCATCGTGTCACCTTGAGCGGTTGATATTGCTGGGCGCGCTGCGCGCGGTGACGGCCTGATCGACCGTTTACTTCACGACGAACGGCGGCGCCGCAAATCGACAGCCATGAGGATCTATCGGCCGGCATTCGCTACGACAAACCGTCACGAAACTATGAAGAAAGATGGTGTAACATTTGAAAACTTTGTAAGAGACGCCGACGTGACCGGATAAATGGTGCGACAGAAGCAAGCTCGGGGCGTCACTCAAATCAACAACGAATAATTCGACGCACGGGGGCTTCACATGTCTACGATCACGTCTTCGGTCAATAGCGCGACCTCGAACGCGCAGAGCCAGGTTCAGCAAGCGGCGCAATCCATTATCAGCGGTTCGACCGGCAACTCGTCGATGGACGTGGCGTCGCTGGTCTCGGTGCTCGTGAACGCCAAGACGGCGGGCCAGGCGGCGGCGCTGCAAGCAAGGCAAACCAGCGACAACACCACCTTATCCGCCTACGGCGCGCTGACTTCGGCGTTGTCCGCGGTGCAGGCGGCGCTCAAGAATCTGTCGGACGGAACGACGTTGTCCACCTTCGCGGCTACCGCGAGCGCCAAGGGCCTCGACCCGAAAGCAGGTCCGGGCGCGGTGGCCGGCAGCTATACGATCGATGTCACGCAGATGGCTTCGTCGCAAAGCCTGTCTTCGGCGGCGTTCGGTGCGGCCACGCAGCTCGGCACCGGCACGCTCACCATCTCGGTCGGCGGCAAGTCGATGGATGTCGCGATCGACAGCACCAACAACACCTTGAGCGGGATTGCCGGCGCGATCAATAAAGCGGGCAACAATCCCGGCGTCACGGCAACGATCGTGACCGGCACCGGCGGCGCGCACCTCGTGTTGCGTTCGGCTAACACCGGCTCGGCCAACACGATCAACGTGGCCACCAGCAACGTGCAGAACGATGCGGGCCTGTCGAGCCTCGGCGTGACGTCGACGCCCGGGGCGAACGGCGCGCCGTCCACGATCGTTTCGTCGGATGCCGGCCGAGCGTGGCGGCAGAGTGAAGCCGCGCAAGACGCGTTGGTCACCATCGGCGGGATCGCGGCGCGCAGCGCCAACAACGCCGTCACCGATGCGATTTCCGGCGTCACGCTGAATCTGTCGAGCGCGTCGGTCAACAACCCGCAGACGCTGACCATCGCGCCGGACACCACCGCGCAGAACACGGCCATCACGAATTTCGTCAATCTGTACAACACCGTTGTCACCACGATCGGCAAGCTGTCCTCGTACGACAAATCGTCGAAGACGGGCGGCGCGCTGCTGGGCGACTCGACGTTGTTGACGGTGAAGAACGCGCTGGCTTCGATCGTCAGCGGCGGGGTTGGCCAGGGCAGTTCGGTGGTGACTCTCGGCCATATCGGCATCGCCCTCAAAGGCGATCCGGCGGACGGTACGCTAGTCGTGGACAATGCGAAACTGACTACCGCGCTCAACACAAGCTCTGCGCAGGTTGCCGCGTTGTTCAATTCGACCAATGGTATTGGCGCCAAATTGAACAAGAGCATTACCGAGTTCACGCGCACGGGCGGCATTATCGACACGCGCAACTCTGCGCTGAATGCCGACCTGAAGAGCGTCACCGCGCAGCAAAGCAAGTTGCGCGACTACGCCACGCAATTGACGAAGCAGTACCAGAGCCAGTTCACTGCACTGAATACGTTGATGGCGACCATGAACAACAACTCGGCGTATCTGACGGCGTTGTTCGGCGGCTCGAAGAGCGCGGGCGCGCTGGCGACCAACAAGTAGGTTTGAAGGGCGGGGCGGCGGCCGTTCGCGGGCGGTACGCCGCGGGTCGAGGCGGGCCGTGCCGCCCGCTGGCTCGTGCGGGACCTTGTGCGGCAGCTAGTGCGGCAACCGCACATCAAGCCTGAACGTCACCAGCCTCGCAAGCAGGATAAAGGCGGTGGCGATCAGCACGCTATACACCGTGTCGAAGTCGAAGTAATCCATCAGCACATACAGCCAGCAGCCGACGAACGCGCAGGTCGCATACGGCCGCGAGTCACGCAGAATCAGCGGCACCTCGTTGCACAGCACGTCACGAATCACGCCGCCGAAAACCCCCGTCAGCACGCCCATCAGCACCGAGGTGAACCACGGCATTTGCGCGTCGTGCGCGATCGATGTGCCGGCGATGCTGAAGAGCCCAAGGCCGATCGCATCCGCGACCAGCAGAACCCGTTCGGAAAGCAGACGCGAGGTCATTTTCAACAGCATCGGCGCGAACAGCGACATCACGAAGATCGCGATCAGATAGCCCTGATGCTCGACCCAGTAAAACGGCCGCCGCTCCAGCAGCACGTCGCGCAACGTGCCGCCGCCGAAGGCCGTGGCGATCGCCACGAGAAACGTGCCCACGGTATCGAGCCGGCGGGTTCTGGCTTCGATGAAACCGGAAATGGCGTATGCAAAAATCGCCAGCGCCTCCATGAGGGTCAGCGCGAGGGTCAGCCTCGGATGGATCACCGCGGCTCCGTCAGGTTCTGGCGTGAGCCGGCAACGCGCCCGGCTGCAGCAGCACGACCACCGCGCCGGCGCCGCCGTCATGCGGGCGCGCCTGGCAGAACGCGATGACCTCGGACTTCTGCACGAGCCACGCGCGTACTTTGCCTTTCAACACCGGCTCCTTGCCAATGGATCCCAGACCCTTGCCGTGGATCACGCGCAAACACCGCAAGCCGCGCTTCACCGATTCGCGGATGAACTCCGCCAGCGCCTCGCGCGCTTCCTCGCGCCGCATGCCGTGCAGGTCGATTTGCGCCTGCACGATCCAGTCGCCGCGCCGCAGCTTGCGCACGACTTCCTGGCTCACGCCGGGACGGCAGTAGGACAGCGTCTCGTCGGTGTCGAGCAGGACTTCGGGATCGTACTCGTCCGAGATCGCTTCGTGCAGCACGGCTTCTTCGTCGAGTCTGGTTTGCACCGGCAGCGGTGGCGGCGGATTGCGCGGCAGCGTGGCGCGCGGCGGCACGGCTAGCGGCGCGACCGCCCCAATCTCGCGGCGAAACAGATCGGCGTCCGCCGATGCTTCGCGCTGCGCGGCCGCGGCGGCCGCCTTTTCACGCTCGCGCCGTTGCGTGTCGACTTTGAGCGCATCGCGCAATGCGCCGAGGCCGGCGAGACCGGCGGCCGGGTCCACCTTCGGCTTGACGGCGGGCGCAGCCGGTTCGGGCGCGGGCCGCGCGGCGGCTCGCGCGCGCTTCGGTTCGCTCGGATGGGGCTGATTCTTCGGCATAGGGGTAAGACACGCAGAAAAGTGGACCGGTCGCGCGACGTTTGCTTGCGACCGGAATGCAAAAAGGCCGCCGGCTTGTCAGCCGCGGCCTTTCTTCTGACAGGCGGCCGGGCTAAGCCCGACCGTTATTTTACCGTTGCGCCAATCTTCCTGACCGGCTCGCTCGCCGGCGCGGCTGATTAACGCTCGGCTTCCTGGCTCATGGCGTGCTCGCCGACCATCTCGTCGATGGTTTCCAGATAGCGCTGCGCGTCGAGCGCGGCCATACAGCCCGTGCCCGCGCTGGTGATCGCCTGACGGTAGACGTGGTCCTGCACGTCGCCCGCCGCGAACACGCCCGGCACGCTGGTGGCGGTCGCAAAACCATTCAGGCCGCCCTTGGTGATGATGTAGCCGTTCTTCATCTCCAACTGGCCCGCGAAAATATCCGTGTTCGGCTTGTGGCCGATCGCGACGAACAGGCCCTGCAGCGCGATGTCTTCGGTGGCACCCGTTTTTGTGTTCTTGATACGCAGACCGGTCACGCCGGACTGGTCGCCGGTCACTTCTTCGAGCGTGCTGTCCCACTTGATCTCGACCAGGCCTTCCTTTTCCTTCGCCAGCAGACGGTCGATCAGGATCGGCTCGGCGCGGAACTTGTCGCGGCGGTGGATCACCGTCACCTTCTTCGCGATGCCCGACAGGTAGAGGGCTTCCTCGACCGCGGTATTGCCGCCGCCGATCACGGCCACATGTTGTTGCTTGTAGAAGAAACCGTCGCAGGTGGCGCAGGCCGACACGCCCTTGCCCATGAACGCTTCTTCCGACGGCAGCCCGAGGTACTGCGCCGAGGCGCCGGTCGAGATGATCAGCGAGTCGCAGGTGTATTCGCCCGAATCGCCGATCAGGCGGATCGGCTTCTCATCCAGCTTGGCCGTATGGATGTGGTCGAAAATGATTTCGGTGTTGAAGCGCTCGGCGTGCTCCAGAAAGCGTGCCATCAGTTCCGGGCCTTGCACGCCGTTGGCGTCGGCAGGCCAGTTTTCGACGTCGGTCGTGGTCATGAGCTGGCCGCCTTGAGCGAGGCCCGTGACGAGCACCGGCGCGAGGTTCGCGCGCGCCGCGTAGACCGCAGCCGTATAGCCGGCGGGACCGGAACCGAGAATCAGAACCTTGGCGTGTTTCGTGGAAGTTGCGGGCATGATCGAATCCTTTTACGGCGCCCGGCTCGCCCATGCGAGGCCGCGCGACTTGAGCTGAAACTATAGTTGGGTATCAGTCCGGCATTATAAAGGGCGAGGCGCCGGCCCGCTCCATGAAGCTTTCCGATCGCACCGATAGCGTCGCCTCGCACCCCGCAGCGCCTTTCTGTGGCCAAACGGCCAAGTTACCGTCATTTACAGCCTCGCGCGGGACACTGCGTTTACAATAGGCCGGATCGAAGTTCCCGGAAGCCGGGATCGGGCCCGAAGCCCCGCTGGTCGAGGTTCGGCCGCGGTTCAGGCAACAACCCAGGCCGGGAATCGGGCACACACGCAACAGGATCAATGGCAAAAGCTCCCTATTCCGCGAGCGCGCAGGCATTGCCGCACCGCATGTCGCGCCTTTTCACCGAAATCCGCTGGATCCTGCAGGTGGCGCTCGGCGTCTTCCTGCTCATGGCGCTCGTCAGCTATAGCCGGCGCGATCCGAGCTGGACCCATGCCGCGCAGGTCGACCATATCGCCAACTGGGCGGGCCGCGTCGGCGCGTGGACGTCGGACATCCTGCTGCTGCTGTTCGGCCTGTCCGCCTACTGGTGGATCGTGCTGCTCGGCCGCCATATCTCCGCGAACTACAAGCGCATCACCCGTCACGAGGAAGAGCAGGAAGACGTGCCGCGCGAGAGCTGGCTTGCCGACGCGTTCGCTTTCATGCTCGTGCTGCTGGCGTGCGACGGCATCGAGGCGTTGCGCATGTGGTCGCTCAAAGTGCAGTTGCCGCGCGCGCCGGGTGGCGTGATCGGCGAGGCCGTTGCGCGCGGCGTGTCGCATGCGCTGGGTTTCACGGGCGGCACGCTGGCGCTCTTGATCGTGCTCGGCATCGGCCTGTCGCTGTATTTCCGTTTTTCGTGGCTGTCGGTGTCGGAGAAGGTCGGCGAATCGATCATTTCCGCGGTGACCTTCGCCAAGCTGCGCCGCGAGGCCGGCCGCGACCGCAAGTTGGGCGAAGCGGCCGCCGTCAAGCGCGAAGGTAAGGTCGAGAAGGGCCGCGTGCGGATCGAGGAACACGAGCCGGTCATGATCGTGCCGCCGGTCGTCACGCCGGCCAAGTCGGAGCGCGTCGAGAAGGAGCGGCAAGTGCCGCTCTTCACGGACCTGCCGGGCGATTCCACCTTGCCGCCCATTTCGCTGCTCGATGCCGCGCCCGCCGCGCAGGAAACCATTTCCGCGGATACGCTGGAATTCACGTCCCGTCTGATCGAGAAGAAGCTGAAGGACTTCGGCGTCGAAGTCAGCGTGGTCGCGGCGTATCCGGGCCCGGTGGTCACGCGCTATGAAATCGAGCCGGCCACGGGCGTGAAGGGCAGCCAGATCGTCGGTCTCGCCAAAGACCTCGCGCGCTCGCTGTCGCTCGTATCGATCCGTGTGGTCGAAACGATTCCGGGCAAGAATTTCATGGCGCTGGAGTTGCCGAACCAGCGTCGGCAGACCGTGAGTCTCTCGGAGATTCTCGGCTCGGCGGTGTATGCGGATGCCGCGTCGCCGCTGACCATGGGCCTCGGTAAAGACATCGGCGGCAAGCCGGTGTGCGCCGACCTCGCGAAGATGCCGCACTTGCTGGTGGCCGGTACCACGGGCTCGGGCAAGTCGGTGGGGATCAACGCGATGATCCTGTCGCTCCTCTACAAAGCGAGCGCCGATCAGGTCCGCATGATCCTGATCGATCCGAAGATGCTGGAAATGAGCGTGTACGAAGGCATTCCGCATCTGCTGTGTCCGGTGGTGACGGATATGCGGCAGGCCGGTCACGCGCTGAACTGGGCGGTCGCCGAAATGGAACGCCGCTACAAGCTCATGAGCAAGCTCGGCGTGCGTAACCTCGCCGGCTACAACAACAAAATCGACGAAGCCGCCAAGCGCGAAGAAAAGCTGCCGAATCCGTTCAGCCTCACGCCGGACGATCCGGAACCGCTCACGCGCCTGCCGAACATCGTCGTGGTGATCGACGAACTGGCCGACCTGATGATGGTGGTCGGCAAGAAGGTCGAAGAGCTGATCGCGCGGATCGCGCAGAAGGCGCGCGCGGCCGGCATTCACCTGATTCTGGCGACGCAGCGTCCGTCGGTGGATGTGATCACTGGTCTCATCAAGGCCAACGTGCCGACGCGGATGGCGTTTCAGGTGTCCTCGAAGATCGACTCGCGCACGATTCTCGACCAGCAGGGCGCGGAATCGCTGCTCGGCATGGGCGACATGCTGTATCTGCCGCCTGGCAGCGGCTTGCCGGTGCGCGTGCACGGCGCGTTCGTGTCGGACGAGGAAGTGCATCGCGTCGTCGACAAACTCAAGGAGCAGGGCGAGCCGAACTATATCGAAGGCATTCTCGAAGGCGGCGTGACGGGCGAGGGCGACGAAGGCTCGGCGGGCGCCGGGGGAACCGGATCGGGCGACGGCGAGTCGGACCCGTTATACGACCAGGCAGTCGACGTCGTGCTGAAGAACCGCCGCGCGTCGATCTCGCTGGTGCAGCGGCATTTGCGCATCGGCTATAACCGCGCGGCGCGCCTGCTCGAGCAGATGGAGAATTCGGGCGTGGTCTCGGCCATGTCATCGAACGGCAATCGCGAGATTCTGGCGCCGGCGCGGGAAGCGGAATAAGCCGACGGGCAGCGAGATCGCAGCGAGGCGGCGAATATTCTCGCCCCGGCGCGGCAGCGCGGATTGACCGACGGCAGCGAGTTCGCAACGAAGTGGCGAATGCACTGTCGGCGGCGAGACGCGGACGCCTCGTTAGCGTCGCCACAAGGAAAGCAAGCCACGCGTCGCGGCGTTGAGGCGTCGCTACCACTGCGAAGGCTCGTTTGGCGAGCCATGCTTTGCGTCTGTGAAGGGCCGGTCGCTACCCTAAGGCTCGTTTAAGGCGGGGTGGCTAAGCTGCCCCTACACGCTTGGGTACGGCGAATGGGACGCAGCCTCGCTGGCATCGCGGCAGCTCCTCGCCAATGGTCGCGCAGGCATCGCCCAATGCGCAAGCAAGCGGTCACGACCGCTCAACGAATTCAATCAAGGGAGAAAACTATATGCAGCTATTCGCGCAGCAGCACGCTCGAGAGAAGGCTCAATCCGGCCGTTTCGGCCAACTCGCGCGGACCCTCGCGCGTGGCGTGGGCAGTGTGGCGATCGGCGCATCGGTGCTGTTCGCATCGCAGGCATTCGCGAGCGGCACCGAGCAGCTGAAAGCGTTCGTCGCGCAAGTGCATTCGGCGCGTGGCACCTTCGTGCAGCAGGAAGTGCGGGCGCCAAGCAAGGCGCAGCAGGGCGCGAGCGGCACGCTGTCCACCACGGGCACCGGCAAGACCGGCACGTCGAGCGGCACCTTCACCTTCGCACGTCCCGGCAAGTTCATCTGGCAATACGAGAAGCCCTATGCCCAACTGCTGCAGGCGGACGGCGACAAGCTCTACGTGTACGACAAGGATCTGAATCAGGTGACAGTGCGTAGTCTCGGCGGCGCGCTCGGCGCGAGCCCGGCGGCGATCCTGTTCGGCAGCAACGATCTCGACAAGAACTTCACGCTGCGTGACGCGGGTGTGAAGGCCGGCATCGACTGGCTCGAACTGACGCCGAAGGCGAAAGACACGCAGTTTCAGCGCGTGGGCATCGGCTTCAAGGACGGCAATCTCGAAGCGATGGAATTGCACGACGTGTTCGGCAACGTCACGCTGCTGACCTTCTCGAACATTCAGAAGAACCCGCCGTTGCCGGCCGACGCGTTCAAGTTCACGGTGCCCAAGGGCGCGGACGTGATCAACGGCTAAACCGCCTGCGGGTGGCATGTGACAGGCAGAAAGCCGCGCTCCGTGCGCGGCTTTTTTCATGGCAGGCGCTAGTGTTGCCGCTACTCATCCACCTGCAAAACCTGCACGGGATGCGCGGCCTTCATATCGTCGATAAACGCTTCGACAATATCCGTGCGATGCTGCCGCGCGCGCGTGACCATATGAAACGCCACGCGGTAGCGCATCTGCGCCGGATTCAGCGCTGCGAGCAGCCCTTGTTTGACGAACGGCGCTGCGAAATGCCCCGGCAGATAGCCGAGGTGATGCCCGGAGAGCACCAGCATCGCGACCGCTTCCATGTTGTCGGCGACGGCGGTGACATTCTGCGGCGTGGTCGAGCTTTCGGCTTCGGGCAGCGGATAACTGCGCCACGCCCACTCGTGCTGTGCAGCCTCGGCGGGCGGCACCTCGCCCGCTTGCGCGAACAGCGGATGCCCTTTCGCGCAATAAGCGAACTGATCTTCCGCGAACACCTCGGTATATTCGAGCGACGGTACGCGGTGCCAGAAATAGCCGATGCCAATCTGAATCCGCCCATTGAGCAGCAGTTCTTCGAGTTCACCCGGCGAGCGCACCAGAATCGAAAACCGCACCGACTGATCGCGCGCCCGGAACCGTCCGATCGCGTCGCTGATGCGCGCGCTCGCCGACACCGGCGTGTGGCCGATCATGCCGATGTCGAGCGTGCCGACCAGCTTGCGGCCCACGTTGCGCGCCTGCATGCCGAAGGTGTCCACGGCCGACAGCAGCGCGCGGGCGGCCTCGATGAACTGCTCGCCGCGCGCGGTCAGGCTGAAGCCGCCGCGGCCGCGCTCGCACAGCCGGTAGCCGAGGCGCGTTTCCAGTGTGGCAAGCTGCGTGCTGATGGTCGACTGGCCGACGTTGAGGGTCGCCTGGGCCGGCGACACGCCGCCTGCGTCGACAATGGCAAGAAATACGCGGATCAGCCGCAGGTCGAGATCGGTGAGTTGGGAGAACATGGGTCGTCAGGATACATCGCCGGGAATCAATGTGAAGTTTATTCTGTTGCTATTTTAACTTCTGGGAAACTGCTCAAGAATCGAGATTCGCCCGGCAAGGTGCGGTTCAGATGCTTCTCCTCGGCCGGTCTGCAAGATTTTGCTTGCTGCCCTTTTTCATTGCCGAGACACGATGAATACCTCTTCCTTCATTAATCCCGAAGCCGGTGAACGGCCGCAGCCGCTGTCCGGCAACGCGATGCCCCGCTGCGGCGGCATTGCGACGATGATGCGGCTGCCGAACGTCGGCTCGGCCGAAGGGTTCGACGCCTGCTTCGTCGGCGTGCCGTTCGATCTCGGCACCTCGAACCGCACCGGCGCGCGCTTCGGGCCGCGCCAGATTCGCAGCGAGTCCGTGCTGCTGCGCCCCTACAACATGGCGACGCGCGCCGCGCCGTTCGATTCGCTGCGCGTGGCCGATCTCGGCGACGTGGCGATCAATCCGTACAACCTGCACGATTCGATCGCGCGCATCGAAACCGCGTACGACGAAATTCTTCAGCACGATTGCAAACCGATCACGCTGGGCGGCGATCACACCATCGCGTTGCCGATCCTACGCGCGATTCATCGCAAGCACGGCAAGGTCGGCCTGATTCACGTGGATGCGCACGCCGACGTCAACGATACGATGATGGGCGAGAAGATCGCGCACGGCACGCCGTTCCGCCGCGCGGTGGAAGAGGGCTTGCTCGATTGCGATCGGGTCGTGCAGATCGGTTTGCGCGGCACGGGATACGCGGCGGAAGACTTCGACTGGTGCCGCGATCAGGGCTTCGAAGTCGTGCAGGCCGAAGCCTGCTGGAACCAGTCGCTCGTGCCGCTGATGGCGCGTGTGCGCGAGCGCATGGGCGACGGCCCGGTATACATCACGTTCGACATCGACGGGATCGATCCGGCTTTTGCGCCTGGCACGGGCACGCCGGAAATCGCCGGTCTGACGGTGCCGCAGGCGCTTGAAATCATTCGCGGCTCGCGTGGACTGAATATCGTCGGTTGCGATCTGGTCGAGGTCGCGCCGCCGTACGATCCGTTCGGCACGACCGCGCTGCTCGGCGCGAATCTCGCGTTCGAATTGCTGTGCGTGTTGCCGGGCGTCGAGTATCGGGCTTCCACGCGTTGAAGTAATCTCGCAACGTCTCGCAATGAAAAAAGGCCTGCAAATGCAGGCCTTTTTGCGTTTCTGAACGACTGCCGCGACTACCGCGACGGCCGTGCCTCAAGACTCACGCATACGCCGTCTTGCGCGCCGACACGAACGCCAGATAGCACACCGCGCCGATCACCAGCGCCGGCAAGGTCGCGCCGAGATTCGGCAGCCACTGGTTGATCGCCTGAAATGCGGCGATGCCGATGGCCCACGCGAGAAACGCGCTCAAATGCCAGCCGCCCGAGAAGCCGTAACGGCCGCGCACGTCGGCGAGCGCGGCCACTTCGATACGGCGCTTGCGCAAGATGAAGTGATCCACCAGCACCACGCCGAACAGCGGCGCGAACACCGAGCCGATCAGCAGCAGGAAGTTCTGATACTTCGCCATCGGCACGGCCAGGGCGATCAGCGTGCATAGCGCGCCGAACGCCGCCGACAGAATGGGCACGCTGCCGCGCGTCCAGAACGTGCCCGTCGACACCGCGGCGGAGTGAATGTCGGCGAACGCGTTGTCGACTTCGTCGATCAGGATCAGCAGCAGCGCGAGACCGCCGCCGGCTTGCGCCAGGGCGCCCGTCAGCAATGCGTCGCCGCCGCCCGCCGCGAGGCCGTAGATCGCGCCGAGCGCGTAAAACCAGATGTTGGCGATGCCGTAGCCGAGCAGCGTCCCGCGGAACGTTTCACCGGGACGACGGCCGAAGCGCGTGTAGTCGGCGATCAGCGGCAGCCACGACAGCGGCATGGCCACCACCAGATCGATGGCGCCGCCGAACGACATCTCGCCCGTGCCAGGGCGGCGCATCAGCGCGGCCAGATCGTGTGTGGCGAGCAGATTCCACGTGAGCCACGCCGCGCCCGCGAGCAGCAGCCAGATGCCCCACGTGCGCAGAAAGCGCCGCACGAACGAGAGCGGGCCGCTGATCGCCAGCAGCGTCGCGAGCAAGCCGAAGATCACGGTCCAGATGAGCGGCATGGAGAGGCCGAAGGCCTGCTTGGCGAGGGCGTCGGCGGAATCGCGCATGACGATCACTTCGAACGAGCCCCAGCCGACCAGTTGCACCGCGTTCAGCACGGCGGGCACCGACGCGCCGCGTACGCCGAGCGTTGGGCGCAGCGACGACATCGCCGCGAGCCCCGTATCCGTGCCGATCACGCCGGCCAGCGCCAGTAGCACCACGCCGATCACGCTGCCGATCACGATCGCCAGCAACGCGTGCGGCAACGACAGCCCCGGCACCAGCAGCGCACCCGCTTGCGCGACCAGCAGGCCGATGCCGAGCGAAAACCAGAGCGCGAACGCGTCGCCGGTGCGGAACGCGCGGCGCGCATCGGGCACCGGCGTGAGCGGCGCGTAGGTGGAACCGGCGTCGCCGGCGATTGGATCTTGTGCCATCTGGTCTTGTCCCTGTTGGTGTTGCTTGCCGACTTGCCTGCGAAGTTGCGTCGGCGGTTGCGTTTGCTGTTATGTCCGCGGTGGGGCTTCGCTTGCGTGTCCGGTTGCGCTGTGCTGTTGCTCGGTCCGCTCGCGCCGTCCTCTTGTGTCGTCCGTCCGCGCTATCCATTTCCGGATTTTTGCACGGCCTGCGCCACCCGAGTCGTCCCGGCGCGTCGCGCGGCCTCTTCGTCCGGGCGCCGTCACTGTCATAATGCAGGACGTTGCCCGCACTTTCGCGTGCTGGCGTGGCTCACCGGCAGTACGCCGCCTTCACACGGACCGCGTCCGGAAAAGCCGAGATTATCCCCAAAACGTCATGTTTGAAGAAACCCGTGCCAATGTTCCGCTCGCCGAACGCCTGCGGCCCCGCAATATCGACGAAGTGATCGGCCAGAAGCACCTGCTCGGCCCGAACAAGCCGCTGCGCGTCGCATTCGAATCAGGCGAAGCCCATTCGATGATCCTCTGGGGCCCGCCCGGCGTCGGTAAAACCACGCTCGCCCGGCTCATGGCCGATGCCTTTCACGCTGAGTTCATCGCGCTGTCCGCGGTGCTCTCGGGCGTGAAGGATATCCGCGAGGCGGTCGAGACCGCGCAGATTCATCGCGCGAACGGGCATCAGACGCTCGTGTTCGTCGACGAAGTGCATCGCTTCAACAAGAGCCAGCAAGACGCTTTCTTGCCGCACGTCGAATCGGGGCTGTTCGTGTTCGTCGGCGCGACGACCGAGAATCCGTCGTTCGAAGTGAATAGCGCATTGCTCTCGCGTGCTGCCGTTTACGTGTTGAAAAGCCTGACAGACGAAGAGCAGCGCGAATTGCTCGAGCGCGCGCAAAAGGAACTCGGCGGCCTCACCTTCACCGACGAAGCCCGCGACGCGCTGATCGGTTCTGCCGATGGCGATGGCCGCAAGCTGCTGAACAACCTCGAAATCGTCGCCCGGGCGGCTTCGCAGCAGAAAACCACCGAGATCGACGGCGCCTTGCTCGGCAGCGCGCTCGCCGAAAATCTGCGCCGCTTCGACAAAGGCGGCGACGCATTCTACGACCAGATCAGCGCGCTGCATAAATCCGTGCGCGGCAGCAGTCCGGACGGCGCGCTGTACTGGTTCTGCCGCATGCTCGACGGCGGCGCGGACCCGCGTTATCTGGCGCGCCGCATCGTGCGCATGGCGTGGGAGGATATCGGTCTCGCCGATCCGCGCGCCGCGCGCATCGCGCTCGACGCCGCCGAGACCTACGAACGCCTCGGCACGCCCGAAGGCGAACTGGCCCTGGCGCAGGCCATCATCTATCTGGCGGTCGCGCCGAAGTCGAATGCCGGGTACAACGCCTATAACGAGGCGCGCCGCTTCGTCGGCAAGGATCAGTCGCGCGGCGTGCCGGTGCATCTGCGCAACGCGCCGACCAAGCTGATGAAGGAACTCGGCTACGGTCACGAGTACCGCTACGCGCATGATGAACCCGATGCGTACGCGGCCGGCGAGACCTATCTGCCGGACAACATGCGCGATCCGCATTGGTACGAGCCGACGCCGCGCGGTCTGGAGGGCAAGATCGGCGACAAGATGGCACGTCTGGCCGAACTCGACGCGCAGTGGCGCACTGAAAACAAGCCGAAGAAGGGGTGAGGGTTGGCGGCCGCATCCGCACGCTGACCATCTAACGCACCGGCCGCGCGCGCCGGTGCGCTAAAATCCCTCCTTCATACAACGAACACCCGCCCCATCCCATGCTCGACATCCAGCTGCTGCGCAAAGACCTCGACGGCGTCGCCAAGCGCCTCGCCGACCGCGGCTATACCCTCGACGTGGCGGCCTTCACCGCGCTCGAAGCGGAACGCCGCGACACCCAAACCCGTACCGAAGAAATGCAGGCGCGCCGCAACAGCCTGTCCAAGCAGATCGGCGCGATGAAAGGCAAGGGCGAGGACACCTCGGCGCTGATGGCCGAAGTGGGCGGCATCGGCGACGAGATGAAGGCGTCGGCGGCCAGGCTCGACGATATCCAGAAGCGTCTGTCGGACCTGCTGCTCGGCGTGCCGAACCTGCCGCACGAAAGCGTGCCGATGGGCAAGGACGAAACCGAAAACGTGGAAGTGCGCCGCTGGGGCACGCCGCGCCAGTTCGAATTCGAGGTGAAGGATCACGTCGATGTCGGCACGCCGCTCGGGCTCGACTTCGAGACCGGTGCAAAGCTCTCGGGCGCGCGCTTCACCCTGCTGCGCGGCCAGATCGCGCGGCTGCATCGTGCGCTGGCCCAGTTCATGATCGACACGCACACGCAGCACCACGGCTATACGGAGGTCTACACGCCGTATATCGTGAATCCGGAAATTCTGTACGGCACCGGCCAACTGCCCAAATTCGCCGACGATATGTTCCGCGTCGAGAAGGGCGGTGAGGAGAACACGGTCACGCAATATCTGATTTCCACATCGGAAATTTCGCTGACGAACACGGTGCGCGACAGCATTCTCGAAGCGGACGCGCTGCCGATCAAGCTGACCGCGCATTCACCGTGCTTCCGCTCGGAAGCGGGCTCGTACGGCCGCGACACGCGTGGTCTGATCCGCCAGCATCAGTTCGACAAGGTCGAGATGGTGCAGATCGTCGCGCCGGAAGCGTCGTACGACGCGCTGGAACAGATGGTCGGCCACGCCGAGACGATTTTGCAGAAGCTGGAACTGCCGTACCGCGTCATCACGTTGTGCACGGGCGACATGGGCTTTTCGGCCGCCAAGACATACGACCTGGAAGTGTGGGTGCCGGCGCAGAACACGTATCGCGAAATTTCGAGCTGCTCGAACACGGAGTCGTTCCAGGCTCGCCGCATGCAGGCGCGTTATCGCAATGCGCAGGGCAAGCCGGAACTGGTGCATACGCTGAACGGTTCAGGTCTGGCCGTGGGCCGTACGCTCGTGGCGGTGCTGGAAAACTTCCAGAACGCGGATGGTTCGGTTACCGTGCCGGCGGCATTGCGGCCGTACCTCGGCGGTGTGGAACGGTTGGAATTGCCGGCTGCCTGATTCGAGCGCGGCTGGCCGCCAAGTCCCATTGAAAAATTTTTGACGAGGGGCTTGGAAAAGCAATTCAGCTGTTCTATAATCTTTCTCTCCCAAGCAACGACCCGCTTGGATCTGACGAAGCAGCGACCTCGGCAACGTGGCTACTGCAAGTTGGAAGACCCGGAAAGGTGGCAGAGTGGTCGAATGCGCTGGACTCGAAATCCAGTGTACCTTTAGGGGTACCGTGAGTTCGAATCTCACCCTTTCCGCCAAGAACATGTCTTAAGCAGTCTCATAAAATCCCGGAAAGCCAAGCTAGACAAGGCTTTCCGGCGAATCTGAAGTCTCAGTAGGTCTCACAAAATCTTGTAAAATCGCACAAAATTCCGGGTACTTTTTGAGGCGATTTCACGACCATGCCTGAGAGCCTTCTTCGCGATCTGCAATGCCGCGCCGCCAAGCCACGCGCGAGCGCGTACCGCCATCAACGATGGCGGCGGCCTCGCGCTGCACGTGAAGTCCACCGGACTGAAGTACTGGCAATTCCGTTATACGAAACCAGACGGCCGCGAAGGGCTGATCCAGATCGGCCCGTATCCACGTTGTTGATTTGCGCGGAATCCTGACCCACCCTACGCAGTAATTTGCATCGAATATTGACCCACGTAGAACACTGACCTGCTCGGCAACGGGCAGGGGAAACGGAGTGATCGACGTGGCTATATTGAGCATCATCCGACGCTGGCACTTTCGCGATCATGTCTCGTTGCGCGAGATTGCCAAACGGCTTGGCGTGTCCAGAAACACGGTCAGGCGCTACATACGGGCCGGCACCGTCCTGCCCGCCTATCCCGAACGTCACAGCCCCAGCAAGCTCGACGGGTTTGCTGCGAAGCTCGCAGGCTGGCTCAAGACCGAGGCGACCCGGCCGCGCAAACAGCGAAGAACCCTCAAGCAGATTCACGCGGATCTCTGTGCGCTGGGCTTCACCGGCTCCTATGATCGCGTCGCGGCGTTTGCCCGACGCTGGCGACAGGAACAGCACGAGCAGGCAAAGACAACCGGACGCGGGACCTTCGTTCCGCTCCGGTTTGCGGCCGGGGAAGCGTTCCAGTTCGACTGGAGCGAGGACTGGGCCGTCATCAACGGCGAGCGTACCAAGCTGCAGGTCGCGCAACTCAAGCTCAGCCACAGCCGCGCCTTCTTCCTGCGGGCCTATCTGCTGCAGACCCACGAGATGCTGTTCGACGCGCACCATCATGCGTTCGTTGCGTGGGGCGGCATTCCACGCCGCGGTATTTACGAATGAAAGGGACTTCCCCGTCCCGAATTAGCCGCCCATTGCGGGCAACGGCATGAAGGTGCCACGATGGGGTTCTCACGCTCCATCAACTCACTCGAAGGGGAAGTCCATGGCAATCGTAACGCTCGGAATTGATCTGGCCAAGAATGTATTCGCGCTGCACGGCGTCGGGCCGACAGGCAAGCCCGAATTGGTACGCCCTGAGGTCCGCCGTAGCAAGTTGCTCGAACTCGTGGCCTCCCTACCGCCTTGCCTAATCGGAATGGAGACCTGCTCGGGCGCACATCACTGGGCGCGGGAGTTCGAGAAGCTCGGCCATACAGTTCGTCTGATGGCGCCAAAGTTCGTCTCGCCATACCGCATGGCAGGTAAGCGTGGAAAGAATGATGCTAATGACGCAGCTGCAATCTGTGAGGCAGTCACCAGACCGAACATGAGGTTTGTGCCGATCAAGACGATCGATCAGCAAGCAGATCTATTTATCCACCGGGCACGCCAGGGATACATTGAAGAGCGTACAGCGCTGATCAACAGGATTCGTGGACTACTGAGCGAACTCGGCATCGCGCTTCCACTCAAGGCGAGTGCTATGCGGCGGGAGGCGCTGGCGGTATTGGAGGATTTGCCCGGCTGGTGCAACACGGCAATCGGAGACATGCTTAACCACCTTGGTCGTCTGGATGAGCGCATTAGCGAGTACGACAAGTATCTCGCACAATTAGCTAAACAGAATGACAGAGCATGTCGATTAATGAAGCTCGCTGGCGTCGGGCCGACAACTGCAACAGCCATAGTAGCGAGTGTCGGTAACGGGCATGACTTCAAGAATTCGCGACAGTTCTGTGCCTGGTTAGGACTGACCCCGGGGCAGCACAGTTCTGGGGGCAAAGCCAGACTCGGAAGTATCACCAAGACTGGCGACAGCTACCTTCGAACGTTGCTCGTCATGGGCGCGAGATCGCTGCTCATGAAGGCGAGAGCCCATTCAGATCCAGTCAGTCGTTGGGCTCTGCAATTGAAGCAGCGGCGAGGATTCGGTCGCGCAGTCGTTGCAATTGCAGCCAAGAACGCGCGAATGTGTTGGGCCGTGCTACACCTGGGCGACGCGTTCAAGGTCCCGGTTTAGTTGGTACTCCGGGTTTAGGGTTCGGTTAGTCATGACGTCGTTTGTACGGTAGTAAAGCCAGCATGGCGTGACATGCAGTTGTCGATGAGTAAAAGAGGTTGGACCTGCGCTGAGGAATGCTCGCTCATGTTGTTGGGCGTAACAGGCACCGCTGTAGCCTGAATCCCCGTTGTATGACTGGAGCCTTTAGCGCGCGTCTTTCATCAGGGACCGCTGCCGTTTGTGGCAGCAGAAATGTCCGTTTGTAGACACGCCGTCCACATACCTCAAGCTCATCACGAACGTGCTGACGGATGAACGCAATCGATAATCTCAAGATACCTGTCGGCAACGATCAGGTCCGGCAAATTGTTGCTTGCAAAACGGGAAAGTCCTTGTAGACAACATGAAGACTGCCGTTGACAGGGTGCGCCCCGGAAAGGTGCGCGAGGTCAACGCGCGGTTCAGCGCGATGGTAAGCCACTACCTGTTTGACGCCGAGTTCTGCAACGTCGCCTCCGGCTGGGAGAAGGGGCAGATCGAGAAGAACGTCCAGGACAGCCGTCACCGGCTCTGGCAGAAGGTGCCGACATTCGGTTCACTCGCCGCGCTCAACGACTGGCTGGCCGATCAGTGCGTGCTGCTGTGGCAGCAGACACGTCACCCGGAACAGGACACGACGATATGGGATGCATGGTCGGCCGAGCGGCCACACCTGATGCCGGTGGGCCAGCCGTTCGATGGTTTCGTTGAACACACCAAACGCGTCTCGCCGACATGCCTCGTGAACTTCGAGCGCAACCGCTACAGCGTGCCGGCGTCGTTCGCCAACCGGCCCATCAGTCTGCGCGTCTACGCGGCCAGACTCGTGTTCGTCGCCGAAGGCCAGGTGATTGCCGAGCACGAGCGCTGCATCAACCGCAGCCATGACCACGGCGAAACCATTTACGACTGGCGTCACTACCTGGCAGTCCTGCAGCGCAAACCCGGGGCGCTTCGCAACGGAGCGCCCTTCGCCGAGTTTCCAGCCGGCTTCCGCAAGCTGCAGGGCGTGCTGCTGAAGCGCCCCGGCGGCGACCGGGAGATGGTCGAGATTCTGGCGCTGGTCCTGCTGCACGACGAACAGATGGTGCTCACTGCAGTCGAGCTGGCGTTCGAGGCCGGCGCACCGAACAAGCAGACGGTGCTGAACATCCTGAGCCGGCTGCTCGACAGCCCGCCTGTGCCGCCGCTGCAGACGCCGCAGGCCTTCGCACTAACGGTTGAGCCACAGGCTAACGTGGGCCGCTACGACCGCCTGAGGAATCGGGAGGACGATCATGCAGCCTGACGTCATGATGCAGATGCTCAAGTCACTCAAGCTGCACGGTATGGCTCAGGCGTTAGGCGAACTCGCCGCGCAAGACTCGCCGGCCTACAAGTCAGCTTCGCTGGTGCTTGCCGGGTTGCTCAAGGCGGAAATCGCAGAGCGCGAAGTGCGTTCACTCGCGTACCAGATGAAGGCGGCACGCTTCCCGGCGTATCGCGACATCGGTGGCTTCGACTTCAGCTGCAGCGACGCCAACGAAGCGCTGGTGCGGCAACTGTACGAGTGCGAGTTCATCGACTCGGCACACAACATCGTTCTGGTGGGCGGACCTGGAACTGGAAAGACCCATCTGGCCACCGCGATCGGCGTGCAGGCTCTCGAACACCATCGCCGCCGCGTGCGCTTCTTCTCCACCATCGAACTGGTCAATGCGCTCGAACAGGAGAAGCTCGTGGGCAAGCCCGGACAGCTCGCCACGCGACTCATGTATGCCGATCTTGTGGTTCTCGACGAACTCGGCTATCTGCCATTCAGCCAGACCGGCGGTGCGCTGCTGTTCCACCTGCTCAGCAAGCTCTACGAACGAACCAGCATCATCATCACCACCAATCTGAGCTTCGCCGAATGGGCCAGTGTGTTTGGTGACGCAAAGATGACGACGGCGCTGCTCGACCGGCTCACGCACCACTGCCACATTGTAGAAACAGGCAACGATAGCTATCGTTTCAGAAACAGCACGACGCAACCAAAGAAGGAGAGAAAGAAGACCCAGATACCCACCGAATAACCCGCAAGCTGGTCCAACGGGTGGGTCAGAATTCAATGCAAATCGTGGGTCAGGATTCCGCGCAAATCAACAACGAGTGCTAAAGCGGGTCTTCGGGATAGTGCTTGGCTACAAACAGCAAAGCTTCTCTGTGTTCACTCGTGAGTCTGTGTCGTTCCGGGTCAGCGCTATATGAGGCGAGTCGCTGATGCCGGTCGAGCCAGAGTAACGCATTGTGAATGTTAGGGGGCAGAGGCGCTATCGAGTCAATCACGGCAACAAGTGATTCGTCGGTTCTGGGGTGATAGATGGCTGGTTCCCACGACTCCGAACGGCCCGTCGTTCGGTCGAAGGTGAAACAAACCTGCGTCGTGACTGTTCGCGCCGCAATGGACTTGTCAGTGACATCCGTCACCAAGCATATAAGGCTAGGCCCTTGGTTCGAGGCCCATTGAGTGAAGTGTGCATGGAAGATATCACCGACTAGCAGCTTGCTAAGTGCTTCTTCTCTCACTGTCATGTCGTTCCTTGAACAGTTGTAGACGCCGGGCCCGCTCATGGGTGTCGACGATTTGAGCGATGATGTTGACCGGCCGTTCCTGGCCGACTGCCGCGGCGCAACCACCACTGCCATCGATTCAAGCGCCATCACTGCTGGATTAGGGTCTGCCGTTAATGGTCGGGCAGCGCGTCCGCGTTCAACCGACGTTCGGTCACACCTTTATCCATACCGGCACGGCGCGGCCGCGAGGCGATGGTCCGAAATCGCAGACGTCCCTGTTGAGGTTCAAGCGGGAACCGGAACACGATGTGCCTTCTTCTATTTGAAGGCAAGCAACTGGACTCGAAGGGATCTGCCGAGCCATGGCTCGTATCTGCGCGCGGTGGGAGGGCGGCGGCGCGGGGATCCTTTTGCGCGGAAATGTTCCAGCACGAGGGCGTCTGAGCATCGCAGTAACACGGCACCCGCGGAGCGAGACGTAAGCCTGTGGGCTCGGTAGCGGCGTATAGCCGTGAACTATGAAAATGTGTCACCAAATTTGTCGCCAACAATATGTGCATCTGGTGACACTCTTGGTGACAGAGAAATCCAGCTGCATCAAGGCTTTCCGGCAGATTTTCCGTGCCGTCACCAGTGTCACCAGAGATTTTGCGTTCGGCGGCTCTTTGAATACTCTCAAATCGCCAGTCGGACGATAATCGAGTGACACAACAGGGCGACCAGAGGCCGGATCTCTTTCCGGTTACTTTCAGTCACGGCCGGCTTGAGAGCCTTGCTGTATAAGGGTGTTAGGCGAGATTTGGGCGGGGCGGAGGGATTCGAAGCCTGCAAATCCTTACCCGACGAAAGGTCTTGATTTTCCGGGTACTTAGTCGGGTACTTTTTGAAGAATATCGATGGAATGCTTGTAAATATAGATGTGATAGCGGACACCCTTTCCGCCAAATTTAAAAACCCCGCAGAATGAAAATTCTGCGGGGTTTTTGCTTTGCTGCTCACGAATCGACTAACAAAATAGTTTCGTGCATCTAGGGGGCCAACGTCGGTTTTGGTCCCCTGCTTGTCATTGTGTCGTGCGCTCCCCACTGGCTGGATCGCACCACTTTTCCGTCCAGCGCTCATTAGCAGCACGTGTGATCAAGTTGCAAATTCGCGAGGCTCGCCCCGGACGGGAGCACGTACGCCGTGATCAACGACGACAAGGGCTCGTGGATCCACCTGTTCTGGCCCAGGATTGATGCAAATGCGTCAGCCGCGAAAGGCGTCGAGGTGGACCTCAATTCGGGACGCGGTGTCATGGACTTCACGATACTCAGACGGAACGCCGCATAAAGCGGCACAGAGGAGGGCAACGCGTGCTGAACCAACGCGCCTGTTAGAGAATTGCCGTGGACCGCGATGGTCCGCTCAATCGGCGCCACGCGGTAGCGGTCGAAACGGAGGCACGCCGATGCGCACTCTGCCCGCATCGTCATCGAGAGAATTGCAGCTCAGCTCCGCTCCGCTAAAGCATGGGCGGTTCTGACGCGCCGCCATCAAGTCACGCCGCCGAATAAAGCCGCTCGCATTCGCGCGTCACGACGCCGTAGCATTCGCAAACCTGATGTTCCAGCGCGGCGCGGTCGATCACTTCAATGTGCCCGCGGTTATAGCGGATCGCGCCAACCGCTTCCAACTGCTTCGCGACCTCGGTCACATTCCCCCGACGCACACCCAGCATGTTCGCGATCAATTCCTGCGTCATTTGCAATTCGCTGCTGTCGAGGCGGTCCAGACTCAGCAGGAGCCACCGGCAAAACTGCTGTGCAATCGAATGATGGCGATTGCAAACGGCAGTCTGAGCCATCTGCGTAATCAGCGCTTGCGCGTAACGCAGGAACAGTCGCCGGATATAGCCGCCGCGCGCGAACTCCTCTTTGGCGAACTGCGCGCTGAGACAGTACGCGTCCCCCGCGTTCTGGACGACCGCCCGATTCGAAACGGTGTCTGAGCCCATGAAAACCGCCACGCCGAGCAGCCCGTCGTTGCCGACTACCGCAATTTCGGCCGACTCGCCGTTCTCCATGACGTGCAGCATGGAGATGATCGCCGTGGTGGGCAGATAGACCTGAGTCAGGCGCTCGCCAGGTTCATACACCACTTTCCCAAGCGGCAGGGAAACGGGAGTGAGGTGCTGCATGATTCGCTCCCGCTCCTCGTCGGGCAGGTGCGCGAGCAACTGGTTGGCCTCGCGTGGCGGCGGGACGTCGCTCGAAGGAGCGGCCGCGCGATCCCTTGCCTGCATGCCGCGCGACACACGCTCAGTCAGGACGAGATGCTGCTTCGCCAGTTCGTCGCGGTTCTGTTCGGGCAACAGGCTGAGCACCGCCGAGCGCAACTGGTCATGTCCTAGCGCATCGAGAATTTTGAGCTTCGTGAGCGTGCCCAGATCGCTCTTGCCCGTGCGCCATGCCGAAATCTGCGCGCGCGTCAGCCCGAGGCTTTCGGCCAGTTGAGCATCGCTGCCGAACTCGCCCAGCCGTTTCACGTCGTCATACAGCGCGTGCCAATCGAATGTCATTGGATGCGGGCAGAAAGGATTGTCAAATACATTTGACGCAGGTAAGGTGGTATGAAATACTGCCTTACGATAGAAACGACTAAATAATCACGTAAAAGTGACAATAAGGGTTATAGCACAGGGTCACGCGCGCCATGTATGCAGCGTGTCGGCGGACCTGTCCAGCTTGCCTTCAGGGTTAACCGGAGCTTTCGCTTGAGCGAGTTCACATCGTATGTGCGGCTGCCGCATGCGCCGGCAGCCGACGTTTCCCTCACCATTGCCTCCGAAGCAATCGACAGCGCTCAGTTCGCCGCGCGTCAGGTCGAGTTCATACGCCACGTGTTCGGGTATATCGCTTATCTGCGCGAGCAGGCAAGAGAAACGCCGGTGTCCGACGCTTTCTTGCCGGCATTTGTCACGCTGCTCGAAGTGCTCCAGCTCAACGCGCCAGTCGAAGCAGATCAATGCGCGGCGCAGCTTATCCGGATCTTGAAGGTCACGTTTCCCGATCTCGATTTCGAAGCGGCACAGATTCTGGAACCGTCCATTGCGAACGGCAAACGGCCTGACGCATAACCCATCCTGGCGTTCGCGTTCCGTCATTCGGCCATAGCGGCGCGCGCATTAGCCAATCCCGTTTTCTCCCCTAACGGTGATGTGAGTCGCACATGGTCTCTCAAGATCAGGACGATAAACCTGGCGAAGTGAAAGCAGAGCGGCGCGGTACGCTTGCGTTTGCCAATACGACTTTCGACGATGTGCTGATCTGGGTAGGCACGGCCGCCGCGATCCTTCTCATGCTGGCATTCGTGGTTGGTGGTTGGTGTCTGGACAGAGTGATATGACGTGACGTCACCAGGGCGAAAAGCATTTCTTGTCGAGTTCTAGATGCCGCATATTCCTTTATCAGACGAAGATTGGGCCAAGATCGAACACCTGTTTCCCCATGTCGCGAAAACAGGTGTCGGGCGCCCACGGCGCGATCCGCGCGGTATCCTCAACGCGATCTTCTGGGTCACGCAGACAGGCGCCAAATGGCATCACCTGCCTGCGCACTATCCGCCTGCCCAGAGCTGTTACATCAAATGGCTCGAATGGAGACGAGCCGGCTTGATGTCGAAAGTCATGGAAACCTTGAACGAGACCGTCTCCTGACACTGCTACAGGCGCCCACGGGCGCCGGCCGCGCCGATGCCCGGCAACTTCGGTAGCGGCCATGCCCGGCAACTTCGTTTGTCCGCAATTTGCCCCGCCTTTGCATCCAATTCCGCCCTCGCTGCGTAAATCCCCTCAAGGACGCGCAAGCCCCGTCACACCCCACTAACCGACCGCGCGCCCCCAAACAGGAGACGCGCCCATGCCCCATTCCGCACCGACCTCACCACTACCGCGCGGCTCGCGGGTCGCGGTCATCGGCGCCGGTATTTCGGGTTTGGCCAGCGCCTATCTTCTCGCGCGCAACCATCGTGTCTCGCTGTTCGAATCGGCCGGCTACCTGGGCGGCCACACCAACACAGTGGACGTCTCGCTCGAAGGCCACACGCATCCCGTCGACACCGGCTTCCTGGTGTTCAACGACCGCACCTATCCGAACCTGATCGCGCTGTTCGATGAACTGGGTGTGCGCTCGCACCCGAGCGAGATGACCTTCTCCGTCTCGCTCGACGAAGGGCGCCTCGAATGGGCCGGCACCAGTTTGAACACGGTGTTCGCGCAGCGCCGCAATCTGTTTTCGCCGACCTTTATCGGCATGCTGCGCGACATCATGCGCTTTAACGGCAGCGCGCAACGCAACCTCGAACTGGCGACGCAAACGCGCGCGTCTATGGGCGAACTGCTGACGCAAGGCGGTTACGGCGGCGCGTTCCAGCGTCAATATCTGCTGCCGATGGCCGCCGCGATCTGGTCGAGCGCCACCGCCGATATCCTTGCGTTCCCGGCCACGACGTTCTTGCGCTTCTGTCTGAACCACGCGTTGCTGCAGGTGAACCGCCGGCCGCAGTGGAAGACCGTGGTCGGCGGCGGCCGGGAATATGTGCGGCGCATCGCCGGCACGCTCGACGATGTCCGTCTCGGCACGGCAGTGCGTGGCGTGCGGCGCGATGCCGACGGCGTGGACGTCTTCACCGACAGCGGCACCGAGCGTTTCGACGCACTGGTGCTCGCCACGCATGCGCCGACCACGCTGCGCCTGCTGGAAGACGCCGATCACGACGAGCGCGGCGTGCTCGCCGCCGTGCGCTATCAGCCGAACGTCGCGGTGCTGCACACGGACACGAATCTGCTGCCGCGTCGTGAGCGCGTGTGGTCGGCGTGGAATTACCTGGGCAGCCGCGGCGTCGACGGCACGCATCCGGTGTGCGTGAGCTATCTGGTCAATCAGTTACAGCCGCTGCCGTTCAGGACGCCGCTCGTCGTCACGCTCAACCCGGTGGCGCAGCCGGCGCCGGGCACCGAACTGCGCCGCTTCATCTACGATCATCCGCTGTTCGATCTGGCTGCCATCGACGCGCAGCACCGTCTGCCTTCACTGCAAGGCAAACGCCGCACCTGGTTCGCGGGCGCGTGGACGGGCTATGGTTTTCACGAGGACGGTCTGAAATCGGCGCTGCGCGTGGCCGCGGATTTCGATGCATCGCCGGCATGGGCCAAGCTATGAAACCGCCCAGCGATAACGACAGCGACGCCGCTCCAGCAGCCTGGCTTTTGACCGGCAAGGTGATGCACGAGCGTCTGCGGCCGAAGCATCATCGCTTCATCTACCCGGTGTTTTACGTGCGCTGCGATCTGGATCGGCTGAGCTCGCTCGAGAGCGGCTGGTTCGGCATCGACCGTTGGCGGCCGCTCAGTCTCTATCAGCGTGATCACGGTCCGCGCGACGGCAGCGACCTCGCCACATGGATGCGCGCGCAACTATCGGCTGCCGGCATCGCGGAAGCGAACGGCCGGATCTGGCTGCAAGCTTTCCCGCGCGTGTTCGGCTATGCGTTCAATCCGGTCAGCTTCTGGTTTTGTCACGATCGCGACGGCCGGCTGCGCGCGCTGCTCGCCGAAGTGCGCAATACATTCGGCGAGCGCCACAGCTATCTGTTGAGCGCGGAAGGCAACGCGCCGATCACCGCCGACACGCGGCTCGTGTGCAGGAAAGTGCTGCACGTGTCGCCGTTTTGCCGCGTGGAAGGGGGCTACACCTTCCGCGTCAAGGAAGCACGCAACAGCGCGTCGGTCTCGATCGACTATCGCGACGCGGACGGTTTGCTGATCCGCACCGCACTGGGCGGCCGCCTGACGCCACTGACACGCGCGAGCGCGCTCGCCGCGCTGCTGCGCCAGCCACTGCTGACGGTTGGCGTGGTCGCGAAAATTCACTGGCAGGCCTTGCGCCTCGCACTCAAAAAAGCGCCGCTCTACGGCAAGCACCCCGCGCCGGGCCGTACCGCCGACGCGCCCACCGATCATGCCGCAGCCGGCCAACCCACCGCCGCTGCGCGCCCCGTTTCATCCGATTGAGGAGATTTCGTCATGGCGCTTTCAAGAACCCTGAGCGGGCACCAAACCGCCCCCGCGTCAGGCCGTCTTTTTCTCTCCTTGCTCGAAAGGATCCAGGTGGGGCATCTGGTCCTGATCACCCCCGACGGGCAACAACGAGTGTTCGGCGATCCGCATGCGGCGCCCGGCGCGCGCCTGGAGATGCATGACTGGCGCGCGTGCGGCGCGATTCTGCGCAAAGGCGATATCGGTTTCGCCGACGCATGGCGCGCTTTCTGGGTCGATACGCCCGACCTGGCCGCGCTGCTGCGCGTCGCGATACGTAACGAGCGAGCGCTGCAACGCACGGTGTATGGCGGCTGGCTCGCGCAACTCTGGTACGGGCTGCGCCACAAGCTGAGGCCAAATACGCGCTCGGGCAGCCGGCGCAATATTCACGCGCACTACGATATCGGCAACGCGTTTTACGCGCAGTGGCTCGACCCGACCTTCACCTATTCGAGCGCGGTGTTCGACGACAATTTCCATCAATCGCTCGAAGACGCGCAGCATGCGAAATACCAGCGGATCATCGATACGCTCGGTTTGCGCGAAGGCATGCGCATTCTGGAAATCGGCTGCGGGTGGGGCGGTTTTGCGATGCACGCGGCACGCCTGGGCATTCATGTGCATGGCGTGACGATCTCGCCGGCGCAGCTCGAATTCGGCCAGAAGCGCGTGAGCGAAGCCGGCTTGAGCGAGCATGTGCAACTCGAACTGCGCGACTACCGCACCTTGACCGGGCAGTACGACGGCATCGTTTCGATCGAAATGTTCGAGGCGGTCGGCGAAAAATTCTGGCCGGCGTACTTCCGCATTCTGCGCGAACGTCTGCGGCCGGGTGCTCGCGCGCTGGTGCAAACCATCACGATCGACGACTCGCACTTTGCCGCGTATCGCGCGACGAGCGACTTCATCCGCGAATTCATTTTCCCGGGCGGCATGCTGCCGAGTCCGCAGCGTTTTGCTCAGGCGGCGCGGCGTGGCAAGCTCGCCACTTGCACGTCGCTCGCATTCGGGCGCGATTACGCGGAAACGCTGCGCCGCTGGCGCGCCGCGTTCGAAGCGCAACTCGACACGATCCGCACGCAAGGTTTCGACGAGATTTTCGTGCGGACGTGGCGGCTGTATCTGGCGTATTGCGAAGCCGGCTTCGACGAAGGCCGCACGGACGTCATGCAGTTCGTCCTCTCGAAGGCGGACTGACGTGCGCTCGCTCGCGGCACTCGTGCTGGTGTTGTGGGCAAGCGCGGCCTGCGCCGACTGGCGCGCCGACGTGGAGGCCGCGAAACTCGTCGGCGAGGGCGATTTCAGCGTGCTCGGCTTTCGGCTCTATCGCGCGCAAATGTGGAGCGAACGCGTGCCGGTCGATTACGACGCGCGCTTTGCGCTGCATATCGTCTACGCGCGCGGCATCACACGCGAGCGCCTCGCGGATACCGGGATCAGCGAGATCAAGCGCCTGGCGGGCGCACCGATTCCGGCCGATACATTGGATCGCTGGCGCGCGAATATGCTGAGGGCCTTCGTGGACGTCGGTCCCGGCGACCAGTTGAGCGCGGTGTTTCTGCCGGACAAGGGCGTGCGTTTTTATGCCGGCGAGCGCATGACCGACGAAGTCGACGATCTCGCGTTCGCGCGCGCTTTCTTCGGTATCTGGCTCGATCCGTCGACGCGTGCGCCCACTCTGCGCAAGCAATTGCTCGGCACGGCGCAGTAGCTTCGCGCTCCACTAAGTCGCGGCTCACCGCACGCGCTGCGCTTATTCGTCGTGGCCCAAGTTGCTTTGCTTCTGGCAATCGGCGCCGCCAACGGGTGTCGATGCGGCCGTCAGATCGTCACACGGCGCCGTGGATGCTTTCGCGCGTTGCCGGCGTATCTGATAAACGTTGCTCTGCACGCTGGAAGAGGCGGGCAACGATTGCACACCGCCGGCAGCGTCACGCGAACGCCGCGCCTGATTCATTGTCTGCGCGTCGATAAACGCACTGGTATCGTCGAGCACCGGCGCAAAGCTGCGCAAAGGTCCCGCCATCGCGCCCACCAGCAGCGCATGCCCGACCCGCGGGTAGTGTTTCACTTCCACTTCCGTGTCACCCGAAGCACGCAGTTTCGCCGCGAGCCGGTCGGTGTTGCCCGGATCGACGGTCGTATCGCGCTGGCCTGCGGCGAGGAACATGGGTGGTTCATCGCCTTCCACGAAATTGATCGGCTGGCTCGCGGCGCGCAACGCGGGCGGGAAGATTTCTTCGAGCGTGGCGTCCTTCAGCGGCAGAAAATCATAGGGCCCGGCAAGGCCGATCACACCGCTGATGTCGCGCTTGCTCATTTGCTGCGCGGCGAGATAGCGGCCGTCGGTAGCGAGCAGCATGGCGATATGCGCGCCCGCCGAGTGGCCCATCAGAAAGATCCGCGACGGGTCGCCGCCGAATTCGGCCGCGTGATCGCGGGCCCAGCGCACGGCGGTGGCGGCATCGTCGACAAAGCCGGGGAACGCCGTGTCGGGCCACGTCCGATAATCCGGCACCACGGCGACGAAGCCGCGCGAGGCCAGCGCCCCGCCGACGAACAGATAGCTGCTGCGCGAGCCGTTCTGCCAACTGCCGCCGTAGAAGAACACCACCACCGGCCGGCCGTGCGAACCAGCCGGCGCCACGCCAGCGGCTGGCATATACACGTCTAGCCTCTGGCGCGGCGCATTGCCGTAGACAAGGCTGTTCTTGGCCTGAAAACTCTTGTGCGATACGGCGGCGTTGAGCACGCCTGCCGCGCTGCAGCCGCCGAGAGCGGCGAGCGCCAGCGCGGCGGTCAAGGTCAGCAGGCGTCGTGGCATGAGAGTAGGGTCCGTCCGAAAAGATTCGTTCGAACAATGTACGCAACAACCCCGCAACCGGATGCAGTCCTGCCAGGGTCCTACAGACTCATCCGGCGTGAAACGGCGGCCACGGCGAAATGCCGGCCATCTGCAGCAGCAGAATGAGATTGAGCGCCAGCACCACGATCGTGCCGAGCACGGCCGCCACGGTCGTCGCCCGGCGATTCCGGTAGCGGCCCATCAGATCGCCGCGCGAGGTGAACCACACCAGCGCGATCATCGGCACCGGCAGGGCGATGCTGAGCACCACCTGGCTGAGCACCAGCGCGCGCGTTGCGTCGACGCCGCAGGCCACCACCACGAAGGCCGGCACCATCGTAATCAGCCGGCGCGCCCATACGGGGATATGAAAGCCGACGAAGCCCTGCATGATCATTTGCCCGGCCATCGTGCCGACCACCGAACTCGACACGCCCGAGGCGATCAACGCCGCCAAAAAGAGCCCCGCAGCGGCGCCGCCCAGCAGCGGCGTGAGCGTGCGCCACGCGGTTTCGATGCTGGCGATCTCCGGGTGCCCGGCATGAAACGCGCTCGACGCCATGATCACCATCGCCATGTTGATCAACCCGGCCACGCCGAGCGCGGCCACCACCTCGATATTCGAGAATCGCAGCAGCTTGGCACGTTCGCCTTCGTTGCGCGGTTTCACGCGATTCTGCGTGAGCCCCGAATGCAGAAACAGCACATGCGGCATGACAGTCGCGCCGATAATGCCGACCGATATCGTCAGCGCGTTGCTATCGGGCATGCTCGGCGTGAACGTATGCGCGACCACTGACGGCCAATGCACCGGCGCGATCAGCAACTCGGCGAGATACGACAGTCCGATCACACCGATCAGCGCCGCGATCGCCAGTTCGAGCGGCCGGAAGCCGCGCTTTTCGAATTGCAGCAAGCCATAGGTGACGGCGGCGGTGATCAGCATGCTCGGCATCATGGGTAGATGCGTAAGCAACGAAACGCCGATCGCGCCGCCGACGAACTCAGCAAGATCGGTGGCCATTGCCGCGATTTCGCTGATGCCCCACATTGCGAGCACATAGCGGCGTGGCAGCGCCGAGCGGCATAACTCGGCGAGATTGCGCCCGGTCACGAGACCGAGTTTGGCGGAGAGCGACTGGAACAGCATTGCGACGACGTTCGCCACCGCCACCACCCATAACAGCGTGTAGCCGTAACCCGCGCCCGCCTGAATGTTGGTGGCGAAGTTACCCGGGTCCATGTACGCGATCGACGCCACCACCGCAGGCCCGACGAACGGCAGCGCCGCACGCAGACCGCGGCGTCTTCCCGCCAGCGTTTCGCGAATGTCGAAACAGGCCTGCTCGGCGAGGGTCTGCGCCACGGCACCCTGACTGATCGCTTCGTTCATGACTGCTCCTGTACGTCGTCAAGCGTTCAAGGCAATGCAAATGAAGGCCGGCCAACGGGTGAGCGCGATCGTTATCGCGGCAACCCGTTGCCGATGCAACCGGCCCGTCAGGCTACGCGTTTCAGGCGCTCATGTTGAGCGAACCGTTCACGCCATTCGGGAAGAAGCCGCCTTTGGTCGCCGCCGAACTCGTGAGATAGACGATGTTGAGGACGTTGCTGTAATTGCGGCTGAATGCGAGCCCGTTGGTGTCGAGCGGCACGATGTTGGACGTGCCGGCGGTTGTTCCCGTGATGCCCTGATCGTCGTGGCCGTTGTGGTCGAGGCTGTCGCGTGCGGCAGAAATTGCGTTGGCGGCGGTGACGAGACTTGTCATGTCGATCCCTTTCGAATACAGCACGGTACGCACGAGGCCGGCGTGATAGGCCTCGGCCGCGAGAATGCCGGCCGCCGCCTCGAGGAACGTCTTGTTGGTGATGAGCGGCGAGGCGCCTTTATAAGCCGTCACGCCGACGTCTTCGAAAATGAACGCGCCGAGCAGGAAGTTGTTGTCGCTGGCATACGGATTGAACGCCGTGCCCGCGGGTACGAGTCCCGCAGCGCGCGCCGCGTTTGAGAATGCGCCGTTCGGATCGGTGCCGCCGATGTCGATCGAGGGCATGGCAACCGCCGCCGACCCCAACGCGTTGCGCAGGAAGGTGACGTGCTCGCGCTCGTCGTTGGCAATCTCGTTGGCGTACGCTTTGACAACCGGATCCTGGAACGGCACCTGCTGCCCCGCGATCACCGTGCCCATCGTGCCGACACCGGTGGTCATGCTGGCGGCGAGTCCGGCGCCCGTCGTCGCGTACGTATAGAACTGCGATTCGAGGTACTCCAGGTTCAGTGCGAAGTTCAGGATCTCCGCATCGGTCGGCGCGCTCTGGGCCGACACGCTCGATCCCGAACCGCCGCCGCACGCGCTGATCAGCGTGCCGCCGACGAGCCCCAGACTCAAGCCTCCGGCGTTGCGAAAGAACTGTCTACGTTGCAGGCGGCGCTCGACGCGTCGATCGAACGAATCAATAAGGGATGCTGATTTATTGCTGGACTCCGACATGGCGATGCTCCTCAAATGGTTCGCTGTCAGTGCCGCGGTCTTGTGCCGAATACGCGTGGACAAAGGCCATCCACGCGATGCAACGACGCAAATCGCGGACGCAAAGAGGCCCCCGTTCTTCTGAGAAGAACTAAACGATGCAGGGAGAAGAGCGAGTCCTCAAACGCCTTTACGGAACGAATCTGCCGCTAGATGCAAACCTCGCAAAAGATTTCTGTGTGCGTTCGCAGCATGATGTGCGCTGAGGGTGGCAAGCGGTAGCGGCAGCGTGTCTTGCCGCGTGACAGTTGTGCTTCAGCGCGGCCAGTTTCGCGCGGCTCGCGCAAGCCCGGCCGCGATCCTCTGTACAATTGGCCGATCGATTGAACATCGACCTCCCATTCGACCCATATCGACCGAATTCATGGCCATTACCTACAAGACTCCCGACGACATCGCCAAGCTGCGCATTTCCGGCCGCCTCGCGGCCGACGTACTGGCAATGATCGGCGAGCACGTCAAGGCCGGTGTCTCCACTGACGAACTGGACGCACTGTGCAACGACTACATTGTCAATACGCAAAAGTCGATTCCGGCAAATGTCGGCTATTTGGGATTTCCCAAGACCGTTTGCACCTCGGTGAACTCGGTGGTGTGCCACGGCATTCCGAATCGCGGCGAGATCCTGAAAGACGGCGACATCATCAATATCGACGTCGCGATCATCAAGGACGGCTACTTCGGCGACACGAGCCGCATGTATTGCGTGGGCCAGCCGAGCACGGTGGCGCGCCAGCTGATCGACACGACCTATGAAGCGATGCTCGCCGGCATCCGCGAAGTGAAGCCGGGCGCGACGCTCGGCGACGTGGGCCATGCGATTCAGAAGATCGCGCAGCGCGACGGCTTCTCGATCGTGCGCGACTACTGCGGGCACGGTATCGGCAAGGTCTACCACGAAGATCCGCAGGTGCTGCATTACGGCCAGCCGGGGCAGGGCGTGCGTTTGAAGCCCGGCATGGTCTTCACGATCGAGCCGATGATCAACGCCGGCCGCGCCGGCACGGCCGTGCAGCGCGACGGCTGGACCGTGGTCACCAAAGACCGTTCGCTGTCGGCGCAATGGGAACACATGATCGCCGTGACCGAAGAGGGCTACGAACTGCTGACGCCGTGGCCGGACGGCACCGGCAGCTACGAAGCGCCGTGAGCGTGTGAAGGTCGTGCCACCTCTGGCCGCGAGGCCGAGGCGGGCGCGCGAAATGCTGCGGAGTTTGTCCAGGGCGCCGTGCGTGCTCCCCACAATCCGGTAAAGAATGATTTGACTCTCGCGCCGGTTCGGTTAAAGCTACGCCTTAGGGTTTCAAGGGGTTTTCGTCTGCATGAGTCCGTCATTGACCGTTCGCCGTATCGCCGCTGATCAGGGCGCCGTTTTCCGCGAACTCCGTACCGCGTCGCTGCGAGAGGCACCGTATGCCTTCGGCGCCACGCTCGAGGACGCGTTGTCGGCCGACGCCGCCAGCTTCGACACCACCGCCGCGGATCATGCGGTTTCCTTTACCGTCACCACTTTCATTCTTTACACCGAGGGCCATCCGGCCGGACTGATCGAAGCGCATTTCGACGACACCGCGGCGCGCCGCGCGTTCGTCTGCGAGTTGTGGGTGGCGCCGGCCGTGCGTCATCTGCGTGGCGGCGAGTTGCTGGTCGATTCGGCCGCCGCGTGGCTCGCCAATGAAGGCGCTACCGAAATCTACGCGTGGGTCGCCGACGCCAATCGCAATGCCATGCGCTTCTACGAGGCGCTCGGCTTCGGTCCGACCGGCGAGCACCGGCGTGTGGCACGTGCGCCGGATCAGGCTGAGAGTTTGCTGGTGCGCCACGTGCCGACCACCTCGCAGGTGTTTCAGCAGTGATCCCGCGAGCGGCGCGTCAGCCTGCCGCTCGATTCCCATTCGTGTCTTCTGAGCGAGCGTCGCCGGGTCATCGGCGCGAAGCGCGGCTTCCGCAGCTACCTCGTTGCCCCCTGCAAAGCCATGGCGGCTCTACCGGGTGGGCTGCCCATGGCCGCATCCTCATCGCGTCGGTCCGCTCTCCCGGCAAAAAAGCTGGCCGCGCGCGTCGACGCCTGTAAAATACGCAAAAATTTTTGCCGAACGCTATGTCGCCCAAGAAATCGCCCTTTTTCGAACTTCGCAGCGGCTCTGTCGACACGCTCCTGTTCGTGGTCAAGACAACCGACCTCGACGCCATGCGTGCCGAATTGACCCGGCGCTTCGAGGCGACCCCTGAATTTTTCGCTAACGACGTCGTCGCGATCGACGTGCGGCGCCTTGCCGAGAACGAACGCGTGCCGCTCGCCGACATCGCGCAACTGCTCGACAGCGTGCGCATGCGGCCGGTCGGCGTGGTCGCCAACGCGCAGCAGGCCTGGGCAGCGGAATCCGCGTTGCCGCTGCTCGAAGCACGCGACCGCCGCGGCGCCGCCGCTAAATCCGCTGACGAAGACAACGCCGCCGCTGCGGCGCCGGCTGTTACCGCCGCAACGGCCACGCCGCCGTCGGACCTGTTCGAAGCCGCCGCGCTCACGCCGGAAAGCGGCACGCCGGCCACGGCCGCCGCCGTCGATCCGGCTCCCGCCGCTGAACCGGTGCGTCTTGCCACTTCGTCGCAAACCATGGTGGTGGACAAGCCGCTGCGCTCCGGTCAACGCATTTACGCCAAGGGCGACCTGGTCGTGCTCGGTCTCGTGAGTTACGGCGCGGAAGTGATCGCGGAAGGCAACATCCATATTTACGCGCCGTTGCGCGGCCGGGCACTGGCCGGCGTGCAGGGCAATCACGACGCGCGCATTTTCTGCACGTGTCTCGAACCGGAACTCATCTCGATCGCGGGCATCTATCGAACGACTGAGAACCCACTGCCGGCCGATGTGCTCGGCAAGCCGGTGCAGATCTGGCTCGAAGAAGAGAAATTGATGATCGAACCGCTGCGGCTCACTTAATCGACGTGAAGCGCGCTGCCTCGATCCATTGCGGCACGCGGCGTTTCACGGCAAATATGGCCGCACATAATTGATGAATTTGACGAACACAAGGTAAGGGTAATGGCAAAAATCATTGTGGTGACTTCGGGCAAGGGTGGCGTGGGCAAGACGACCACGAGCGCGAGTTTTGCATCAGCCCTCGCTCTGCGTGGCAGCAAAACCGCCGTGATCGACTTCGACGTCGGCCTGCGTAACCTCGACCTCATCATGGGTTGTGAACGCCGCGTGGTGTATGACCTGATCAACGTGATCCAGGGTGAAGCGAACCTGAACCAGGCGCTCATCAAGGACAAGAAGTGCGAGAACCTCTTTATCCTGCCGGCCTCGCAGACGCGTGACAAGGACGCGCTGACCATGGAAGGCGTCGAGAAGGTCATCAACGACCTGATCGCGATGGACTTCGAATTCATTGTTTGCGATTCGCCGGCCGGTATCGAATCGGGCGCGCTGCTCGCCATGCATTTCGCCGACGAAGCGTTGATCGTGACGAATCCGGAAGTGTCGTCGGTGCGCGACTCGGACCGCATTCTCGGCATTCTGTCGTCGAAGACCAAGCGCGCGATCGAAGGCAAGGAGCCGATCAAGGAACACCTGCTGATCACCCGCTATAACCCGAAGCGCGTCAGCGAAGGCGAAATGCTGTCGCTCACCGACATCCAGGAAATTCTGCGCATCGACCTGATCGGCGTAATTCCGGAATCGGAAGCGGTGCTGCACGCATCGAACCAGGGCTTGCCGGCGGTGCACCTGGACGGCACCGACGTGGCCGAAGCCTATAAAGACGTCGTGTCGCGTTTCCTCGGCGAGCAGAAATCGCTTCGCTTTACCGACTACCAGAAGCCCGGGCTGCTGCAGCGCCTCTTCGGCACCAAGTAAGGGGAGCGCACGTAATGTCGATTCTTTCGTTTTTGCTGGGCGAGAAGAAGAAGTCCGCGTCGGTAGCGAAGGAACGCCTGCAGTTGATCATCGCGCATGAGCGCGCCGGCGGCCATGCGCCTGCCGATTACCTGCCTGCGTTGCAACGCGAACTGGTGGCCGTGATCTCGAAGTACGTGAAGATTTCCAATGACGATATTCGCGTGAGCCTCGAACGCCAGGACGATCTCGAAGTGCTCGAGGTCAAGATCGAAATACCGCAGGCCTGATTGCCCGAGGCCTGTTTCTTCCCGCAGCCGGTTTCATGTGACGCGCTGCGCGCTTTGTTGCGTTGCGTCTAGATGACGTAACGCGCGGTGGCGCGCGAGCGCGCCGGCTCGCGCCGCTACGCTGTTCCTCTTCGTTGTTCCGGCTGCCTCGGTCATTGGATTCGCATGCAAGTGCGTTGGCTGCTTTGGCGCGGGTGTTTGCCGTGCGTCGAAATAATCCGTTGCACTTCAGCGTGCGGCGTTACACGCCCACAGTCAGCCGCTGCGTCCCCTCACGCATTAAACCGGTAACGCCGCTTTCGGTGTTCACCTACAGAGGGACAACATGAACAAGACCTTTCGTTTGCTGCTCGCCAACACCGTGTTGATCGCTGCCGGCGCGGCCTCCGTGGCCTCGGCATCGGCCGCGGAAGTCGTCGTGATCGCGCCGTCCGCGCCGCCGCCGGTGCGCTACGAAGCGGCGCCGGCGCCGCGCGTCGGTTATGTGTGGGATCGCGGCCATTGGCGCTGGGACCATGGCCGCTATGTGTGGATTGGCGGCCACTGGCAAGCTGAGCGCGTCGGCTATCACTGGGTGCCGGGCCACTGGGTCGCGCACGGTCCTAACTACCACTGGGTCGAAGGCCACTGGGCATAACGCCACGGGCTTGAACCATGCGCGTCGCGGCACGCCAGATGCCGCGCGCCACTCCTTCCATCTCGACGACGCAGGCGCCGTGTACGCACTCGGCGTAGCGGCAGCCCGCGCGCTTCAGGAAACCCTTGTGATGAAGAAGAATCTGCTTCTGCTCGCCGTTCTGGCGGTCATGCTGGCCGGCTGTGTCGTCGTGCCGGGCCGGCCGTTGTATGTGCACGCGCCGGGTGTTGTTGTCTACTGACGCGGTGCGGCGTTGCCCTTGCCTTCGGTGCGAGGGTCTTCGTCGACTTCCGCGTTGCTCGAGCCGGGCGCAAGGGCTTCGGGTGCTTCGCCTTCGGGTGCTACGACTTCAGTCGCTTCCACTTCAGGCGTTCCGACTTCAGGCACTTCCGGCACCGATACGGGCGCCGGCTGCGGCAGCGGCGCCATATAACGCGCCGCTAGCGACTCATACAACGGCGGCGCGAACACCCGCGACACGCGGCTCGAAATCAGCGCAGTGGCCATCAGCGAGATCACCAGCGCATGGCCGTTGATCATCTCCATCACGATCACGAACGAGGTGATCGGCGATTGCGTGACGGCGGCCAGATAGCCGACCATGCCGAGCGCGATCAGCATGGGTAAATCCATCGAGCCGAACACCCCGTGCAGCAGATTGCCGAAGCCCGCGCCGATCGACAGCGACGGCGCGAAAATGCCGCCCGGAATGCCCGGCAGGTATGAGCTGACCATGGAGATCATCTTCATGAACGGATAGAACACCGACAACTGCGCGTGCCCGTCGAGCAAGCCGCGCGCTTCCGCGTAACCGCTGCCGAAAGTCGTGCCGCCCGACATCAGACCGACGACCGCGATGACCAACCCGCACAGCGCCGCGAACGTAACGGGACGTTCACTATGCAACTGACGCAGCGGCTCCGGAATCCAGCGCGCGGTGTTCAGCAGCAGCCAGCCGAACGCGCCTCCCGCGAGGCCGGTGACGACCGCCGTGAGCAGCACGGCAAGCGCCATCAGATCGGGGAAGTGCGCGCCGATCTGAATGGTGCCGAAATAGGTGTAATTGCCGTTCAGCCCGAGCGCGATCACGCCGGCGATGATGATCGCGGTAATCAGCACGCCACTCGTGCGTGCCTCGAAACTGCGCGTCAATTCCTCGATCGCGAAGACGATCCCGGCGAGCGGCGTGTTGAACGCGGCGGACAAGCCCGCCGCCGCGCCGGCCAGCACCAGTTGCCGTTCGATCAATGCGTTCGAGCGCGGATAGAGCCGCCGCAGATTGAACATCAGCGCGGCTCCGACCTGCACGGTCGGACCTTCGCGGCCAATCGTGAAGCCGCCGAGAATCGCCAGAAACGACACGGCGATCTTGCCGAACAGAATCGGAAACGACAGCAGTCGCGCGCCGTATTCGCCGGGTTTCGAGTGAAGGATGGCGATGACCTGCGGAATGCCGCTGCCTTCGGCACCGCGGAAAAATTTGCGTGTGAGCCAGACGGCCAGCGCGCCGACAGCGGGCGTAACGATCAGGGGCGCCCACACATGCTCGTGTTGAAGGGAGCGGAATTCGCTGTAACCCCAGTCGATCAACCTCGCGTACAGCACGGCGACGAGGCCGACCGCGATCGCGCCGAGCCAGAAGACGCCGTATTGGCGCCAGAGTCGTCGTGCGCGGCGAACGATGTTGGACGAGCGAAGCGGAAGTGGCACGGACATAGGCGAGTGCTGGCGCAAAGGGGCCAGTATAAGGCGCGCAAGGCCCATAAATCGGTGTGAAAGTATTTTGAAATGGTGTAAAAGGCTGCGTGTATGGCTCCGACGTAAGCCCCCGTATTAATGACCGACGTCCGCGCTGCGCGGTTCGGTAAAGGTTGTCCCTTCCGTCGGCTAAAATGTCTTGATGTTCGAACAACTCACAGGTCTTCAATGAAGCGCGTCCTTATCGTCAAGGTCACTTCACTCGGCGATATCGTGCAGGCTCTGCCCGTCGTCGCCGATATCAAACGCGCGTTTCCCGGCGTTCAGGTGGATTGGGCCGCCGACGAAGCATTCGCCGAAGTGGTGCACTGGAGCGAGAACGTGGACCGCGTGCTGTGCGCGCCGTTGCGCCGCTTCAAGAAAGCGCGCCGTTGGGCCGATTTCAAATCGATCTGGGCGTCCATCGCCGAATTGCGCGCGTATCGCTACGATTTCATCATCGACATTCAGGGCGTGTACAAGAGCGCGATCATCGCGTTTCTGGCGCGCTCGTCGCGGCGCATCGGCTATCAGGCTCCGGACCTGGGCGAGCGCGGCGCCGCGTTCGCTTATACCGGGCGCTTTGGCCGGCGTCCGAAGTGCAATGCATGGCACGGCATGCGCATCAACGCGGGTGAGGCGCTCGGCTATCAGATAGAAGGGCCGGCGGTGTTCAAGCTGCGTCTGCCGGAGGCTGGGAAGCTGCCGTTCGTATCGACCGGTGCGCCGGTCGCGGCGTTCTTTCACGCTACCTCAAAAGACGACAAGAAGTGGCCGGTGAGTCATTGGGTGGCAATCGGCCGCGAGTTGACGCAACGCGGTTTTCAACTGGTGTTGCCGTGGGGTTCGGAAGGCGAGCGGCTCGAAGCGGAGCAGATCGCGTCGCAATTGCCGGGCGCGACCGTGCTGCCCAAAATGAGCGTCACCGAAATCGCGCAGATGATCGACGCGTGCGCCCTCGTGATCGGCACCGACACGGGCTTTGTCCATCTTGCGCACGCGCTGCAGAAGCGCACGGTGATGATCTTCGTGGCGACGCCGCCCGCGCATTACGGCATCGAATCGCCGTTCCGCTCCATCTCGATTGGCGACGGCAAGTCAGTGCCGTCCATCAGCGACGCGCTCGAAGCGATCGACTACGTTCATACCGAGCCGCATGACGTGGCCGTGCAACACGGCTCGACCGCTGCCTGAGCGCAGCATGCGCGGTCTTTCTCACGCAATCGTTTGCTCGAAAAGAAAAGAGGCGTGACGTACAGTGCCCAAACCAATAAGCGCTGCCTCGTAACGCCTCCAAAAAACGCCCGCGTCGGGGAACAGCGGGCGGAGAGGAATCGTCGCAACAGGCGCCGCGCATTACACGCCTGTTAAATGTGTCGCTTTTCGTTGGGTGCCTACTTGCCTACGCAGATAATTCGCGCGTCGTGCGAAGGCGTTACCGCTGTGCATTCGTTTCGCCGCAAGCCGGGTCGCGTTTGCAGTTTGCATTGCGTATGCGCTGCCAGCAAGGGCCGCGCCGCCCCGACACATTCAAACCAGTATAGGCGGTGTTTTCCTCTGATGTGAATTCGTCTGGAGCCCACACGGAACGCAGTGTGTTGCAGGCGACGATCATGTAACACCTTCGTGATCTTCCCTTACAAATGGCAACGCTTGCGCGAGGCGCCGTCGTGTCCAATCGAGTCATTCGGGGTTTCGGCTCGAATGAATCTGACTCGATGGAGAACAAAATGAAACGTTTAGTCTTGAGCCTGATCGCAGGCACGCTGCTCGCAACGGCACTCGGTGGCTGCATCGTCGCACCCGCACCCGGCTACTACGGCGGTGGTGGTGGCTACTACCATCACGGCGGCTACTACTACCGATAAGGTTTCCTGCTGAGGGCTGCGGCGCGTCATGGCGCTGCGGCCCTCAGTGCTTGTCAGGCCAGCAGCATTTCGAACGCGACGACCGCGGCGATAGCCGCGGCATTCGCCGCCAACGCTTCGACGACAATGCCCTTCCATGTCGCCGGACGAAAGCGCAATGCAAGCAACAATGAACCTAGCAGCGCCAGCGCAATGATCATCACGATATCCGCGTTGTGAAGATGAATGTTCATGTGTGCCTCCCTGCTCGCCAAAGGGTTATTCGAGTCGAGTATAGGCAAGTCAAAAAGACGCGCAAGGCAGGGAATTTACTCAGGAATGCTCGGCAAGCGGCGGGTGTGAAGCGGGGGCGGTGGATGCCGCCGCAGCAGCGCGAGAATTGCACTCTGCAGCGGCATCGCGGGGAGAAGCGGGCGCCAAGGCGGCGCCTGTCGTTACATCAAGCGTGTATCGCGCGTTTCACGCATGCACAGCACGCCGATCATGCTGACCGCCGCTGCGATCGACACATACGCCCCGACCCATGGCAGCCCGCCGCGCGCGGCGAGCATTTGCGCGATATACGGCGCCACGGACGCGCCAAGAATCCCGCCGAGGTTGTACGACACGCCCGCGCCGGTATAGCGCACGTTGGTCGGGAACAGCTCCGGCAGCAGCGCGCCCATCGGCGCGAAGGTCACGCCCATCAGGAACAGTTCGATGACGAGGAACAGCAGCACGAGCGACGTCTGTCCGCTGCCGAGCAGCGGCGCCATCGTGAAGCCCGACAGGATCGCCGCGATGATGCCGACGATCAGCACCGGCTTGCGTCCATAGCGGTCGGCGGCCCAGGCCGACAGCGGCGTGGCGAGCGCCATGAACACCACGGCTATGCACAGCAGGCCGAGGAATGTCGGCCGCGGAATATGCAGCACGGAGACGCCGTACGACAGCGAGAACGTGGTGGCGTTATAGAAGAGGGTGTAGCAGACCACCATCGCCAGCGCGCCGAGCAGAGTCGGCACCCAGTGTTGCGACAGCAGTGTGGCGATCGGCACCTTGACGCGTTCCTGGCGCTCAATCGCCGCCTGGAATGCCGGGGTCTCGGCGATTTTCAGCCGCACGTACAGGCCGAGCGCGACCAGCACGGCGCTTACGAGGAACGGCACGCGCCAGCCCCAGCTGCGAAATTGCTCGTCGCTCAACGAAAGCGCCAGCGCGAAGAACAGGCCGTTGGATGCCAGAAAACCGATCGACGGCCCGAGCTGCGGGAACATGCCGAACCAGCCGCGTTTGCCGGCCGGGGCGTTCTCGGTGGCGAGCAGCGCCGCGCCGCCCCATTCGCCGCCCAGGCCGATGCCTTGGCCGAAACGCAAGATGCACAACAGGATCGGCGCGAGGCTGCCGATCGAATCGTAGCCCGGCACGAAGCCGATCAGCGTGGTGGATACGCCCATCACCAGCAGCGACGCGACGAGCGTCGACTTACGGCCGATGCGGTCGCCGAAGTGACCGAACAGGAACGAGCCGATCGGCCGCGCCACGAAGGCGATGCCGAACGTGACGAAGGCCGACAAGGCCTGAGCCGTCGCCGAGCCATGCGGGAAAAAAACCGGTCCGATGACGAGCGCCGCGGCGGTCGCATAGACGTAGAAATCGTAGAACTCGATCGCGGTGCCGATAAAGCTCGCGAAGATGATCCGCGAACTCTTGTTCTGCCCGGCCGCGTTGGGCTGGGCCGCGGAAATCGGCGATGTGGACATGCAGGGTCTCCATATGTCGTGATGCCGTGAAGCGCCCCGGTGCGTGAGCGGGCGGTGCGCGAGTGGCGGCATCTTTGTTTGGGTTCGCGCTTGCTCCTCGCGCGGCCGGTGGGCGGCCACGTGGGGTGCGGGCGACTAAGCGACAGCTTACAACGGCAACCGGCAAAGTCAGCCCGCGAACGCGGCCACACCAGGGGAATAATCAGGCGGGATGTGGGCGACTAGCAAGCCGAGGCGGCCGGTGCGGCGCAACGCACTGACTATGTGGGATCACGGGGCGCGCGTCGTGCATCGAGCAGGCGGCGCTCGCGGATGGCGCGGGCGGCCGCTGCAATCGGACTCTTGCCGCGCCGGCGGGTGAGCGGGCGGTGTGAGCCGTGCCGGAAGGCTCCGGCGCAGGGAATCGGAAAATTATAGCGAGCGCGGCGGCGGCGCAGCAAGGCGGCTGCGGTTTGGCCGCGTGCGTTGCGAGAGGTTAAGCGCGTTCAATCAATGGTTAGCGCTTGCGGCGAAGCGAGCTCGCGGAGCTGGAATTTGCCGTCGTCGTTGAACAGCCAGTCTTCGAAAAGCTCGAGCTGACCGCGGCCGTTCAGCAATTTGCCGGGCGGTTGCGGCAGCGGCGCGGCGCGGCGCAAGGTGGCAAGCGCGGTGCTCTCGGCTTCGTCGTCGCCATTGGTGCGGTACACCGACGACTGCACTACGTGACCGTTGCGGTCCACCGTGAACGAGACCACGACGAGCGAGCGCAGCATGGCTTGCGGCGTGCCGCGCAGCACATAAGACGGATTGCGTTCGATGATGCGTCTGGCCACGGCATCGCTATATTGGTCCAGCGTCGCGCTGTTGACGGCGGCCGCGGGTGTCGAGACGACCGGGTGGGGCGGCGGCGTGATGGTGCAGCCGGCCAGCGCGATGCCCAGCGCTGCGGCGAACAGCATGCCGCGCATAGGCGCCTGCCAGGCGTTGAAGCCTGATGTACGGCGTGCGGTGAGGCGGCGAAGGTGACGTGTGCGGGTGAGCATCGTCGTTGGAGAAAACATGGGGCAGGGTCTAACTTGATGGTAGTCAAAATACGCCAGGAAGCAATTGGCGTTCGCCCGGTGTTCGTGGCCGAGCCCCTGTAATAGCCTGAAATATGAGCGGATTGGTGCGCGGCGAAAACACGCCTACACTTCGATGGCCTCTTTCGAGAGGCATCGGTGGAAGTCTTTCATTTAGCCCGCTTCGCGCGGGCTTTTTCTTGTGCGCAGCGGAAAAACAAAAGGCGAGCCCGATAACGAGTTCGCCTTTCTGTTTGCAAGCCGCAAGCCCTGCGCAAGAAGGTGCGAAGCAAGCAATGAGCACATTGTCGCCGGCTCACCGCATGCCGCGCGCCTCCCTTACTTCAACGCTTCACGCGCCGCCTTCACCGCTGCGAGCACCTGCTCCGGCGCCGTGCCACCCGGATGATTGCGGCTCGCCACCGACCCCTCCAGCGTCAGATACGAAAACACGTCCTCGCCGATCAGATGTGCGACGTTCGGCAGTTCCTTACGCATTTCCTCGAGCGTCAGATCCGCCAGGTCGCAGCCGCGATCCGCGCACACGCGCACGGCGAGCGCCACCGCTTCGTGCGCGTCGCGGAACGGCAGGCCGCGCTTGACCAGATAGTCGGCCAGATCGGTTGCCGTCGAGAAGCCTTGCAGCGCAGCGTCGCGCATGGCTTGCGGCTTCACCGAAATACCGGCGACCATTTCAGCGAAGATGCGCAGCGTATCCGCAACCGTATCGACGGTATCGAACAGCGGCTCCTTGTCTTCCTGGTTGTCCTTGTTGTACGCGAGCGGCTGGCCTTTCATCAGCGTGAGCAGCGCGATCAGATGGCCGTTCACACGGCCGGTCTTGCCGCGCGCGAGTTCGGGTACGTCCGGGTTCTTCTTCTGCGGCATGATCGACGAGCCGGTGCAGAAGCGGTCGGCCAGATCGATGAAGCCGACGCGCGGGCTCATCCACAGCACGAGTTCTTCGGAGAAGCGCGAGATGTGCGTCATGACGAGCGCCGACGCCGCCGTGAATTCGATCGCGAAGTCGCGGTCGGACACCGCGTCCAGCGAGTTCGCGCAGATGCCGTCGAAGCCCAGCGTCTTCGCCACCGCGTGACGGTCGATCGGATAGCTGGTGCCGGCGAGCGCAGCCGCGCCGAGCGGCAGACGGTTCACGCGCTTGCGGCAGTCGATCATGCGCTCGGCGTCGCGCGAAAACATTTCGACGTAGGCGAGCAGGTGGTGGCCGAACGTGACCGGCTGCGCCACTTGCAGGTGAGTGAAGCCCGGCATGATGGTCGACGCGTTTTTCTCCGCCATGTCGAGCAGGGCCGTACGCAATTCGGTCAGCAGGCCGCCGATCCGGTCGATCTCGCCGCGCAGCCACAGGCGGATATCCGTCGCGACCTGGTCGTTACGCGAGCGGCCGGTGTGCAGGCGCTTGCCGGCGTCGCCGATCAGCGCGGTCAGGCGTGCTTCGATGTTCAGGTGCACGTCTTCCAGATCGAGTTGCCACTCGAACTCGCCTCGCTCGATTTCACCCTTGATCTGCGCCATGCCGCGTTGGATCGCGGCGAGGTCGTCGGCGGCGATTATCTTCTGTGCGGCCAGCATCGAGGCGTGCGCGAGCGACCCTTCGATATCGACGAGCGCCAGACGCTTGTCGAAGAAAACCGACGACGTGTAGCGTTTGACGAGCTCCGACATCGGCTCCGAGAAGCGAGCCGACCAGGCTTCGCCTTTTTTGTGCAGTTGGGACGTCATGGTGTTGGGCAGTTAAGCGGCAGTTGAGCGAGCGGTGAGGAGGCTGACGGCGCGCATGCACGTACCGTGCGAAGCAGCCGCCTAAGCGGAGAAAGACAGGGATTTTAACACCGGCGGGGCGTCAAGCCAGTTCATCGCCTACTCACGCACCAGCACCACGAGCTTCAAATCCTCCCGATGCGCCGGCTTGAACGTGATCTGGTCGTACACGATGCGGCCCTCGCGCGGATGGTTGAACTCGCGCCGTCCGCCTTCGCGGCCGCCCACGTCCTGCGAGGCCCAGAAGCGCGCGAACGCGTCGCTCGCCGCAGTGAGCGAGTCGATCAGCCCGCGCGTGGGCGCGTCGTTCAGATGGCGGATCGAGTCGGCGCGGAATTCGGCGGCGAGCCGCCGCGCACGCGTTTCCCAATCGACGATCAGCTCGCGCGCGGCCGGTTCGGTGAACGTGTAGCGCAGCAGATTGCGGTCGTGCGCGCCATCCAGCCAGCCCACGAACAGGTCGGCGGCGCGCGCATTCCACGCAAGCGCATTCCACTGACGGTCGAGCACGTAGGCCGGCGCGTTCACGAGCTGCACGGTTTCCAGCAGGGTGGCGGGGGCGTCGGCGGCGGCCGGATCGGGCTCCGCCGGGTCGCGCTGGGCGGCCAGTTCGAACAGATAGGCCCGCTCCGCGCGCGACAGTTGCAAGGCGACCGCGATACGCGCGAGCGCCTCGGCGGAAGCGGAAACCGGGCGGCCCTGTTCGATCCACGTGTACCAGGTGGGACTCACGCCGCACAGTTGCGCGACTTCCTCGCGCCGGAGTCCGGGCGTGCGGCGGCGCGGACCGGGCGGCAGGCCGACCGCTTGCGGCGAGAGCCGCTCACGGTGCGCGCGGATGAAGTCGCCGAGCGCGCGGGCCGGCGTGGCGTCGAGTGGCGGCGGGTGGTCGGCGGAAGACGGCGTGGTCATTCTGAGCGGGCGGTTGGTGTTGGGCCGGCGAAGCGCAGGGAGGTAATAGAGATACCAGAATAATTGCTTAACTTGTACTGGTACACGGCGGGCTCTATTGTAGCGATGTAGCGGCTGGAACGGCACGACGCCTGCCAGCGCTACCCGACACCCCTAACCGGAGCCTTCCATGAAGCATCACGATCAGGTCGCCGACGCCTTCGGCTCGACCGCCGCCGCTTATCTGACGAGCCCGACTCATGCCACCGGCGCCGATCTGCGGACGCTGGCCGAAGCGATCGCGGCGACGCCGGATGCGACGGCGCTCGACATGGGCTGCGGCGCGGGCCACGCGAGTTTCGCGGTGGCGCCGCACGCGAAAGCGGTGGTCGCGTACGACATCGCGCCGCCAATGCTGGCGACGGTGGAGGGCGCCGCTAAGGAGCGCGGCCTCGACAACATCCGCACGCAGCAGGGCGCGGCCGAGGTGCTGCCGTTCGCCGATCATTCGTTCGACTGGGTGATCAGCCGGATGAGCGCGCATCACTGGCACGACGTGCCGCTCGCGCTCGCCGAAGTGCGTCGCGTGCTGAAGCCGGGCGGCAAGGTGCTGTTCATCGATATCGCCGGCAGTGATCATCCGCTGCTCGACACGCATATTCAGGCGATCGAGTTGTTGCGCGATGCGTCGCATATCCGCGATTACCGCGCCGACGAATGGCTCGCGTTATTCGCCGCGGCGGGTCTTCAAGCATCGATTCGCGAGCGTTGGCGCATCGATATCGAGTTCAGTTCGTGGGTGGCGCGCATGCGCACGCCGGAGCCGCGCGTGGTGGCGATTCGCTCGATGTGGGCGTCCGCACCGGATGAAGTCCGTCAATATTTCGACGTGCAGGAAGACGGCTCGTTC
>NZ_JARESR010000069.1:0-3222 GCF_046028015.1 Paraburkholderia sp. RL17-383-BIF-A | reverse complement strand
GAGACACACCCGTTATAGGGTCAAGCGAACAAGTGCATGTGGTGGATGCCTTGGCGATCACAGGCGATGAAGGACGCGGTAGCCTGCGAAAAGCGGTGGGGAGCTGGCAAACGAGCTTTGATCCACCGATATCCGAATGGGGAAACCCACTCCTTATGGAGTATCCGTAGCTGAATACATAGGCTACGTGAAGCGAACGCGGTGAACTGAAACATCTAAGTAACCGCAGGAAAAGAAATCAACCGAGATTCCCAGAGTAGTGGCGAGCGAAATGGGACCAGCCTGTACTCTTTATCTTCATTGTTAGTCGAAGGCTCTGGAAAGTGCCGCCATAGCAGGTGATAGCCCTGTAGACGAAAACAGCGAGGAAGAACTAGGTGTACGACAAGTAGGGCGGGACACGTGAAATCCTGTCTGAAGATGGGGGGACCATCCTCCAAGGCTAAATACTCGTGATCGACCGATAGTGAACCAGTACCGTGAGGGAAAGGCGAAAAGAACCCCGGGAGGGGAGTGAAATAGATCCTGAAACCGCATGCATACAAACAGTCGGAGCCTCGCAAGGGGTGACGGCGTACCTTTTGTATAATGGGTCAGCGACTTACATTCAGTGGCAAGCTTAACCGATTAGGGCAGGCGTAGCGAAAGCGAGTCCGAACAGGGCGTTCAGTCGCTGGGTGTAGACCCGAAACCAGGTGATCTATCCATGGCCAGGATGAAGGTGCGGTAACACGTACTGGAGGTCCGAACCCACTAACGTTGAAAAGTTAGGGGATGAGCTGTGGATAGGGGTGAAAGGCTAAACAAACCTGGAAATAGCTGGTTCTCTCCGAAAACTATTTAGGTAGTGCCTCGTGTATCACCTTCGGGGGTAGAGCACTGTCATGGTTGTGGGGTCCATTGCGGATTACTACGCCATAGCAAACTCCGAATACCGAAGAGTGCAATCACGGGAGACAGACATCGGGTGCTAACGTCCGGTGTCAAGAGGGAAACAACCCAGACCGCCAGCTAAGGTCCCCAAATATTGCTAAGTGGGAAACGAAGTGGGAAGGCTAAAACAGTCAGGAGGTTGGCTTAGAAGCAGCCATCCTTTAAAGAAAGCGTAATAGCTCACTGATCGAGTCGTCCTGCGCGGAAGATGTAACGGGGCTAAGCAATATACCGAAGCTGCGGATGCACATTTATGTGCATGGTAGGAGAGCGTTCCGTAAGCCTGCGAAGGTGCATTGAAAAGTGCGCTGGAGGTATCGGAAGTGCGAATGCTGACATGAGTAGCGATAAAGGGGGTGAAAGGCCCCCTCGCCGTAAGCCCAAGGTTTCCTACGCAACGTTCATCGGCGTAGGGTGAGTCGGCCCCTAAGGCGAGGCAGAAATGCGTAGCTGATGGGAAGCAGGTTAATATTCCTGCACCATTGTTAAATGCGATGGGGGGACGGATCGCGGAAGGTTGTCCGGGTGTTGGAAGTCCCGGTCCTTGCATTGGAGAAGGCGCTTAGGCAAATCCGGGCGCGGAATTCAAGGGTGTGAGGCCATTCACTTCGGTGAAGAAGCAACTGGAAGTGGTTCCAAGAAAAGCCTCTAAGCTTCAGTTTAACAAGACCGTACCGCAAACCGACACAGGTGGGCGAGATGAGTATTCTAAGGCGCTTGAGAGAACTCGGGAGAAGGAACTCGGCAAATTGGTACCGTAACTTCGGGATAAGGTACGCCCCTGTAGCTTGACTGGCCTGCGCCAGAAGGGTGAAGGGGTTGCAATAAACTGGTGGCTGCGACTGTTTAATAAAAACACAGCACTCTGCAAACACGAAAGTGGACGTATAGGGTGTGACGCCTGCCCGGTGCCGGAAGATTAAATGATGGGGTGCAAGCTCTTGATTGAAGTCCCGGTAAACGGCGGCCGTAACTATAACGGTCCTAAGGTAGCGAAATTCCTTGTCGGGTAAGTTCCGACCTGCACGAATGGCGTAACGATGGCCACACTGTCTCCTCCCGAGACTCAGCGAAGTTGAAGTGTTTGTGATGATGCAATCTCCCCGCGGCTAGACGGAAAGACCCCATGAACCTTTACTGTAGCTTTGCATTGGACTTTGAACCGGTCTGTGTAGGATAGGTGGGAGGCTTTGAAGCGTGGACGCCAGTCTGCGTGGAGCCGACCTTGAAATACCACCCTGGTTTGTTTGAGGTTCTAACCTTGGTCCGTTATCCGGACTGGGGACAGTGCATGGTAGGCAGTTTGACTGGGGCGGTCTCCTCCCAAAGTGTAACGGAGGAGTACGAAGGTACGCTAGGTACGGTCGGAAATCGTGCTGATAGTGCAATGGCATAAGCGTGCTTAACTGCGAGACCGACAAGTCGAGCAGGTGCGAAAGCAGGTCATAGTGATCCGGTGGTTCTGTATGGAAGGGCCATCGCTCAACGGATAAAAGGTACTCTGGGGATAACAGGCTGATACCGCCCAAGAGTTCATATCGACGGCGGTGTTTGGCACCTCGATGTCGGCTCATCTCATCCTGGGGCTGTAGCCGGTCCCAAGGGTATGGCTGTTCGCCATTTAAAGAGGTACGTGAGCTGGGTTTAAAACGTCGTGAGACAGTTTGGTCCCTATCTGCCGTGGGCGCTGGATATTTGAAGGGGGCTGCTCCTAGTACGAGAGGACCGGAGTGGACGAACCTCTGGTGTACCGGTTGTCACGCCAGTGGCATCGCCGGGTAGCTATGTTCGGAAGAGATAACCGCTGAAAGCATCTAAGCGGGAAACTCGCCTTAAGATGAGATATCCCCGGGGCTTCGAGCCCCTTGAAGGGTCGTTCAAGACCAGGACGTTGATAGGTCAGGTGTGGAAGCGCAGTAATGCGTTAAGCTAACTGATACTAATTGCCCGTAAGGCTTGATCCTATAACAGGTGTGTTTTGCGATGATCGTTAGTGCTTCAGCACTTACGAGCATCCCACCCCCGAAGGGGGCAGGGACGCCACACACGGTTGAGTGATCAGTGTTGTGCCAGAAACAACACAACCCCAAGCTTCTCTGGTGAGCATCACCAGAAACTACTTCTTCCAGATTGGTTGGGCTGTCCCCAAAGACAGCGCAGCAACAAGTCATGCCTGATGACCATAGCGAGTCGGTCCCACCCCTTCCCATCCCGAACAGGACCGTGAAACGACTCCACGCCGATGATAGTGCGGATTCCCGTGTGAAAGTAGGTAATCGTCAGGCTCCC
>NZ_JARESR010000068.1:0-6192 GCF_046028015.1 Paraburkholderia sp. RL17-383-BIF-A | reverse complement strand
GAGAACGGTTTGCCTTCGGCCACTTCCTGACAGGTGAAGTCGAATTCTTCGCGGCAGAGGAAATCGATCGCCTCGGTGGCAACCAGCGAATTGTGAGGATCGACGGCGACCTTCGCGCCCACCATGCCGATCAGTACGGACGGCTTGCGCTTCTTCAGGTCTTCGGCGAACAGGGCGTCGGTGGGAAAGGACGGCGTGCTGGTGTGGATCACCACCAGATCGTATTGCTGCGCAATGTCGAGCGTTTGATCCACCGACAGACCATCTGCCGGTGCATCGAGCACGCGGCTGTCGGGCACGAGTGCCGCAGGCTGCGCAAGCCACGTCGGATACCAGAACGAGCGGACTTCGCGTTTGGCCTGATAGCGCGATCCCGCGCCACCATCGAAGCCGTCGTACGACGGCGCCTGCAAAAAAAGCGCTTTCATGATTGCTCCGGCAACTTGTGTTCTATAGGGAAAATTTCGCGTTGCGCGAGCGAACTGTATGTCATTTCAAAGTCCATCGGATGCTTCAGTGGAATCCGGCGCGTTTATACGGAAGGATTGATCGGGTTGCTGGCCGGTGCGACCGGCACGCGCGCTCCGCGCCACACAACGTGAGAACCGAACGCTCCCGCAAGCCATTGCAACGCCAGCAACGTATCACGCAGCGGCACGAGTGGCAGATCTCGCCAGAACGAATGTGAATCACGCGCGCCACGCGCGTGGAGCACTATTCGCGCGGCCACGCCTATGGCCGAATTCACCGCCAGCGCCGTTGCTCCCCAGGGATGCGCGCTTGCTAGCTCGCCCGAACGAAAATCTAACGCCAGCCATGCACCGGCCACAATCCATGGTGTGGCAAACGTGATGATGAGCGACGCGAACCCCGGCTGATTCACTGACCGGATCGTACGCAACCAGCGGGTTTCCCTCAGCCACAGGGTCGCGAATGTCGGTTCAATGACGTCCGTAGCCACCATCACAGGTGACAGCACCGTGCGGAGTCCAAGGTTACGGACGTGCTCCGCGAGCCAGTAGTCGTCGGCCAGGCAATCTTTCAGCACGGCGAAGCCGCCGATGCGCTCAAGCGTCGTGCGTCGCAATGCGAGGGTCGCGCCAAAGCCAAACCGGCGGGAGCCAACCGCGTGCGCCACCCGCACGGAAGGCGCAAACCACTCGTTGATGAAGAGCGCGCCCAGGCGAGGCCAGAAGCCACCCACACTCTGCGCGACGTAAAGACACGTCACCACGCCGACTCCGGCATCGGCCAACGGCGCGGAGACAGTACGCAAATAGTCGGAGTTGACTGCGATATCGCTGTCGGCGATCACGATGATGTCGTACTTGGACCGTTCAACCAAGTTGATGAGATTACTCACCTTCAGATTGCAGCCATGCACCCGGGAATCGATTGCGAGTTCAATGTCGCGGTCCGGATACGCAGCCTGCAAACGCCTCACAACTGGAATTGCGGCATCGTCGGGCGAGGACACGCCGAACAGAATCTGGAAGTGGGAATGCGTCTGCTCGCAGAACGTGGCGAGATTCTCGTATAGCCTCGGCTCAGCCCCGCACAAAGGTTTCAATACGCTGACGCCGTCGACCATTGCCCCGTATTGCTGAAATCGGTTTCTGCCCGACCGGCTCGCGCGCAGAAACGGTGTCGCGAGCGCTGCGACGACCGCGTATAGCGTGGCCATGAAACACAGCACAACCAGTGGCCACCGGAAAGCGGACAGAACGACGTGAATCATTGAACAGTACCCCGTGCTACTTCTCTCGATGACCGGCCCGACCGGCCAACGCGCATCCAATACAGTTGACTAGCGGGACGCAACAGCAGTTTTCATCGAATCTCGAGATGGTGGTGTAGGCGAGGCCCGTCTTATTGATCTCGCGCAATGCTTTTGCAATTGCGTTATCGAAGCTCTCGCAGCAGACCGGAAATAGTGCTTCCCGGTTAGGCGCGACGGCATATTAAACGCGTCCTCACTCCCGATATACGCGACAACCTCGAAAACACCTTTACAGAATTAGCCTGTACTACACGCTTCGGCTATTGCGCTGAACCGAATGCGCTGCGCGGAGTACCAAAGGCTGACTCGAAACTGAACGCTTCCAGACAAACCGGTCACTTCTATACACGCTTCCAAAGCCTCCGATTTACTCACCGTTTCGACAACAGTCTCTTCCTGCGACATCGACGAATACAGGGTAGTCATCCCCATAGAATGGCGATTGCCAGGTGCGGCGCTCCGCCCTGCATATCGATGATGTGATGGCAAATTTCTACGAAAGCGCGCCCCCCTCAAAAGCGCGGTCGATATTTACCCAGCAAAGCTCTCTTGGAGTTCTTATGAAATCAGCAGTCGTTCAGACGATCACATTGTGTGTCGCATCCATCATCTCGGTTTCGGCGCTGGCACAGACCGCAGCGTCCGACGATATAGCGTCGTCCGCGCCCGTGGCTGCACCCCAAGCTGCGCCCCAATCCGGCCCGAAAGCGCGTCGCGCGCAGAATCACCTGGTGCAGAAGAACGTTCGGCACGCGCTGACTGCATCGAAGGGGCTTAACTCGTCGGGAATTTCGATTCTTGCGAAAGACGGTGTGGTGACGCTGGTCGGCAGTGCGCCGGATGACAAGCAGATCGCTCGCGCCGTTACCGTTGCGCAGAGCGTCGCCGGTGTGCAGCGCGTCGACAATAGACTGAAGGTATTCCAACCCGGTAACTAAGCAAGCGCGGCGGCTGGCAGATCATGCGACAGCTGTCTTCAGCCGTTTCCGCCCGCGAGGCGTACGTTTGCGCGCCTCGCCTATCGCCCATTCGCATTCGGCCCCGACCTATGACAAAATAAGCCACGCATAACATCGAGCAGTTGCGCACAACTGTACCGCCCCCTTGAACTCGCTCTCGGCTACCGTCTCAATGTCCTTGGTCAACGGCTTTCTAGCCGGCGCAGACCCCATGGCGATTGAGAGGCTGGCTGAACGATCCGGCATCCCGCATGCATTGCTGCACAGACCGGGAGCGCGCGTTACGCAGGAGCAGTTCTCAACACTCTATCGGTTGCTTGCGGCCGAATATGACGATGAAATGCCTGGCATTTTCAGCCGGCCATTGCGCAATGGCACGCTCAAGTATCTGTGCCTCAGCCTGCTCGACGCTCCTCGGCTGGATGTCGCGATGCATCGGTTCGGGCAGTTCTTCCACCTGATTCTCGACGACTTCACCGTGAAGTCGCAACGCGACGAGTCGCTCTGCAGGATCGAACTCATCGCGAACGAGGCAAACAGGTCTCAGAATGCGCTTGGCCAGGAGCTGATGTTAAAGCTCGTGCACGGTGTGGCGTCCTGGCTAATCGGGCAGAAAATCCCTCTGGTCAAGGTGGAGTTCGATTTCCCGCGGCCATCGCGGGAGACCGACTACCTTTACCTGTTTCCCGGACCGGTGCATTTCGCTTGCACTCAGACCTGCATGTCGTTCGACGCCAGATATCTCGACATGGCCATCCGGCAACACAAGTCCGATCTGAAGAAGTTTCTGGCGCGCGCGCCGGAAGACTGGATCTTCGTGTCGTTTGCTGAGCAGATGGTTTGTCACCAGGTGCGCCAATACATTGCGGGTTGCCTGCCCGAGATTCCAACAATCGGAGTCGTCGCACAGGGTCTGCACTACTCAGTGAGAACGCTGTGCCGCCGCCTCTCGATTGAAGGTACGACCTTCCAGGCAATCAAAGACGAACTGCGCCGTGACATTGCTGTCCAGCGTCTCACGCGTTCGGCCGATGCCATCGGCGTGATTGCCTACGAAGTGGGTTTTGACGATCCGACCGCCTTTCACCGCGCGTTCCGCCACTGGACGGGCAGTACGCCACAGGCCTACCGCAAGATGATTTGAGTGATTTGCGTTCGAGCCTACGCCGAGGGCTTCGCTGCATCGACGAGATGCTTGCCAAATCGCTGCTTCAGAACCAGTTTCTGGAGCTTTCCGGTCGCGGTCAGCGGCATCTCGGGAACGAAAACCACATCATCTGGAATCCACCACTTGGCGACCTTGCCATCGTAAAACGCCAACAATTGCTGCGCGCTCAATGTGCTGCCAGCACGCCTTACCGCGATCAACAACGGACGCTCGTCCCATTTCGGGTGCTCGCACCCAATGCAAGCCGCTGATTCGATCTCGGGATGAGACATTGCGACATGTTCGAGTTCGATTGATGAAATCCATTCGCCGCCGGATTTGATGACATCCTTGCTTCGATCCGTGATCTGCATATAACCGTCGGAATCGATCGTTGCAACGTCGCCCGTTGAGAACCACCCGTCTTCCAGCGCCGTTTGCTCGACGCCGTAGTAACGATCCAGCACCCAGTGGCCACGCGCCATCAGATCGCCCGCCGATTTACCGTCCCACGGCAACTCCACGCCGCCCGAACCGACGATCTTCAGATCGATGCCGGGCACGGCGCGCCCCTGTTTTGCATCGGTGCACTTCTGCTCCTCAGCGGACTTCTCCTCGTAGCCATGCGACGGCGAGCATACGGTGCCGAGCGGCGACAGTTCCGTCATACCCCACGCATGCACGGCTTTGATGCCAAGCTCGCGCAACGACGAAGCGAGTTGCGGCGGGCACGCCGAGCCCCCGACGATCGCGCGCTTGAAGTGCGTGCTGTGCTTGCCCGCACGCCGCATGTAGTCGACGAGGCCAAGCCAGATAGTCGGCACGCCGGCCGAGAAGGTGACGCCTTCCTGCTCGAACAGCGTCCACAGCGACTCGCCGTCGAGCTTCGGCCCGGGGAGCACCAGCTTGGCGCCCACGAGCGGCGCCGAAAACGGCAGCCCCCACGCATTGACATGGAACATCGGCACGACGGGCGCAACCGTATCCGTCGCGGACAGACACAGCGTATCCGGCAACGCCGACCCATAGGCCATCAGACTGAGCGAGCGATGCGAATACAGCACGCCTTTCGGATTGCCGGTCGTCCCGGACGTGTAGCACAAAACCGCTGCGCGCTGCTCGTCGAAGCGCGGCCAGTCGAACGACTGAGGCTGACCGGCGATCAACGTTTCATAGCTCTCCAATGGCACAGCGAATGTTTCCGGCAATGCCGACTCGTCGCACAACATGATCCACTTCTCGACAAGCGGACATTGGTGGGCAATCTGCTCGACAAGCGGTGCAAACGACATGTCGAAACAGATAAACCGGTCTTGCGCGTGGTTGACGATATAGGCGATCTGCTCAGCGAAAAGCCGCGGATTGATGGTATGACAAACGGCGCCAATGCCGGATACGCCATAGTACATTTCCATGTGGCGATACCCGTTCCACGCGAGCGTGCCGATCCGGTCGCCAGGTTGGATCCCGTACGCTGTCAGCGCATTCGCGAGCTGCATCGAGCGGATATGGCAGTCGCGATAGGTGTAGCGGTGGATATCACCCTCGACGCGGCGCGACACGATCTCGACCTTACTGGAGTGCCGCGCGGCCTGCTGGAGCAACGACGACAACAATAACGGCGCGTACATCATCTGGCCAAACAGGTCCATGGGCTTGTCTCCGGTAGGGTCTTCACTCGCGATGCTTTGGAAGGTGTCGAACGCCCGGCATGACAAATATGGCCAGTCAGTCCAGTCGCAAACATCGCTGAGGGCAGCGTCAGGCTGCATGTTCAGTCTATTCTAGATTCGCCCGCTTCCCTGAGCATTAGCAAGCTTGGCCGATTCATTGACATAATCGGCCAATCCTCTCCCGGCCAGGTCCGCGCTTTCTGCCGACGGAAAAACGGCAGCTTTTGTCAATGAAACGGCAGATTTCGCCATCGGGCGTACGCACGCGAGGCAGTAGGATGGGTCATCCGAGCTGCCGTCCATGCCCGAATTGCGGGTTTCGCATGGCAAGCCTCTCGTTCGCATACCCATATCAAGGAGACGGAGATGTATAGCGCACCCATCAAGGACATGCTGTTCGTGATGAAAGAACTGGCCGGTCTCGAACACATCGCGACGCTGCCGGGCTTCGAAGACGCGAATCTCGACACCGCGCAGGCCGTGCTCGAAGAGTCGGCGAAACTGTGCGGCGAAGTGCTGGCGCCGCTGAATGTCGAAGGCGATCGCAATCCGAGCAACTGGAAAGATGGCGTGGTCACCGCGACGCCTGGCTTCAAGGAAGCGTTTCGCCAGTTCGGCGTTGGCGGCTGGCAG
>NZ_JARESR010000067.1:0-8677 GCF_046028015.1 Paraburkholderia sp. RL17-383-BIF-A | reverse complement strand
TACGTCGTTGACCTTGTACTCTTCGCACGGGTTCGAGAACATCATGTGCATGAAGTTCGCGCTGTACGACAAGTCGTTCTTCGGGTACGCAAATGGCTGGCCGATGCTGTACTTGTACGCCATGGCGACGAGCGTAGGCAGCTTCGCGATCATGCGAATGGCCGACACTTCACGGTGACGCGGATTGTTGATGTCGAGCGAGTCGTGATAGAAGGCCGACAATGCGCCGACTGCAGCGACCAGAATCGCCATCGGGTGTGCGTCGCGACGGAAACCACGGAAGAAGAAGTGCATTTGCTCATGCACCATCGTGTGGTTCGTGACCGTCTTCACAAACTCGGCGTTCTGCTGCGCGTTTGGCAGTTCGCCCTTCAGCAGCAGATAGCAGGTTTCGAGGAAGTCCGCGTTTTCCGCGAGGTTGTCGATCGGGTAGCCGCGGTACAGCAGCTCGCCCTTATCGCCGTCGATGTAGGTGATCGCGGAATTGCACGCCGCCGTCGACATGAAGCCCGGGTCGTACGTGAACTTGCCGGTCTGGCCGTACAGTTTGCGGATGTCGATCACGTCCGGGCCGAGAGTGCCCTTGTAGATCGGCATTTCAACGCTCGGCGAATTGTCGCTGAACGATAGCGTGGCTTTAACATCTGACGGGGTCATAGCAGATCCTCAATCGAAGTATGGAAACAGGTTTTCGATAATTGCACGCCTGGAACAACGGACAAGCGGCACACGGGCCGCTCAGGCATTCCGCAGCAACTCCAGCACCCGGATCACATCCGGGTCGGCAAGGTCGCCCTCCGGTTCCTTGCGCGCGAGCAGCAAGTCCATCAGGTCGTTATCGCTCAGCTCGAGCAGGCGCGTGAGAGCGCCCACGTCGGCATCGCTGAGGTCATGCTCATATCGGCCGAAAAAACGTTCAAAGATCAGATCGTTTTCCAGCAGGCCCCGCCGCGCGCGCCAGCGAAGGCGCGCGCGGCGGAGAGGGTCGGACTGATGCGATGTGTCGTCCATCTCAAACAGCGCGGCGAACCATCAATTCCTTGATCTTGCCAATCGCCTTGGTCGGGTTCAGGCCCTTCGGGCAAACGTCGACGCAATTCATGATCGTATGGCAACGGAACAGACGATACGGATCTTCCAGGTTGTCGAGGCGTTCGCCCGTCGCTTCGTCGCGGCTGTCCGCGATGAAACGGTAGGCTTGCAACAGGCCGGCCGGACCAACGAACTTGTCCGGATTCCACCAGAAGCTCGGGCACGAAGTCGAGCAGCTAGCGCACAGAATACATTCGTACAGGCCGTCGAGCTCGTCGCGTTCTTCCGGCGACTGCAGACGTTCCTTTTCCGGCGGCGGCGTATCGTTGATCAGGTACGGCTTGATCGAGTGATACTGGTTGAAGAACTGCGTCATGTCGACGATCAGGTCGCGAATGACCGGCAGTCCCGGCAGCGGACGCAGCACGATCTTTTGCGGCAGATCGTTCATGTTCTGCAGGCAGGCCAGACCGTTCTTGCCATTGATGTTCATGGCGTCCGAACCGCACACGCCTTCGCGGCACGAGCGGCGGAACGACAGCGTTTCGTCAACTGCCTTCAACTTCAGCAGCGCGTCGAGCAACATGCGTTCGTGCGAGTCGATTTCGATCTCGTACGTTTGCATGCGTGGCGCTGCGTCCTTGTCCGGGTCGTAGCGATAAATCTCAAATGTACGCTTTGCCATTTCTGAATTCCTTTGACTTGTGCCTTAGAAGGTCCGCGCTTTCGGCGGAACCGATTCGACCGTCAGCGGTTGCATGTGAACCGGCTTGTAGTCGAGGCGATCGCCTTCGCTGAACCACAGCGTATGGCGCAGCCAGTTTTCGTCGTCGCGATGTTCGAAGTCGTTCTGCGCGTGCGCGCCACGGCTTTCCTTACGCGCTTCGGCCGAAACCATCGTGGCGCGGGCCACTTCGATCAGGTTCGCCACTTCCAGCGCTTCGACACGTGCCGTGTTGAACACCTTCGACTTGTCCTTCAGATGGATGCTGTCGACGCGGTCAGCCACTTCGCGGATGCGCTCGACGCCTTCCGACAGCAACGCCGAGGTACGGAACACGCCAGCGTGTTTCTGCATCGTGCCGCGGATGTCGTTTGCGACCGATTGCGCGTACTCGCCTGAGGACGAGCTTTCCAGCTTCGCCAGACGCGACAGCGCGAAATCAGCGGCGTCGGCCGGCAGCGGCTTGTGCTCCTTGATTTCCTTCACGTGCTTGACGATGTGATTGCCGGCAGCGCGGCCGAACACCACCAGGTCGAGCAGCGAGTTCGTACCGAGACGGTTCGCACCGTGCACCGACACGCACGAGCATTCGCCCACTGCGTAAAAACCGTTGACCGGCTCTTCGTGACCCTTCGACGTACCCACGACCTGGCCGTGAATGTTCGTCGGAATACCGCCCATCTGATAGTGGATGGTCGGCACGACCGGGATCGGCTCCTTGATACAGTCGACGTTCGCGAACTTCAGCGCGATTTCGCGGATCGACGGCAGACGCTTCATGATCGTCTCGGCGCCGATGTGCGACAGGTCGAGCAGCACGTGATCCTTGTTCGGACCCACGCCGCGGCCTTCCTTGATTTCCTGGTCCATCGAACGCGAAACGAAGTCGCGCGGCGCCAGATCCTTCAGGGTAGGCGCGTAGCGTTCCATGAAACGCTCACCGTTCGAGTTACGCAGAATGCCGCCTTCGCCGCGCACGCCTTCGGTAATCAGCACGCCCGCGCCGGCCACGCCGGTCGGGTGGAATTGCCAGAATTCCATGTCTTGCAGTGCGATGCCCGAACGCGCCGCCATACCCAGGCCGTCACCGGTGTTGATGAACGCATTGGTGGACGCCGCGAAGATACGGCCCGCGCCGCCCGTGGCGAACAGCGTGGTCTTGCCTTCGAGAATGTAGACGTCGCCGGTTTCCATTTCCAGCGCGGTCACGCCGAGCACGTCGCCTTCGGCGTCGCGGATCAGATCCAGCGCCATCCATTCGACGAAGAACTGCGTCTTGGCCTCGACGTTCTGCTGATACAGCGTGTGCAGCAGCGCGTGACCGGTACGGTCAGCCGCCGCGCAAGCGCGTTGCACCGGCTTTTCGCCGTAGTTGGCGGTGTGGCCGCCGAACGGGCGCTGGTAAATCGTGCCGTCGGCGTTACGGTCGAACGGCATGCCGAAGTGTTCGAGTTCGTAAACTGCGTTCGGTGCTTCGCGGCACATGAACTCGATCGCGTCCTGGTCGCCGAGCCAGTCGGAGCCCTTGATCGTGTCGTAGAAGTGATAGTGCCAGTTGTCTTCGCTCATGTTGCCGAGCGAAGCGCCGATGCCGCCTTGGGCAGCGACCGTGTGCGAACGCGTCGGGAACACCTTGGACAGCACGCAAACCGACAGACCAGCGCGCGCGAGTTGCAGCGAAGCGCGCATCCCCGAGCCGCCTGCGCCGACGATAACCACGTCAAACTTGCGACGCGGCAGAGAATTCTTGATTGCAGCCATTCTTTTACACTCTCCAGAGAATCTGCGCAGCGTAGCCCGCACATGCGAGCAGCCAGACGATCGTCAGCGCCTGAAGGAACAGGCGCGTGCCAACGGGCTTCACATAGTCCATCCAGATGTCGCGGATACCAACCCAGGCGTGATAGAACAGCGAGAGCAGCGTGACGAACGTGGCGAGCTTCATCCATTGCGTCGCGAAGATCGACGCCCAGCCTTCATACGAAAAATCGCGCGCGCCGAAGAACCAGACGAGCAGGATCACCGTGTAGATCGCCATGATCGTGGCGGTAATGCGCTGGGCGAGCCAGTCGCGCAGACCGTAATGCGCGCCGACGACAAGACGCTTCGAACCGATTCGGTTATTAGCTGACATTTTTTAGAATGCTCCGAACAGTTTTGCCGCGAATGCGATGGTGAGCAGCGACGACACGACGAGAACCACGATAGAGGTCGACTTGCCTTTTTCCTTCGTGACCGCATTGTGGTTCGTGTCCATCAACAGGTGACGGACGCCGGCGCAGAAGTGGAACAGGAAGGCCCACGCGAGAACGAGCGTGATGAGCTTGACGACGATGTTGGAGAGGAAGCCTTTGAAGACTTCAAAGCTGAGTTCAGAAGTCAGACTCTGATCGAAGAGGTACAGCAGGAACGGAAGAAAAACAAAAAGCAGACCACCGCTCACGCGGTGCAAGATCGATACTCGCCCCGCTAGCGGGAGACGGTACGCCGTCAATATCTGCCCGATACCGATGTTCCGGAATTCCGGCCTCGGTTTTTTTACGGCTTCAGCCATGCTAGACCCCTACTATGTAGTCACACTAATCCGCAATTTTAGCGCCTTTTTATATCGCGCTGCAGCGAAAACCACGAGTAGTCCGTTGCAGCCTGCGCGATAAAGGCGCCTTCAAACAGGCACGCGCGTGGGACGCGGCGCCCTCATTCAAACCGTTTCAAACCCGTTTCAACTTAGATCGTTCTGATAGTAGTACCCGGTTGTGACATACCAACCACGGCGCACTTCGACCGGCCGGTCTCCGTATGTATAGGACACGCGCTCGACCGATAGCAGCGGAAAACCCGCCGGCACGTGCAGCAGGTCGGCCACGGCGGGCTCGGCCGCCACCGCGCGGATCTTCTCCGTTGCGCGGATCATGCGCGTGCCGAATTCCGTCTCGAACATCGCGTAGAGTGGACCTTTATACTCCGACAACCGCTCGAGCGTGAGGCCGCGAAACACGGCGCCGGGCAGCCAGATTTCGTCGAGCACAGTGACTTCGCCGTCGAACTGCAGCAATCGCTTGATCAATACAACCGGATCGGCGGGTTTCAGATCGAGTTGCCGTGCGATGTCCGCCGAAGCGCGCAAACGCCGGCACTCGAGCAGGCGGCTCACGTGCGGGTGTTCCGCTCCGTCATCGGCCAGCAATCTGAGGAAGCGAAACTGGGCGCGGTCTTCGTTGTGCGTTGCAACAAAAGTGCCCTTGCCCTGGCGGCGCACCAGCAGGTTGTCGGCAGCAAGTTCGTCGATCGCTTTGCGCACCGTTCCCTGGCTGACCTTGTATCTGGCCGCCAATTCGACTTCACTAAGAATGATCTCGCCCGGCTTCCACTCGCCGCTTTCAAGGCTCTGCGTGATCAGCCCCTTGATCTGCTGATACAAAGGGCTGAAAGTGGGCGACGTGGCCGGGGCGGCAGCGGGTACACCCTCGCCTGCGGCGCCTTGGCCGTTCGGATTCGTGGTGTTCGCCGGGTTCGAATTCATCCGCGCATTTCATCATAAAGGGCTGGGCCGCGTCTAGGGTTTTCCCCTCAATAGATATGTCTTATATAAGACATAAGATAATGTTGACTTTGTGTCTAGCGACTCCTACACTCCTTGTCGAACAAGGGTTTGCGGGTTTTCGGAGGCTGTTTCGCGCAGCGCCGCGACGCCCCGGCAGCCACCCTGCACCATGCTGTTCCCACGCAGTTCAGGTTTCGATTTCGCCGCCATTCATTGGCCAGACGCTTGCCGAAACGCGCTGTTTGCAGGAGCCCGCACCGTGCAGCGGCTACCCGGCGCTTCGTATTCCCGCTCCCATGCAGTACAGGTTTCCGGCACGGCGGTCTCGCCGCAACGCGCCGCTCGCCCTCGGCAGATTACGAGGCAGTCCGCGAACAGTGAATTCCGCCGTGTTTCATAACGCTTCGCTGAACGCGCATATAGAATGGCGTTTTCCCTAGCGTCTAACGCATCGTCCTGGAGATTTCTCAATGGCTAAGCCCGCAAAGCGCGTTGCCGTCACCGGCGCCGCAGGTCAAATTGCTTACTCCCTGCTGTTCCGCATCGCCAATGGCGACCTGCTCGGCAAGGATCAGCCGGTTATCCTGCAACTGCTCGACCTGCCGCAAGCACAAGGCGCCGTCAAAGGCGTCGTGATGGAACTGGATGATTGCGCATTCCCGCTGCTGTCGGGCGTCGTGATCACCGACGATCCCAAGGTCGCATTCAAGGATGCAGACGTGGCCCTGCTGGTCGGCGCCCGCCCGCGTTCGAAAGGCATGGAACGTAAGGACCTGCTGTCGGCGAACGCCGAAATCTTCACGGTTCAGGGCAAGGCGCTGAACGAAGTCGCCAGCCGCGACGTGAAGGTTCTGGTGGTCGGCAACCCGGCCAACACGAACGCTTACATCGCCATGAAGTCGGCGCCGGATCTGCCGAAGAAGAACTTCACCGCCATGCTGCGTCTGGACCACAACCGCGCGCTGTCGCAACTGGCGGCCAAGTCGGGCAAGCCGGTCGCTTCGATCGAAAAGCTGGCCGTGTGGGGCAACCACTCGCCGACCATGTACCCGGACTTCCGCGTTGCAACGGCAGAAGGTCAGGACCTGACCAAGCTGATCAACGACGAAGAATGGAACCGCAACACGTTCATCCCGACCGTCGGCAAGCGCGGCGCGGCGATCATCGAAGCACGCGGCCTGTCGTCGGCAGCGTCGGCGGCTAATGCGGCAATCGACCACGTGCGTGACTGGGTGCTCGGCACGAACGGCAAGTGGGTCACCATGGGCATTCCGTCGGACGGTTCGTACGGCATCCCGGAAGACATCATCTACGGTGTGCCGGTTACGTGCGAAAACGGCGAGTACAAGCGCGTCGAAGGTCTGGAAATCGACGCGTTCTCGCGCGAGAAGATGGACGGCACGCTGCAGGAACTGCTGGAAGAGCGCGACGGCGTTCAACATCTGCTCGGCTAAGCGGCTGATGCAGACAAACCGGAACTCCTGAGAAAACGCCGGGCCGCCCCAAGCGTGTTATCCCGCTTGGGGGCCTGGCGCAAAGCGAAAGGTCTGGGTGCTCCCAGACATCAACGTGGCGGGTTCCGGTTTTTTTTTGTGCGAACGCAGTTGTTCGCATCTGATTCGAGCGCGTTTTGGGCAGTTGCCGCGACGGTCTGGCAGAGCGCGCCCGAATCAGATTTCTCCAAACAGTTTTTCCAAACCCTACCCACACCCTGACGCCGAAGATGCGCGCCCTCACACCCGCCGAAGTGCTGTTTGACGGCGAAGTGCCGCCCGCTGTGCTGCCTGCCTGCGATCACTACGCCGGCAGCGAAAAGCTGATGCTGAAATCGCTCGCGTTGCAGCAACAGATCGGCCCGGTGTTCGATATCACGCTCGATTGCGAAGACGGCGCGCAGGTCGGCCGCGAAGCACAGCACGCGGAACTGGTCGCCTCGCTGCTCGGCAGCGAGCATGACCGCTTTGGCCGCGTCGGCGTGCGAATTCACGACTTCGAGCACGCGCACTGGCGCGACGACGTCCGCCTCATTCTGCGTGCCGCGAAGCGAGCGCCTGCTTACATCACCCTGCCGAAAATCCGCAACGTCCCCGATGCCGCCGAAATGGTCGCGTTCATCGAGGCCACGCGCCGCGAACTCGGCATCGCGCAACCGGTGCCGGTGCAATTGCTGGTCGAGACGCACGGCGCGCTGACGCGCGTGTTCGATCTGGCCGCACTGCCCGGCGTGGAGGCGCTGAGCTTCGGGCTGATGGACTTTGTCTCCGCGCACGACGGCGCGATTCCCGACACGGCCATGCGCTCGCCCGGCCAGTTCGATCATCCTCTGGTCCGGCGTGCGAAGCTGGAAATCTCGGCTGCCTGCCATGCGTACGGCAAAGTTCCGTCGCACAACGTCAGCACGGAAGTGCGCGACATGAGCGTGGTGGCAAACGACGCCGCGCGTGCCCGCAATGAGTTCGGCTACACGCGCATGTGGAGCATCCACCCGGCGCAAATCGAGTCGATCGTCGCCGCGCTCGCGCCGCGCGACGAAGAGATCGCCACGGCCACCGAAATCCTGCTGGCCGCGCAGTCCGCCCAATGGGGCCCGACGCGCCATCACGACACGCTGCATGATCGGGCGAGCTATCGCTATTACTGGTCGGTGCTGCGTCGCGCGCAAGCCACCGGTCGCACCGTCCCGCAAGACGCCGCGCCGCTCTTCGCGAAAGTGGGCACTAACGTGCACGCCGCATCATGAGCATGCGCGTCCAAGCGGCGATCGGCACGGCGGCGTTGAATGGTGTACCTGTACACCGTCTTGCAATCGAAACACTGAATCATCTGGCGCTGCGGGCGAGCGACGTCGAAGGCGTAGGTCAACCAGAAGCAATGAGCAGGCACAAAGGAGATTGCGGGAGATGAGCGAGACAACGCAAACCGCCGGTGCACAAGGCGGCAACGAACCCCAAAGCGGCTTCAAACCGAAGAAATCCGTCGCCCTGTCCGGCGTGACGGCGGGCAATACCGCCCTCTGCACGGTCGGCAAGACCGGCAACGACCTGCACTACCGCGGCTACGACATTCTCGATATCGCGGGCGCCTGCGAGTTCGAAGAGATCGCGTACCTGCTGGTCCACGAAAAGCTGCCGACCCAGGCCGAACTCACCGCGTACAAGACCAAGCTGAAGGCGCTGCGCGGCCTGCCCGCGAACGTCAAGGCCGCGCTCGAATGGATCCCGGCCGCTGCGCACCCGATGGACGTGATGCGCACCGGCGTGTCGGTGCTGGGCACCGTGTTGCCGGAGAAAGACGATCACAACCTGCCGGGCGCGCGCGACATCGCCGACAAGCTGATGGCCTCGCTCGGTTCGATGCTGCTCTACTGGTATCACTAT
>NZ_JARESR010000066.1:0-14534 GCF_046028015.1 Paraburkholderia sp. RL17-383-BIF-A | reverse complement strand
ACACCCCCCCTTCCACGCCAAGATGGGGCCATCGCCGCGTCGCACGGCGATGCCCCCTTCTGCATTTTTACGACACCAGCGAATACCAGTTGGTCCCGTCATTACGAAGTTCGCGCCGAACTTCACCACGCCCGATCAGGTAGTTCAGGCACGCGAGGCTCTCGCCTGTCGCGAGGCTCATCTGCGACATATCCTCTTCGCCGATCTTGCGCGCAAACAGCGCGCCGAACACGTCGACGGCGCGCCGCGGTTCGCCGAGCGCTTGCCGCAACCGATCGAGGCTGCGGTCCTGGCTGCGTCGCAGATGATCCAGCCGCGCATGCAGGCCGCGGAAACAGTCGTTATGGGCGGGCAGCACGAGCACGTCGTCCGGGACCTGCTCCTTCAGTTTTGCGATCGACGCATACCAGTCCGCCATCGGGTTGGCGTCCGGTTCGAGCGGATACACCGAGACATTCGATGAGATTCGCGGCAGCACCTGATCGCCGGAAATCAACACCTTCAACTCCGGGCAATACAGACACGCGTGCTCCGGCGAATGGCCGGTGCCGACGATCACATGCCACGTGTGCCGGCCAATCACGATTTCCTCCGCGTCATGCACGCGCCGAAAACTGTCCGGCAGCGCATGAATATGCTGCCCGAAGCGGCCGAAGCGTGCGCGATAGAGTTCGATCGCCGCCGCGCTCCAGCCGGCGCGACGGTAGAACGCCACGCCGTCGTCGGGCGCCTCGCGGCCGGTGTCCGACGCGGCGACGCGGCAATTCAGGTATTCGAGGCGCGTCATCCACAGACGGCAGTCGAAAGTCCGCGTGAGCCAGCCTGCCATTCCCACGTGATCGGGGTGCATGTGCGTGACGAACACGCGCTTGACAGGGCGGCTCGCGGAAGACTCGGTGCAAAGGCGACGCCATAAGGCCGTGGCGGCATCCGTGCGTGCTCCCGTGTCGACGATAGCCCAGCCGTCGCCGTCCGCGATCGTCCACACGTTGATGTGATCGAGCGAGTAGGGCAGCGGCATGCGAATCCATTGCACACCTGGCGCAACCTCCAACACGTTGCCGGACGTTGGCGGCGACTCGAAGGGATAGCTCACGGAAGGAAGCGCGCTGCCGGTCGGCGCGACGCGGGTGTCATCGGTCATGATTGGTTTGGCTCCGGAAGACGTCGGCCAGTCGACAGGGCGAGTAAGCAGACGGCGCGAAGTCCGTACACCCGGTCGTTGAAATGCAAACGCCGGCATGCGTGACGACACATGCCAGCGCAGACGAGGCCCGGTCGAATGCCGGGACCGTGTGGAATTACTGCAGATTGCCCGCGACCGCGATGGTCTGACCGGTGATGTAGTTCGACTCGGGCGAGCAGAACAGGTAGACACCGCCGGCCGCTTCTTCAGGCGTGCCGCCGCGACCGAGCGGATTGCGCTGCGCGTGCGACTTGAGCAATTCCGGATTCAGGCCGACGCGGATATCCCGGCCTTCGATCGAGACCGTCGCCCCGGCCTTCGCATCAGCCGAAGTCATACGTGTGTGGATCAGACCGAACGCCACGCAATTCACGTTGACGTTGAAGCGCCCCCATTCGCGGCTCAGCGCGCGGGTCATGCCGATCACGCCGGCCTTGGCCGACGAGTAATTCATCTGCCCGGCATTACCGTTAAGCGCGGACGTCGACGAGATGTTGACGATCTTGCGGTACACGTCGCGGCCGGCTTCCTTGTCGGCGGCATGCAGCGCCTTGATGTGCGGGTACGCCGCACGCAGGATGCGAAAGGGTGCAGTCATGTGGCAGTCGATGATCGCGTACCACTGCTCGTCGGTCATCTTCTGGACCACGTCGTCCCACGTATAGCCGGCATTGTTGACGATGATGTCAATGCTCTTGAACGTGCTCATCGCCGTGTTGACGAAACGCTCAGCGAAATCCGGTGCGCTTACGTTGCCAGGACACGCTACGGCTTCCGCGCCCATCTTCTTCAGCACTTCGACCGTTTCATGCGCCGGATCGGCGTCGAGGTCGTTGATCACGAGGCGTGCGCCTTCGCTCGCCAGTTTCTCGGCGATCGCGCGGCCGATGCCACGACCCGAACCGGTGACCAGCGCCACCTTGCCGTCAAGCTTTCCCATGTGTTGTCTCCTTGATTGATGCAGATTACAGAGCGATCACGGCGTCGCCGAGGACGCGCGGTTCGCCATATTGATTGGCCGTCCGAATCTCTACTTTCACGCGGCGCTCGCCGTCGGCTTCGAACTTCTCGACGACCCGGCCACTGCACGTGATCCGGTGTCCGAGATGCGTGATGCCGACAAAGCGCACGCCGAATTGCCGCAGTTGCCGCTGATCGACCCAGGCGTTCAGCAAGCGTCCGAGATACGCCATCGACAGCATGCCGTGCGCGAAGACGTCGGGCATGCCGCTGCGGCGCGCGAAGTCGAGGTCGATGTGGACCGCGTTGTGATCGCCCGAAGCGCCGGCAAAGAGCGCCAGCGTGGTGCGGTCGATCGGCGCGAGCGTCAGCGGCGGCAGCGTGTCGCCCACCTTGACGTCGTCGAAGCTCAATGTGCTCATTCGTGTCTCCTCTCAGCCGTTGCGGTGGACCAGCACGCTGCGCATGTCGGCCACATGCTCGCCTTTCTGGTTGGTCACCCGCGTTTCGCGCACCACGAAATCGAGCGCGCCACCTTTCTTGTCGTAGATGTCGGCGATGTGGCATTCGAAGAGCAGCACGTCGCCGGCGTAGGCCATCCGGTGATAGGTGAACGACTGTTCGCCATGCAGGATGCGCGCAACCTGGATGCCGATCTCGTCGCGCCAGCTTTTGTCCGGCTGCTCCAGTTCGAGCGAGAACAGGAACGTGGGCGGCAAGGGCAGACCCGGGTGACCCGCGTCGCGGGCAGCGGATTCGTCGAAGTAGACCGGGTTGGTTTCGCCGGTTGCCTTGGCGAAGAACCGCAGCCGGGCCGCGTCGGTCACGGTGCGAAACGCGGGAATGACTTTGCCGATGTGTTTTTTATCGATCATGTCGGACACTCCGATAGAGGTGGCGCACTACGCGGCCTTGTACACGGTCGTGACGCACGCTCCGCCGAGCCCCAGATTGTGCGCAAGCGCGACCTTCGCGCCTTCCACCTGCCGTTGCTCGGCCGTGCCGCGCAACTGATGTGTCAGTTCGTAGCACTGCGCAAGACCGGTCGCGCCCAACGGATGCCCTTTCGACAGCAAACCGCCCGACGGGTTGACCACCCACTTGCCGCCATACGTGTTGTCGCCATCGTTGACGAGTTTTTCCGCTTCGCCTTCTCCGCACAGACCCAGACCTTCGTAGGTCAGCAGCTCGTTTTGCGCGAAGCAGTCGTGCAGTTCGATCACGTCGATATCTTCCGGGCCGACGCCGGCCTGCTCATAAGCGAGCTTCGCGCCGGCGCGCGTCATGTCGAAGCCGACCACGCGGATCATGTCGCGCGAGTCGTACGTGCTGGGCAGATCGGTGGTGAGGGACTGGCCCGCAATCAGCACGTCGGTGCGCAGGCCGCGTTTGCGGGCGAATTCCTCCGACACCACGATGGCCGCGGCCGCGCCGCAGGTCGGCGGGCAAGCCATCAGACGCGTGAGCACGCCTTCCCAGATCATCGGCGAGGCGAGCACTTCTTCCGGCGTTACGACGGTGCGGAACACGGCGAGCGGATTGCGCGCCGCGTGCCTGCTCGCCTTTGCGCGAATCTTCGCGAACGTTTCCAGCTTCGTGCCGTACTTTTCCATGTGAGCCCGGCCCGCGCCGCTGAACTGACGGATCGCGCTCGGCAGATCGGTGCGATCCACCAGTTCGTTGACCAGATTCAGCGCACGTTCGAGCGCCGGCGCACGGTCGCTCCACTTCGACGACAGCGCGCCCGGCTGCATGAATTCGAATCCGACGGCGAGCGCGCAATCGACCACGCCGCTTTGCACCGCCTGACGCGCGAGGAACAGCGCCGACGAACCCGTCGCGCAGTTGTTGTTCACGTTGATGACGGGAATGCCGCTCATGCCGACGTGATAAAGCGCTTTCTGACCGCAGGTCGAGTCCCCGTACACATAGCCGGCGTAGGCCTGCTGCACGTCCGCGTAGTCGATTCCGGCATCGGCCAGTGCTTCGCGCACGGCGCCCGCGCCCATCACGTCGTAGGGGTCGCTGGTGCCGGGCTTCTTGAACGGAATCATGCCGACGCCGGCGACGAACACGTTACGAGTCATATCACTGCTCCTTGGAAATGGAATGTTCGAATTACAGCTTGCGGGAGATGAGGTCGCGCATGACCTCGCTCGTGCCGCCATAGATGCGGTTGACGCGTGCGTCGGCGAACGCGCGGGCCACGGGGTACTCCAGCATGTAGCCGTAACCGCCGTGCAGTTGCACCATGTCGTCGAGTGCCTTGCCAAGCGATTCCGTGGCGAACAGCTTGGCGATCGCGGCTTCCTCCAAAGTGAGGCGCCGGCGCACGTGTTCGGCGAGGTAGTGGTCGACCAGCACGCGCACCGCGGTTGCCTGGGCCTTGATGTCGGCCAGCTTGAACTTGGTGTTCTGGAAGTCCCACACGGTCTGATTGAAGGCCCTGCGGTCCTTGACGTAATTGATCGTGTGCTCGAGACAGGCTTCGAGTTTTGCGGCGGCGCCGATCGCAATCGAAAGACGCTCCTGCGGCAGTTCGCCCATCAGGTAAGCGAAGCCTTTGCCCTCTTCACCGAGACGATTGCCAACCGGCACGCGCACGTTGTCGAAGAACAGTTCAGCGGTGTCCTGTGAGTGCATGCCGACCTTGTCGAGCTTGCGGCCACGGCGGAATCCCTCGCGGGTCGCCTCGACGACGATCAGGCTGACGCCCTTGGAGCCCGCGCTGGGATCGGTCTTGCACACCAGAATGATGAGGTCGGCGTTCAGGCCATTGCTGATGAAGGTCTTGCTGCCGTTGATCACATACTCGTCGCCGTCGCGCAAGGCGGTGGTACGGATCGCCTTCAGGTCGCTGCCGGTGCCGGGCTCGGTCATGCCGATCGCGAGAATGGATTCGCCGGTACACGTTTTCGGCAGCCATTTCTGCTTCTGCTCTTCATTGCCGATGCGCGCGATATACGGTGCAATCACGTCGGAGTGCACGCCGAAGCCGAGGCCACTCAGCCCGGCGCGATTGGTTTCCTCATTGAGGATCGCCGCGTGGCCGAAGTCGCCGCCGCCACCACCGTATTCGGTCGGCAGCGTCAGGCACAGCAGACCCTCGCGGCCTGCCTTCAGCCACGTCTCGCGGTCGACGCGCCCGGCTTTGTCCCACTCGGCCTGTTTGGGAGCGCACTCCCGTTCCAGGAAGCGACGCACCGTGGTGCGCAGCATTTCATGATCGTCACGAAAAACAGTACGGGTAATTTGCATCACTAAATTCCTGAGGATGAGTGCGGCATGAGCGGATAGATGGCGTTATCGCGCGCAGGCGATATGTGCCGCAGGTTCGGTGTGATAGAGCTGTTCGATCAGATGAGCGCGGCGCGCGCGGGTCACGGCCTGGTTCACGTAGCCTTTCTCGGCGATCTCATTGGCGTCGATCGAAGGGGGCTCGGCCATCAGCATCAGGCGTTCGATCGTGCGGCTGGCGCCGCCGCCTTTGTGGCCGGCGAGGCGTTCGCGCAGCGCCGCGACCACGAGCGGATGCTCGACCAGCGCAGCCGCGTCGAGATCGGCGAGTTCGGGCGCGAGGCGCCGGCAGGCGGCCACGTTAGGCCAGGCGAGCGCGGCGAGAAATTCGTGGTCATGGCCGCAGATCACGGCATCTGAAATGAGCGGGGCACATTGATCGAGCAAACCGAGCCGCACTGCGCCGGTTCGAACCCAGGTGCCGTTCGTCAGCTTGAAGTCCTCGACCACCCGCCCGGCGAACAGCAGGCCTTGCGCCGGATCGTCCGGATTCGCGAGGCGCACGGCGTCGCCGAGCCGGAAGTAACCTTCTTCGTCGAAAGCGGCGGCGGTGAGCGCCGCATTGCCGATGTAGCCGCCGAACACGTTCGCGCCGCGCATGCGGATTTCGTAGCGGCCGTCGCCGCCTTCGAGCGGCAGCAGCTTCACTTCCGAACCCGGCACAGGGCCGCCGATGTTGCCGAGATCGGTCGCGGGCCAGCCGCAGTAGGTGCCCATTCCGCTCGTCTCGGTGCAGGCAAGGCCTGTCGAAAAGACGATGCGCTTGCCGATCGTGTCCACCGCCACGTGCTGGATGCGATGCCACACGTCCGTCGGCAAGCTTGCGCCGCCATAGCCGAAGTACTGCACATTGGCGAACAGGCTGCGGGCGAGCACGGGGTCGCGCTCGAGTTCGCCGGCCAGCACGGCCCATGCGGAGGGGACGCTGGTAAAGACCGTGGGCGACACTTCACGCAGGTTGCGCACGGTGCGCTCGATCATGCCAGGCAGCGGGCGTCCGTCGTCGATATAGTGCGTCGCGCCGAACTGGACGGAGCGGCCGATGTTCAGCACGCCGCCAAGGCCGTGGTGCCACGGCAGCCAGTCGAGGAACACCGGCTGCGATTCGCCCAGCCAGCCGAGATTGTCGGCGTAATAGGCGGCGACTGCCTTGAAGTTGCTGTAAGCGAGCGGCACGCCTTTCGGCGTTCCAGTCGAACCCGACGTGAAGAGGACGCGCACGGTATCGTCCTTGCGGATCGCCGCGTGCGCTGCGGCAACGGCGGCGGCGCGTGCCGGCGTCATGTCGACGGCAAGCAGGTCGGCCCATGCGTGTTGTGAAGGCTGGGCGTTGCGTACCGCGATGACCGGCGTTGCCGCCAGTTCGGTGATCGTGAGCGCGCGTTCGAACGACGCCGCGTCCTGCACGAACACCGCCGCCGGCGGCACCAGTTCGAGCACGCCCTTCAGACGTGCGAAGTTTTTGCTGAGCGTGGAATAGGCGGGCGAAACCGGTGCAGCGGGAATGCCTACATACTCGGCTGCGAGCAGAAGCACGGCCTGCTCGATCGAATTGCCCGAGAGCAGAACCAGCGGGTGCTGCTGGCCGAGGCCCATTTCCAGCAGGCGGGCAGCGACCGTTTGCACCTGATGCCACAGGTCGCGCCAACTGATCGTGCGCCAGGCGCCGCTGCTATCGCGTTCGCAGAATGCCGGACTATCACCGCGGCGCTCGGCCCATTCGGGGATGAAATCGGCGAAGCTGTTGTGTGCGATGTCGGGGGGCGGACTGGCGGAACTCAGCATCAACGTGCCGTCGGCGCGGCGTTCGACGAGCGGACGCCGTTCCGGAAAGCGTACGGGACGGTAAGGGGCTGCCGTGTATTCACTAGCCATGAGCGTACTCATTACGCTTGTCTCCTGAGCTTCAGCGCGCGACAGGGTGCGCACCGGCGTTTGTTGTGTGAGGCGCGCACGCCGTGAACGGCTGCGCGCGACCCCTTGACTTAGAGCATAGTGGCTCGTGGCGACGAGCGAACCACCCGAGGTGGGTGGCGAGGAGGGATGGAGCCGAACGAGGAAGGACTACCCGGCGGAGCACGTCAGGACGCGGGTGCGTCAGTCGGTCTCTTCGCCGGCAACGGGCGTCGAGCCCAGTTCGAGGTCGCGGACGCGTGCGACCGCTTCGTCACGACTGGTCACGCCGAGTTTGCCGTAGATGTTCTTCAGATGCCACTTGACGGTCTCAGGCGAAATGCCGAGCGTGCGGGCGATTTTCTTGTTGGGCAACGCCTGCGCAAGCAGGCCCACAACCCGGGCTTCGCGCTCGCTCAGCGTTTCGGCGGCGGTGGGCTGCGAGTTACGGTTGGCGGGTTTGAAAGCCGGTTCCGCGTCGCTCGCCGAGGTGGCCTTGTGCGCGGCCTGGAGCCGGCTCACATAGAAGGACAAGACCGGATCGTGCGCTTCGCCTTGCACCACGGCGGTAATGAGGTCCAGCGCGCCGGGATCGGCGTCGAGCAGGCTGCGGACGAGACCCAGCCGGTGGCCCCGGCGCAACGCGGCGAGCACGGCTTCGCGCGCGGCTTCGGCCCGGCCTCGACGGGCGTCGACCACCGCAGCTTGCATCTGGAAGTGCGCAAGGTGCCGTTGCCAGCCGCGCGCCTCGCAGAACGGAATCAGCGCCTGAAGACGGCTCGCGGCGCCTTCGAAATCCTCGTGAGCGATACACCAGTTGATGTGCGAGCTTTCCGCCATCGCGTGGATTTCCGCAGCGGTGCCCGCCGTGCTGGCCACCGGTGTGCTCACCACGCGCGCCACGATCATGTCGAGCCGCGCAAGCCCGGCTTCCGCTGCGTCGAACTGACCGCTCAGCAGATGGCGATGAATCTGCTCGGCCACACTATGCGCGATGAGCCGCTGCAAACCGTATTGGGTCGCGTATTCTTCGAGACGTTCGAGATAGGCGAAGGCATCGAGCCGGTGTCCCGCGGCCCAATGGACCGCTGACAGCACGGTCAGGACGCGCAATACGGAGTCCGGAATGGACACGCGTTCGAGCACGTCGACGCGGTCTTCCAGAAGTTTGCGGGCCGCGTCCAGTTCGTTGAATTCGTACAGCACTTCGCCGAGCAGCGCTGCCGCGAAACATGCCGCTTCGGCGGTGGCGCTGCCGTGTTGATCGGCCTCGAACAGCACGTCGCGACTGATGCGCTCGACCTGGATGAACTTGCCCTCCAACGCATAGCTGAACCCCGCAATGCAGCGGCCGTTCAGCGTGCCGGCCGAGGTGCCCATGAGCGGCGCGCCGTCCACGAGAAGTTGCGGCGCCTCGCTCTGAACACGCCGCGCTTCGTCGTACTCGCCGCGGCGCATGTGAATCCACGAGAGCAGGTTGTTGCGGCCGCCCACGGTGAGGCTGTCGGCGTGAGCGGGAATTTGCCGCATGTCCGGCAAGACCGATATCGCCTCGTCCGTGTCGTCGCGCTGGACGGCGAGCGCTGCGCGTAACAGGATGAGGCGATAGCGCGAATTCGCATCGCTTTCGGGGATATCGGTTTGCAGGCGCGCGATAGCCGCGGCGCACGCGTCGAATTCGCGTGCATACAGTTGCAGGTGTACCATCCACAGCCGCAATCCGATGCGCGCCTGGACTTCGGCGAGCGGGAGCAGGCGGATCAGCCCGACGAGCTTACGCAGGTCGCCTTCAATCTGCATGGTCCGCGCAACGCGTAGCACGAGATCGGCGGCCGCCGCCGACTCGCCCGCGAGTAAGGCGTGCCGCACGGCGTCGTCGTGCTGGCGGTGGTCGCGAAACCAGATCCACGCCGCCAGATGCACCTCGCGTTGATGCAGTTCGCTGCGCGCGCGAAAACGCTCGAGCAGTGTCTCGCGAAAAAGCGGGTTCAGCCGATACCACGTCTCGCTGCCCGAACTCTCGATCGGGGCGATGAACAGGTTGTCGTTTTCCAGTCTCGTCAGCAACGCACGCACTTCGGCAGGCGACTGCTCGTCGCCGATCAAGGCGATGCATAGCGGCGCGCAGACGCGCGTGCAACTCGCCATGCGGACCAGCATTTCCACTTCGGAAGGCGCAAGGCGCGACAACACCTCGCGTTCGAAATACGTTGCAAACCCGCGGGCGTCCAGCAGTTGGGCGTTCGCGAGCGGGTCTGACGGCGCGAGGTCCGTTGCGCCCTGTTTTCTTCTCTTCAGACGCATGGCGAAGAGTTGCAGTCCCGCCACCCAGCCGTCGGTCAGTTCATGCATGTGCCGCGCTTCGCGCTGGCCGATCTCGCCCAACTGCGCTTTGAGAAACGCCTCGGATTCGGCGGCCGTGAAGCGCAGATCGCGCATGTCCAGTTCCAGGACGAGGCCCTGGTCGCGCGGGCGTCCCAGCGAAAGCGGCACGGTGCCACGCGAGACGAGCACGAGATGGAGATTCGCCGGCGCGTAGTCGAGCAGCCATTGCAATGCTTCGTGATTGCGCGCATTGGCAACGTGATGCAGGTCGTCCAGCACCAGCATGACGTCGTTCGAATGGGCGGCGATACCGCGCACGAGCGCGATGATCGTGCGCTCGACCGCTTCGTCGTCCATGCCGCGGCCGCCTAGCAGAGCCGCTTCATGGCACATCGCCGGGTCGACCTGGGCGAGACTTGCGACGAGGTAGTCGAGAAAGTGCGCGAGTTCGTTGTCCTCAGGTGCGAGTGTCAGCCAGGCGATGTCGAACCCGAGCGAAAGCAAGGCTTCGCGCCACGCGATCAGCAGGCTCGTCTTGCCGCAGCCGGCCGGCCCCTGAAGCACGACGCAACGGTTGCGCCGGGCGTCGAGTAATTGGGCCAGCAGACGTTCGCGCGCGACGACGCGGGCGGTATTACGTGGCGGAATCAATCGGGGATCAGCTCGGGAGTCCGCGGAGCCGCCTTGGGAGCGGCGTGGGTCCACGGGAGGGGAATTCTGCGACATCGTGACCTGCGCCTTGCGCGCCCTGGCTTCGCGCCGGGTCGGCGAGGGCCAAAGGACGAAATGATAATCGGCACATTGTAGCGCAGCGCTCGCAGCGTTTTCACGTTGGACAGGGGAGTGTCTTCCCGGATCAGCCAGGGTCCGGCAGGTGGGTCGCGCCGGCGGTGTGTGCTGTATCACGCACGGATTCCTGCTTGCGCCGCGACACGAATTGCACGACGTCGCCACCCGCGCGCCACGCATAACAGGTGTCGGTCATGGGATGAGCCTGAGCGCCGTTTGCCGCGTCGACGGACTCGCCCTTGGCGGGGGCGCCTTTGCGCCAACCCATCAGCGTCTGGATAGCTGTCGTGGCGATGGGACCGAGCAGCTCGGTCAGATGCGTGCAGCCTTTCGGACCGGTAAGGCGGCTCTTGACCTCCTTCATGAAGCCCGCGCCGATGGTCACGCCCTGGAAGCCGGCATAAGCCTCGTTGATTTCCGTGCAATAGCGGCTCGGTGACGAGTCGGTATGGGCTTCGATGCGATGGATCAGGAGATTTGAATCGATCGTGACCACGATGCGCATGTCGTGAATTGGTGAGCCGGCCGGCACGGTCTTGAAGAGCAGATCGGCATCTTCCGCCTTCGTATCGCGGATGCGACCTTCGATATCGAACAGGCCGTCGCTTCGTTCGAAGCCCATGCACTCGACCCGGCGGGTGTGAACGAGCCGCCGCGTTAAAGGATTCGATGGGATGGCAGGCATAGGTACCTCGTTGACAGAAGCAGTCATTCGATTGATGGAAGACGAATCAGGCCGGGTGTTGATCGAAACACACGGACATCTCGTGGTTCAGCGAGAGGAGCACGTGGGCCCTTGAGCGATCGATATCACGGAGCCTATTTGAGCGCCGAACGCCAGCCGCCCCCTGCACCGGGGGGGCGAGTTCGATGCATGTCGCTACATCTTTCACCGCTCGGGGTATTCCCGTCCCCCCTCTGTTTGGGTAGGTCATCTGCCCGGACGTCCCTGCAATATGGCCTCGCAACGACCGGCCGGGCTGGTGCCGGCCGTCGTCCCGTCGGACATCTGCATGAGTTTGCTTTACCCGTGTCCGTGGGGCACGGCAAACACAAAGAGGAGACATGCATGCGTTTCATGAGTCAGAGCATTTGCGGAGCTACATTGATTCTCGCCGCAGGAGGAGCGGCGGCCCAGTCGAGCGTGACGCTATACGGGGTGGCGGACGTGTTCGTCCAGTACCTGGATAACGGCGGAAAACATTCGTTTTCCGAACGAAGTGGCGGCTCCACGGGTTCCCTGTTCGGCCTGAAGGGATCCGAAGACCTCGGTAACGGTCTGAAGGCGGTGTTCGACGTCGAAACCGGCTTCAACATCAACAACGGAGGCTTCTTCGCGGACAGCACGGCGATGTTCTACCGGCAATCGTGGGTGGGCGTGAAGCACGATTCGTATGGCCAACTGAGCTTTGGGCGTCAGTATCAACCGAGCTTCTGGGCCGTCTACTTCACCGACCCGTTCCGCGGTAACGAAGTCATGTCGCCGCTGGCAGCGGCCGACCTCGCCGGCGCAACCGACCGCTCCACGCTCGCAACGCAGTACGTGTCCGGGCGAACCAGCAATTCGATCTTCTATTCGTCACCCGACATGCGAGGCGTGCACGTCTACGCCATGTACGCGATGCCAAGCACTGTCACGCAACCCGTGCCCGTGCGCTCCGGCGCGATGGTCGACGTGGCCGCGAACTATTCGGGCTACGGCTTCTATGCGGGCGTGGGCTACCAGTATCAGCACGGATCGCAGGAGAGTGCGCCGCTGGTGCCCACCGCGCCGACGCTGCTGACCACATTCGATCTGATGGGAACGGAGCACTTCACCGGCGCGCTGGCATACCGGCTGGGCATCGTGAATTTCCAGTTCAACTATTCGTATAACCGGCCGAAGGATGCACCTGCCGGCTCGCTCGTCACCATCACGCCGGCAGTCAAGTTGCCGCTCGCTTCGCTGGTTCACTCGTACAGCATTATCGAGCTGGGCGCGACGATCCAGGCCACACCCGCGGACGTGATCGAAATCGCCGGCATCGAACGGGATGTGCGTGGCGTTCACGACAATACGCCGGGTATCGAAGTCGGCGTCGACCACAGTCTGTCAAAGCGTACGAGTCTCTACATGCGCGCGGGCTACCTGAAGAACAACGGCAGTGCGAACATGAGCTGGCCTGGTGTGACGGGCGTCGCCAGCGGTTCGAAGCAGGTTCTTGCGGTGCTCGGCATGACACATCGTTTCTGACGACAGCATGCGTTCACGAAAGACGCCGCGAGGCGGCGTCGTTCGTGAGCACTGTGTCACGGTTTTCAGCGGGTCCGATATCACAACAGGAAAACATCGATGAAACAAAACAAGGTATTCACGCTGGTAGGCAGCGCGCTGCTCGTTCTGGCATCACTCGACGTGCACGCGCAGAGCAGCGCTGCGGCCCCTGCATCCGGCCGGTCATATGCGTCGGACGCGAAAGCCGTTAGGGCCGCCGACCGCGCGCTTCAGAAGAACGTGGTTCGCGCGCTGAGCAAAACGAAAGGGCTGAGGGCCACCACGATTACGGTGCGGGCGCATAACGGCGTGGTGATACTGGAAGGAACGGTGCCGGAACAGTCGCAGGTCGGTCTGGCGACTCAGGCTGCTGAAGGGGTTGAAGGCGTGGCCTCAGTCGCGAACGCGTTGACGTTATCCACGTTGTAAAGCGTATTTCTCGCGTTCCTGCAGTGAGGTCGGGGCCCGCTCGCGGTGTGTGAGCGGGCCCTTTGTTCAGGGCTTTAGCCTGTCACCGATTTGCATTCGAGAAACTCGGCCAACCCTTCTCGACCGTATTCGCGTCCGTTCCCGGATGTCTTGTAGCCGCCGAAGGGAACCGTAATGTCCAGCATCGCGCCGTTGATCCGCACCGAGCCCACGCGCAGGCGCGCGGCCACACGGCGGGCGCGTTCGGGGTTGCTGGTGGCGATATAGGCGGCGAGCCCGTATTCCGTGTCGTTGGCCATCGTAATGGCGTGTTCCTCGCTGTCGTATGGAATCATCACCAGCACCGGTCCGAAAATTTCCTCGCGCGCGATCTTCATGTCGTTGCGGACATCCGCGAAAACAGTAGGGCGCGCGTAGAAGCCCCGCGCAATTCCTTCGGGCCTGCCGGGGCCGCCGGCAATGACCCTCGCGCCTTCCTCGATGCCGGCCCGGATCATGTGCTGCACCTTCTCGTATTGCGCTCGGTTCGAAATCGGGCCCATCTTGGTGGCCGGGTCCGCGGGATCGCCGACAACGATCCCATTGGCGACCGCCGCGGCAATCGCCATGGCCTCGTCGTATCGTTCGCGTGGCACCAGCATGCGGGTCGGCGCAACACAGGTCTGTCCGGAATTGACCATGCACTGGGCCACGCCGCTCGTCACAGCGGCCTGCAGATCGGCGTCGTCGAGAATCAGCAGAGGCGACTTGCCGCCGAGTTCCTGCGCCACGCGCTTGACCGTGGGCGCAGCGCTTACCGCCACTTCCACGCCTGCACGCGTCGAGCCGGTAATCGACACCATGTCCACGTCGGGATGCGACGACAGCCGTGCGCCGACGATGCGCCCTTCGCCAAAGATCATGTTGAAGACGCCGGGCGGCGTGCCCGCTTCGTGCATGATTTCGGCGAAGATCACAGCGTCGAGCGGAGCGATTTCGGAAGGCTTCAGCACGACGGTGCAGCCCGCTGCCAGGGCCGGCGCGACTTTGGCTGCGATCTGGTTCAACGGCCAGTTCCACGGCGTGATCAGCGCCGCGACGCCGACCGCTTCGCGGCGCACGTAGCTCTTGTCGTGTTGAGTCTCGAACTCGAAATGGCGCAACGTCTCCACTGCGGCCTGAAGCTGCGAGAGGCCGATCGCGGCCTGCAGATGCTTGCACAGCGTAATGGGCGCGCCGATCTCGATGCGGACCGCCTCGGCAATGTCGTCGAGCCGCGCGCGGTAGCATTCGATGATCCGCTCGAGCAGCGCGACCCGCTCGGCGCGACTCGATTCCGACCAGACCGGAAAGGCGGATCGCGCCGCGGCGACGGCGCGATCACCCGGGGTGGGGGGTGGCCACGGGAGGGGGGCGCGGGGC
>NZ_JARESR010000065.1:0-18707 GCF_046028015.1 Paraburkholderia sp. RL17-383-BIF-A | reverse complement strand
AACGGCCGGCTGGAGCGCGCACATCATCGAGCAGCGCATCGACAACAAGATCATCCGTCCGAGCGCAAATTACACCGGACCCGATGACCTGCCGTTCGTGCCGCTCGCGAAACGTGTTTGAGCGTGGCTGAAGACCTTGCGAGCGTTGTCGATTGTTGAAGAGCGTCGACACGCCGATGCAAGTGTTCGACCTTCATTGCGTCTCGAGAGCGCGGCGCAATGAAATTGGGCCTTGGCTCGCTGGAACCCCGAGCCAAGGCTGTTTTTTGCGGCGTATTCGCGTGAGTGCCGGCAAACCCGGCCAGCACGCTGCCGCGAGCTAAACTACCCGTACCTGACTGGCCCGCCAGGGAAGCGCTAAAAGAGGGGCAGCTGACTGTGATCGGCCGCCGCCATCGTTCCCGGATCATTACTGTTTTGTCCCCTACGCCATGAATACCGCAAACCGCAAACGCCTTCCCGGCACCCAGCTCGATTTCTTCGACACGCGTGCCGCCATCGACGCCATTGCGCCCGGCGCGTACGACAAGCTGCCGTACACGTCGCGCGTGCTGGCGGAGAACCTCGTGCGCCGCTGCGATCCCGTCACACTCGTCGCGTCGCTCAAGCAGATCATCGAACGCAAGCGCGATCTGGATTTTCCGTGGTTCCCGGCACGCGTGGTCTGTCATGACATTCTTGGCCAGACTGCGCTGGTCGATCTCGCTGGTCTGCGCGATGCGATCGCCGCGCAAGGCGGCGACCCCGCCATGGTGAATCCGGTGGTGCCGACCCAACTCGTGGTCGATCATTCGCTCGCCGTCGAGTGCGGCGGGTTCGATCCGGACGCGTTCGCGAAGAATCGCGCGATCGAGGATCGCCGCAATGAAGACCGCTTCGACTTCATCAACTGGACCAAGCGTGCGTTCAAGAACGTCGACGTGATTCCGCCGGGCAACGGCATCCTGCATCAGATCAACCTCGAGCGCATGAGCCCGGTGGTGCAGGTGAAAGACGGCGTGGCGTTCCCCGATACGCTGGTCGGCACCGACTCCCATACGCCGATGGTGGACGCGCTCGGTGTGATCGCGGTCGGCGTGGGCGGACTCGAAGCGGAAAGCGTGATGCTCGGCCGCGCTTCGTATATGCGCCTGCCGGATATCGTCGGCGTGGAACTCACCGGCAAGCCGGCTGAAGGCATTACCGCGACCGACATCGTGCTCTCGTTGACCGAATTCCTGCGCAAGGAAAAAGTGGTCGGCGCGTACCTCGAGTTCTACGGCGCGGGCACGGCCAACCTGACGCTCGGCGATCGCGCGACCATCGCCAACATGGCGCCGGAATTCGGCGCCACGGCCGCGATGTTCTATATCGACGAACAGACCATCAAGTATCTCAAGCTCACCGGCCGCGACGACGAACTCGTCAAACTGGTGGAAACGTATGCGAAGGAAACCGGCCTGTGGGCGGACAGCCTCAAGCACGCCGAATACGAACGTGTGCTCAAGTTCGATCTGTCCACCGTGGTGCGCACGCTGGCCGGTCCGTCCAACCCGCACCGCCGTCTGCCGGTGTCGGAACTGGCGGCGCGCGGCATCAGCGGCAAGGTGGAGAATGAACCGGGCCTGATGCCGGATGGCGCGGTGATCATCGCCGCGATCACGAGCTGCACGAACACCAACAATCCGCGCAACATGATCGCCGCCGGCCTGCTGGCGCGTAACGCGAACCGGCGCGGACTGACGCGCAAGCCGTGGGCGAAGACCTCGCTCGCGCCGGGTTCGAAGGCGGTCACGCTGTATCTGGAAGAAGCCGGTCTGCTGCACGATCTGGAGAAGCTCGGCTTCGGCGTGGTCGCGTATGCGTGCACGTCGTGCAACGGCATGTCCGGTGCGCTGGATCCGGCGATCCAGAAGGAAATCGTCGAGCGCGATCTGTATGCGACTGCCGTGCTGTCGGGCAACCGCAACTTCGACGGCCGCATTCATCCATACGCGAAGCAGGCTTTCCTGGCATCGCCGCCGCTGGTGGTGGCGTATGCGATTGCGGGCACGATCCGCTTCGACATCGAGAAAGACGTGCTCGGCATCGACGCCGACGGTCATGCCGTCACGTTGAAGGACATCTGGCCGTCGGACGCGGAGATCGACGCGATCGTGGCGTCGAGCGTGAAGCCGGAACAATTCCGCAAGGTGTACGAGCCGATGTTCGCGGTCACGGTCGACACGGGCGAGAAGGCCAGCCCGCTGTACGACTGGCGCCCCATGAGCACGTATATTCGCCGTCCGCCGTATTGGGAAGGCGCGCTTGCCGGTGAGCGCACGCTCAAGGGCATGCGCCCGCTCGCCGTGCTGGGCGACAACATCACGACCGATCACCTGTCGCCGTCCAACGCGATTTTGCCGAACAGCGCCTCGGGCGAGTATCTGGCTAAGATGGGCCTGCCGGAAGAAGACTTCAATTCCTACGCGACTCACCGCGGCGACCATTTGACGGCGCAGCGCGCCACCTTTGCGAACCCCACGTTGAAGAACGAGATGGTGGTCGAAGACGGCAAGGTGAAGGCGGGTTCGCTGGCGCGCATCGAGCCGGAGGGCAAGATCACGCGCATGTGGGAAGCGATCGAAACCTACATGGAGCGCAAGCAGCCGCTGATCGTGATCGCCGGGGCCGACTATGGCCAGGGGTCGTCGCGCGACTGGGCCGCGAAGGGCGTACGTCTTGCCGGCACGGAAGCGATCGTCGCCGAAGGGTTCGAACGCATTCACCGCACGAATCTGGTGGGCATGGGCGTGTTGCCGCTGGAATTCAAGCCGGGGGTGAACCGGCTCACGCTCGGTATCGACGGCACGGAAACCTTCGACGTGATCGGCGAGCGCAAGCCGCGCGCGGACCTCACGCTGGTGATTCATCGTAAGAACGGTGAGCGTGTGGACGTGCCGGTCACGTGCCGGCTCGACACGGCCGAAGAGGTTTCCATCTACGAGGCCGGCGGCGTGCTGCAACGCTTTGCGCAGGACTTTCTCGAATCGACGAAAGCGGCGGCCTGAGGCTGCCCGGTTTTCAGATCGTTTGAAGCAGCGAACGTTTTAACGCGGGACAGGGCGCTACGGTGCGGCATGCCGTACGCCCTGCACGAAGTCCCTCCAGGGACCGTCCGCCTACATCAGGACACGACTTTCATGGCCCACCAACCCCAGATCAAGATTGCCGCCACCTACATGCGCGGCGGCACCAGCAAAGGTGTGTTCTTCCGCTTGCAGGACCTGCCCGAGGCCGCTCAGGTGCCGGGCGCCGCGCGTGATGCGCTGCTGATGCGCGTGATCGGCAGCCCCGACCCGTACGGCAAGCAGATCGACGGCATGGGCGGCGCGACCTCGAGCACCAGCAAGACGGTGATCATCGCCAAAAGCAGCCGGCCGGATCACGACGTGGATTACCTGTTCGGGCAGGTGTCGATCGACAAGGCGTTCGTGGACTGGAGTGGCAATTGCGGCAATCTGTCGGCCGCCGTGGGACCGTTCGCGATCAGCGCGGGTCTTGTCGACCCGAGCCGGATTCCGCGCGACGGCGTGGCGACCGTGCGCATCTGGCAGGCCAATATCGGCAAGACGATCATCGGTCATGTGCCGATGACCAATGGCGCCGTGCAGGAAACCGGCGATTTCGAACTCGACGGCGTCACGTTTCCGGCTGCCGAAGTGCAACTCGAATTCATGGATCCGGCCGCGGAAGAAGAGGGCGCGGGCGGCTCGATGTTCCCGACCGGCAATCTCGTCGACGACCTCGAAGTGCCGGGTGTCGGCACGTTGAAGGCGACCATGATCAACGCGGGCATTCCGACCATCTTCGTGGATGCGGAATCGATCGGCTACAAGGGTACGGAGTTGCAGGACGCCATCAACAGCGACCCAAAAGCGCTGGCGATGTTCGAGACCATTCGCGCGCACGGCGCGCTGCGCATGGGGCTGATCAAGCATCTCGACGAGATCGCGACGCGCCAGCATACGCCGAAGGTCGCGTTCGTCGCGAAGCCGGCCGACTATGTGGCGTCGAGCGGCAAGCGCATTGGGGCGGGCGATGTCGATCTGCTGGTGCGGGCGATGTCGATGGGCAAGCTGCATCACGCGATGATGGGCACGGCCGCGGTCGCGATCGGCACGGCGGCGGCGATTTCCGGCACGCTGGTGAATCTCGCGGCAGGCGGCGGGGCGAAGCAGTCGGTACGCTTCGGGCATCCGTCGGGGACCTTGCGGGTAGGTGCCGAGGCGAGCGAGAGCGGCGGCGAGTGGACGGTCAGGAAGGCGATCATGAGCCGCAGCGCGCGCGTGTTGATGGAAGGGTGGGTGCGGGTGCCGCAGGAAAGGTGAGGTGGCCGGCGCGAGCGCGCCGATTCGCCGCTCAGGTGTCCAGAGTGCGAAAGTCCGGCTTCGTCTGGAAAGCACGAAGCCGGAAAAACGGGTTGGATGAAATGGCGAAGCCTAAGACATCAGCCCGATGCTGGCGAGAACGAACCGAAGGCCGAAGAAGCACACGGACGAAAAAAGCGGCAGGCCGAAAGCCACCGTGGCACACCGCAGGCCGACCACGCTGAGCGTTGGCCATCGATTGAGGGTGTAGACCGCCGCGCCGGCCAGTGCGCGGCTGATCCCGTTCACATCCGCTCCATGACGACCTCGAGATACTCGCTGGGCAACACGAGTGTCTCGTCGCCGGAACGGTTGCCGTTTGCCAGCAGCGTCATCAGGTCGAGCTGGAAGGCCGCCTGCCGTTCGGCATCCATCGCGGCGAATGCCTTGTTGACCGGGCCGTAATATGTCCGGAATACCTCGATCCAATGCGCCGGTGAGCGGTAACGGAACGTGAATTCACGGCTCTTTGCAGCCACGGGCTTCGCGCTCCCGTGAAAGAGCTCGTCGAGCCGCGCCCTGGTGCCCCACAACGCGGGCGACTTGAGGCCGGGCGGCGGGGGCAGATACTTGCCGATCGTTTTGAATACCTGCCCGATGAAGCTCTCGGGCGTCCAGTTCGCAAGGCCGATTTTGCCGCCCGGCTTGCACACCCGCGCCAACTCGCTTGCCGCCATCTCCTGATTCGGCGTGAACATGACGCCGAAGGTCGAGATGACGGCATCGAACGAGGCGTCTGCGTAGGGCAGCGCTTCGGCGTCCGCTTCGCGAAACCGCACCGAGGTGAGACCTTCCGCTCGCGCCCGAGCCTTCCCCGCTTCGAGCAGCGAGGAGACATAGTCGGTCGAGGTGACGTCGCACCAGCGGCGTGCGGCGGCAAGCGTGGCGTTGCCGTTGCCCGCCGCGACATCGAGCACGCTGGTGCCGGCGCGCAGATCGAGCGCCTCGCACAGGTTTTCGCCGACGATCTGCAGCGTCGTGCCGACGACCGCATAGTTGCCCGTTTCCCACGCGACGTGCTGGCGCGCTTTGACGTCGGCGAATGCGGAGGTTTGCGAAGAAGACTGGACTTGTGACATGGAAATGCTCCTGAAAATTTTTTTGTGCAATGCAAGTTGATCTCGTTGCGCGAAGGCTTTCAGCGTCGCTATGAATTCATGGGGCGCCTCCTTAATTGCGTTTAAGTATTCGATACATTCAAGATTCCTTAGCATCGTTGTAAGGAATTCGCATGGGTGCTAGTATCGTTGCGCGTGTTGAATCGATGAATGACCAGGCGTCCAGATCTTTTGCGCAGGACGCCGAAGTTCATGGGCACACATCCATGGATGCTCTCTCCAACGTTCTTCGCCTCGTTCGCCTGGGCGGCGCGGTGTATCTAAACGGCCACTTCACTGCGCCCTGGTGTCTGTTCGGCCAGGCGGACGCAGCGCTGTGCGGCAGTTACCTGCCACGAGCCGAACGTGTCGTCTCCTATCATCTGATCACCGAGGGAAGCTGCTGGGCGGCACTCGCGGACGATCCCGAGTCCGCCATTTACGTCAATGCCGGCGAACTGCTCGTCGTTCCGCAAGGCGAATCGCATCTGCTGGGCAGTTCACTCGACGTGACGCCCGGACCCACTGCCGAACTGCTCGAGAGTCAGTTGCGCAATTCGCCGGGGCAGTTGATGACGCTCAACTATGGCGGCGGCGGCGACAGTACGCGCTTGGTGTGCGGCTTTCTGGCTTGCGACGACACGTTGAGCAACCCGGTGCTGTCCGCGTTGCCTCGCCTCTTCAAGGTCGACATGCGCAATGATCCGCAGTCCGCGTGGCTCGAATCTTCTTTGCGGTTCGCCACGGCCGAGGCGGCGGAGTGGCGCGTAGGCAGTGCGCTCGTGCTTGCGCGGCTATCGGAGCTGCTCTTCGTGGAGGCGGTGCGGCGCTGCATCGACGCGCTGCCGGCCGATCGAAAGGGCTGGCTCGCGGGTGTGGGGGACAGGTTTGTCGGCCGGGTGCTGGCCATGATGCATACGCAGCCGGCGCATGCGTGGACCGTGGATGAGCTTGCCCGAATGGCGGGGTTGTCACGCTCCGCGCTGGCGCAGCGGTTTACGCAGTTGCTCGGTCAGCCGCCAATGCAGTATCTCGCCCACTGGCGTTTGCAGGTCGCCGCGCAGGAGTTGCGCGGCGGGACGAAGTCGGTGGCGGAGGTGGCGGATCAGGTGGGGTATGAGTCGGAGGCGGCCTTCAATCGCGCTTTCAAGCGGGAGTTCGGGATGCCGCCAGCGGGGTGGAGAAAGAGCCGGGGCGAGATGGCGAGTGCCGCGGCGGGTGCCGCCGGCGCGAGCGCGGTAGATTGCTACAGCGAACCCTTTAGCGGCAACCCGATGTGAAGGCGCCAATACTCCGTGCGCTCATTTCACGCCATGCTTCGCCTGCCATTTTTTCATGAACGCGATCTCATCGTGCTGTGCCTTGATGATGTTGCTCGCCAGCCCCTTCAGTTCCGGATCCTTGCCGTATTTCAATTCGACCTGCGCCATTTCGATCGCGCCCTGATGATGCGGAATCATGTGAGCGACAAAGTCCTTATCGGCGTCGCCGGTGTAGTCGGCGCTCATGTCCTGCATCATTTTGTCGTCGGCGGCTTTGAAGGCTTGCGTCGACTTGCCGCCGGCTGAACCGGACATATCCATGCCGGGCATGGACGCCGGTTGCTGGGCATGGACGGGCGCGGCCGCAACGGCAAACGCAAAGCCGCCTAACAGGCAGAGAGCACGAAAGGCGCGAAGGTTTTTCATAGTAGATTTCCGTTGGGAAAAAGTTGTCCCGATCGACGCCGCTACCGGAAAGCGGAAGTGGGCGCGTGTGCTCCCACCGCGTTCCCGGCGGCTATCCGGCGTCGATCTGGTCCGGCGATCGAGCGATTGGGCGATCAGCCTATCAGGCTTTCAGTGACGGATGAAATCCCGCCGCCTCGATGGCCTCGATGAATTGCTCGGGCGCCAGCGTCGACGTGACCTTGACGATTTTAACGGGCACATCGACATCGAGCCGGGCAGCCGGGTCGAGACTCGTGACAGCACGCGTGATGGCGTTGGCGCATCCGCCGCACGACATGTCCGGGATGTTGAATTCCATGTCCTACCTCCAATAAGAAGTCATGGCTCGAGCGTGGACCTTCCCACGGCGGTAAGGTCAAGCCTCTTTTTTTGTGACTGGCTGAAGGGAAATCACTGCACCAAAAGCGTGCGCGCGACGTCGTCCCTGCCTTACGATTTTCCAGAACCGCATGCTAGACTCCGTTCCCATGTCTTGCTGGCGCAAATTCTTCGTCGTGTTGCTGCTCGTGCTGAGCCTCCCGGTTCAGTCGTTCGCGGCCGTCTCCATGAAATGCGAGCCCTCGCATTTCATGGGTGAAGAGATGTCTGCGCACGACGAGCATAGGGGGCCAATGGCCCAGCATCACGATCAAGCCGGCATGATGGCCGATCAGGCCGACAATATCGCCGGTACTCATCTTCAGCATCACGACGGCGGGGGCAGCGAGCATCACGCGCATGCGTGCTCCGCCTGCGCGTCCTGCTGTTTCGGCGGCGCGTTGCCCATCACGCCGGTCGTGTCCCTGTCCGCTAACGCGGTTCATTTTGCTGTTCCCCTGCCTCCCGCCGTGCGTGTCGTGTCGTTTCTGACTGACGGCGTCGAACGGCCTCCCCGAACCTCTCTCGTCTAGATCTTTCGCAGCCCTGTGCTGCGGTGTTCCATTTTGTCTCGATGGCGGCCGTGTGTCGTCCGTCGAGGCGGACTACGACGAGACTATCCATGCGAATGTTCATTGCGGCGCTGCTCGGCGCGGCGGCATGTCTGCCGGCGCTCGCGTTCGCCGCGCCCCTATTTCCCGACCCGGCGAATGCCGCGGCATCCGTGCCTGCGCTCGAGGTGCCATCTGCATTGGCCGGCTATCGGCCGCACCGCGACCAGCCGTCACCAGGTTGGCAGGCGCTCAATCGCGCAGTGACCGATCCAGCCGATGGCGCTGGAAAGCGCCACGCTTCGATGCACTCGGGCGTCACAGATGCCGAAGGCGACGGCCACGGTGCTCACCACGCGGAGGCAGCAAAATGAGGCCGCGCCTGCTTCCTTCCGCCGGCGCTGTTTCCATCGCCATTGCCGTGTCATGGCTCGCCGGCTGCACGACGTTTTCAAAGGACGGCGGGTTCGACACCGTGTCGACGGTGGCCTCCGCGCGGATCGGCAAAGACGCCGTGTTGATAAAAACGGATGACGACCGAAACACCGTAGCAAGCCGCACGCAAGCGTTGCTCGCCACACCGCTCAGCATGGACGACGCGCTCCAGATCGCGCTCCTGAACAACCGTGGCCTGCAGGCGTCGTACGGCGAACTCGGCATTGCCGAAGCGGACCTCGTTCAGGCAGGACGCCTGCCGAATCCCGGCTTTTCGTTCAGCCGCACGCACGGTGGCGATGACCTGAGTATCAGCCGCACTTTCACGCTCGGCATGCTGAGGGTACTGACCATGCCGCTGGTGACGCGCATCGAGAGCCGCCGTTTCGAGCAGACTCGCCTGCTCACCGCGGACGCCATGCTCAAAGTCGCAGCCGACGCCCGGCGCGCCTATATCCTCGCAGTCGCCGCAGGGCAATCGGCGATGTACGCGGAGCAGGTGAAGGACGCGGCCGAGGCCGGCGCCGAACTCGCTTCGCGCATGCAGCAGGCCGGCCATTTCAGCAAGCTCGATTACGCGCGCGAGCAGGCCTTTTACGCTGAAGCGATGGCGCAGGTAGGAAGAGCGCGACAGCAGTCAGTGTCCGCGCGAGAAAAGCTCACTCGCGCGATGGGACTCTGGGGTTCCCAGGCACAGTACACGCTGCCTGAGCGCCTGCCCGATCTGCCTGCCACGCGCCCCGAGTTGCACGATCTGGAAACCTTCGCGATGCAGAACCGGCTCGACATTCAGGCCGCGAAGCTGCAAACGCAAAGTGTCGCCAGCGCACTCGGCTTGAGCAAAGCGACGCGTTTCATCAACGTGCTGGATGTCGGCTATCAGAACAATTTCACGACTTCAGACGGCCGCCAGCAGGGCTATGAGATCAGCGTCGAGATCCCGCTGTTCGACTGGGGCAGCGCCAAAGTGGCGCGAGCCGAAGCGATCTATCTGCAGTCGGCGAATCGTGTCGCCGAGACCGCGATCAACGCGCGCTCCGAAGTGCGCGAATCGTATTCGGCCTATGTGTCCGGCTACGACCTCGCGAAGCACTATCGCGACGAAGTCGTGCCGGTCCGCAAAACCATCTCCGATGAACTGCTGCTTCGCTACAACGGCATGCTGGTCAGCGTGTTCGAACTGCTCGCCGATTCGCGCGAGCAGATCGGCGCGGTGAATAGCGCAATCGATGCGCTGAAGGACTTCTGGCTCGCGCAAACCGATTTGCAACAGGCGCTCGGCGGCCGTCTGCCAGTTGCTACGAGCGCGACGCCGCTCGCCTCCACGACGCAGCCGGCGTCGTCCACTGAATTGGAAGGTCAATGACATGGTGTCACGTCGACATTTTATCGGCGGCTCGGGAGCCGCTTTGTTAGGCGCCGCGCTGGTCAGCAAGGCTGGCGCCGCGTCGCTGCCCGAAGCGCCCAGCATGGCCTCGGCCGCGATGCAGGCACCGCGCGCGCCGTCGAATGGCCGGCCGTACACGCCGGTCGCCACACTCAACGGATGGTCGCTGCCGTGGCGCATGAAAAACGGCTGGAAGGAGTTTCATCTGATCGCCGAGCCGGTGGTGCGCGAGTTGGCGCCGGGCATGAACGCGAACCTGTGGGGTTACAACGGCCAGGCGCCGGGGCCGACCATCGAGGCCGTTGAAGGCGACAAGGTGCGCATTTTCGTGACCAACCGGCTGCCGGAGCACACCACGGTCCACTGGCACGGCATGCTGCTGCCGTGCGGTATGGATGGCGTGGGCGGGCTCACGCAGCCGCACATTCCGCCAGGCAAGACCTTCGTCTATGAATTCGGTCTCGAGAGGCACGGCACCTTCATGTATCACCCGCACGCCGACGAGATGGTGCAGATGGCGATGGGCATGATGGGCCTGTTCATCGTTCATCCGAAAGATCCCGGCGCGATGCCGGTGGACCGCGACTTCGCGTTCATCATGTCGGCCTACGATATCGATCCGGGCAGCTTCACGCCGCGCGTGAACGAGATGACCGACTTCAATATGTGGACATGGAACGCGCGCGTGTTTCCGGGTATCGATTCGTTGCCGGTGCGCGCGGGCGATCGCGTGCGGATTCGCGTCGGCAATCTGACGATGACCAATCATCCGGTTCATCTGCACGGCTATCACTTCGAAGTGGTGGGCACGGACGGCGGCTGGATTCCGCCTTCCGCGCGCTGGCCCGAGGTGACGGCCGATGTCGCGGTCGGGCAGATGCGCGCCATCGAGTTCACGGCGAATCGTCCGGGCGACTGGGCGTTCCATTGCCACAAGTCGCATCACACGATGAACGCGATGGGGCATCAGGTTCCGAACATGATCGGCGTGCCGCAGAAAGACCTGGCCAAACGCATCAACCGGCTGGTGCCCGACTATATGGCGATGGGCAGCACAGGCGGCTCGATGGGCGCGATGGAGATGCCGCTGCCCGACAACACGCTGCCGATGATGACCGGCACCGGGCCATTCGGTGCGCTCGAAATGGGTGGCATGTTCACGGTCGTGAAAGTGCGCGAGGGGCTAGGGCGCGACGACTACCGCGATCCGGGCTGGTTCAGGCATCCCAAAGGAACGGTGGCTTACGAATACACCGGCGAATTGCCGGACGATTGATGTCGTGCAGATTGTGATGAACTAAGGAGAGTGTGAGATGAAGAACGTATTAGTTTCGATGGCGATGGCGATGGCTTGCATGGTGACGGTTCCCGTTTCGGCATATGCGGCGGATGAGGCGAGCCACGCGGCAGCGGCCGCGGATGGCGCTCAAGCGGGAGGCCAGGCGAAGGCCGGCATGTCGCATGGCGAGATCAGGAAAGTGGATGCGGCTGCCGGTAAGCTGACCATCAAACATGGTCCTTTGGAAAACCTCGGCATGGATGCGATGACCATGGTGTTCAAAGTGAAGGATTCGGCAATGCTCTCGCAGGTCAAGCCTGGTGACAGAATCGACTTCGTCGCTGAAGAGGTGGACGGGGCGCTGACGGTGGTGAAACTGGAGAAGCGATAAAACGCGAGGCGTGATCGGCCGTTTCGGAACGGTCCTACAGTTCGTGCGCTACCTGCCGTTGGCGCTCGAACGGTTCGCGCGTGTCGGCTACATTTGTCCGCCCTCATTGCGGCTCGCGCATCTGGCGGCGGCAATGGGCAAGCCGGTGTGGCTGCTCAACCGCTTTGCCGGCTGCTGGCGCTGGTTGCGCGATCGTGACGACAGCCCCCGGTATGCGAGCGTGCGGCTTTTCACGCAGACGCGACGAGGTGACTGGAGCGGCGTGCTGGAGCGCGTTGCCGAAGCGTTGCGTCAGGCGAGCGCCTCATCTCGCGGGAAGTCTTACCGAGCCTTTGTGCGGTAGCTCACCAAGTCGAGCCGAACTTACTCGACCCGAAGTTTTGAGACGTTATGCTCGGGCGTCGTGACTTTCATCGTGCACAGACGCGGACGATTTCAAAGAATACCTAGATTCCATTAGGAGCCGGGCATGCTGAGAAAAGTGGTCGATCGGGCGAAAAAGATCCGGCGCAGCGAGGGGTTCAAGCATTCCGTGGCCACACCGCGTCGCATTTCACTTCATGCTACACAGCGTTTGAACAGGGGCATTTTTGCCATCGAAATTCAGGAGAACTCTGGTTTCTTCTCCGTGATGCAGATGGTCCTGTTTATCCTGATGTACTGCGACGAAAAATGTCTGACGCCGTCCATCAGTGCTCGCGGTGGGCTCTACGGCGACCCTGAAGGAAAGATCGACTGGTTCTCGGCCTTCTTTGATTCCATGCATGGCGAGGCTACGGCGTTGCTGACGCACAGGGTGAGAAAATCGACGGTTCGTGACCTGGTCCAGCTAGGATTTCGTCAACGCTATGAGGCGCGGCTTCAACTCACGAGCGCCAGCGAGCTATTCTTCGCGCATTACCGGCCCGCCGGCCACATTCAGGACGAAGTCGACGCGATCTGCCAGCAACTCGAAATTGGCACGTCGACGCTCGGTGCGCATTTCAGAGGCACGGACAAAACGCTGGAAGCAATCCCGGTTTCGTGGGGCGATTTCTGCCGCCACATAGAAACGACGCTCGCGGAAAACCCGCACCTGAGCAACGTTTTCGTTTCAAGCGACGAACAGGCGTTTCTCGACTTCTTCGTTGCCTGGCCGTTTCGCAAGCCGGTCAAGGTGGCTCCCGCGAAATTGCTCGCGAGCGGAAATACGCCGGTGCATTTCAGCGGCTATCCTGGGCTCGACATCGGCCGCGAAGCGCTGGTCTCCAGTCTCCTGCTATCGCGTTGCGGGTATCTCGTGAAGACGCCTTCGTATCTGTCGGCGTGGTCCAGAATATTCAACCCGTCGCTGCCGGTGAAACTCGTGTCGCCGCCGCGGCCGGATGCATTCTGGTTTCCCGACAGCCGACTCTGGCTCGAACAGGTCGCGCAGGACAAAGCGGCCTGAACGCGGGCGCATTCTGCTGTCTCGCAGTCGTCACATGAGTAGGAAGAATGACGGGCATATAATCAAAAGTCCGCGAGACCTATCGTGATTGCAAAGAGGCTTCAGCATGTACATTGCCATGAACCGTTTCAAAGTGACGCCCGGATCCGAAACCGCTTTCGAGCATCTCTGGACCACGCGCGATACACACCTGAAAGAGGTGCCGGGTTTCGTGGAATTTCATCTGCTGAAGGGACCGCAGAAGGAAGATCACGTTCTGTATTCCAGCCATACCATCTGGAAGGACTACGCGTCTTTCGAGGCGTGGACGAAATCCGAGGCGTTTCGCGCCGCGCATCGCAATGCCGGTGGAGACAATCGTGTGCTCTATCTCGGGCATCCGGAGTTCGAAGGGTTCGAGGTCATTCAGACCGTCAAATGAACGCATGAGCGCGGCTATCGCGCTGGCGCCTGCGCACGCGAGCACGTGCGCAGCGTGCTTGCGGTATTCTTTTGCGAGTCACTCGCGCCGGCGCGTCACGCGCCAGCGCAACTCACAGAGGAACGAACGCATGAAAGCCGTCAAAATCGGGTCGCCCGCCACTGTAGCCAATCTTCAGGTTGTCGATATTGCCGACCCCGGTCAACCCGGGGCGGGCCAGATTCGCGTGCGCATTCACGCGAACTCCCTGAACTTTCACGATTACGGCGTGGTGAGCGGCAATTTGCCGGCTGAAGCAGGGCGGATTCCGATGGCGGACGGCGCGGGTGTGGTCGAAGCAGTCGGCGCGGGCGTTTCGGAATTCAAGGCGGGCGATCATGTGGTGTCGTGCTTCTTCCCTTTCTGGGAAAACGGGCCGCCCGCCACTGCTGATTTCACGACCACGCCGGGCGACGGCGTGGACGGCTATGCGCGCGAAGCCGTTGTGCTGCCGAGCCGCTACTTCACGCATGCGCCGCGCGGCTATAGCCATGCGGAGTCCGCCACGTTGACTACCGCCGGGCTGACCGCATGGCGCGCGCTCGTCGTGGACGGTCAGTTGAAGGCCGGCGACACGGTGCTCGTGCTCGGCACGGGCGGCGTGTCGATTTTCGCCTTGCAGATAGCCAAAGCGATGGGGGCTTCGGTGATTGCCACGTCTTCGTCGGATGAGAAGCTGGTTCGCCTGCGCGCGCTGGGTGCCGACCATACGATCAACTATCGCGACAATCCGGAATGGGGCAAGCAGGTCCGCTCGCTGACCGGCGGGCGAGGTGTCGATCACGTGATCGAAGTCGGCGGCCCGGGGACTTTGCCGCAGTCGATCACCGCTTGCCGGATCGGCGGTCATATTGCGCTGATCGGTGTGCTGACCGGACGGGCGGGGCCGGTGCCCACCGCGGCGTTGATGGCGAGGCAGCAGCGCCTGCAAGGCTTGATCGTCGGCAGCCGCCAGGATCAGCGCGATATGATCCGCGCGCTCGAAACGACCGGCATCAAACCGGTGATCGATAGCACGTTCGCTCTGGAGAAGCTCGGCGAGGCGTTCGCGCACGAGGCATCCGGGGCGCACTTCGGGAAGATTTGCGTCGCGGTTTGAGTGTTGCGCGTGCGGCGTTGTGCGTGCGTTAGAGAAATCCGCGAGCGCGCATGCAGACCCGCATGCAGACCCGCTTGCCGGCTCCGATCGCTTTGATCGCGGCGCGACACGGTGGCGTGGTCGCATGCAGGCGCGTCTTAGCCGCGCCCGCCGAGGTCGGCGAAACTCACGCTGCGCGCTTCGCACGCGTCGGTAAAGACTGTGTCGTAGCTCGAGAAAAACACCGTGCGCGTTTGCGCGAGAGTCTTGAACAGGTCGACCAGTACGGCGCGTGCAGCGGCGTCGAGTCCGCCGACGGGTTCGTCCGCAAGCAGGACCCGGGTCTCGCCGAGCACGGCTGCGGTCAGGAAAATCTTCTTGCGCGTGCCGAACGACATCTGTTCGAAGCGTTTGTCGAGATGCGGCGTTAGACCGAAGCGGTCCGCAAGTTCCAGAGTAGTGTTGCTCACCGCTGTGTTTCTCGCCGTTGCCACGTTGCGCAAGTACTCGCGGCCGGTTTGATCCGGATAGGTCATGCAGTCTTCGGGCACGTAGGTGAGCACGGATTTCGCGGCAAGCGGTGCGGTGCGCAGCGAATGACCGCCGAGCCACACCTCGCCGGCGTCGGGCTCGATCATGCCTGCGAGGATGCCTATGAGTGTCGACTTGCCGCTGCCGGATTCATCGTTTAACGCTACGCATCCGGACGCAATGTCGTCATGCAGCCCCTGAAAGATGAGGCGCTCGCTGTAGCGCTTGCTGAGGTTTTCGAATCGAAGCATGGGTTGGAGCGTGTAATAGGGTGTCTTTTGCAGCTTGGCGTTGCGCAAGTGTAGCAGCGTGAGACCTGGCCGCTGCCGCGTCGTGAGCCACGCCGCGAGGCCGCGCGTCAGTGCGTGGAGGACCGGAGATCTGGAAGAACTGGCGTCATGCCGTAAAGTTGCGTCCTGTCGGGCCGATAAAACAAGCGCTTCATTTTCTTCGCCAGCTTCCCGAATAACTCGACGAAATTATCAACTGCAACTCATGCACACTGCTGCCAGCAATGCGGCCCCACTGTCGCGCGCCGAACTCGGACGTATCGTCACCGCCATCGTGATCGGCAATGGCTTCGTTGCTTACGACTTCACCGTCTATAGCTTTTCGGCCGTTGCGATCGGCAATCTGTTCTTCCCGTCGCACGACCCCGCGTCGTCGCTGTTGCTCTCGCTCGCCACCTTCGGCGCTGGCTTCGTCATGCGCCCGCTCGGCGCGATTATGATCGGCCATATCGCCGACAGCCGGGGCCGCAAAGCCGGCCTCACGGCATCACTCACCTTGATGACGCTCGGCACATGGCTGATTGCATGCCTGCCGGGTTACGCGTCGATCGGGCCGGCAGCGACCGTGCTGATGGTGCTCGCGCGCCTGATGCAAGGGCTTGCGGCAGGTGGCGAGATCGGCCCGGCGTCGGCGTCGCTAATGGAGTCGGCGGGCTACCGGCACCGCTGCTTCATGGTGAGCTGGCGCGGCGCGAGCCAGGGCGCGGCCGCTTTCGCCGCCGCGCTGGTGGGGGCGAGCACCACGGCGCTGCTGTCGCCCGCCGCCATGCAGGCATGGGGCTGGCGCATTCCGTTCGTGCTGGGCGGGCTGATCGGCCCGGTCGGCTGGTACCTGCGGCGCCGCATGCCGGCGGCCGCGCCGCAGCAGCGCACGCGGCTCAGCCCGCGGCGTCTGTTCGCGGAGCACACGCGCCCGCTCGTCTGCGGCCTGCTGATGATGGCGGCGCCTTCGGTGAGCATTTACGTCACCGTGTTCTACATGCCGGCCTATCTGGTCCGCACATTGCACAGGCCGCCGACTATCAGCCTTCTCACGGCCTGTCTGTCCGGTGTCGTGATTCTCGTGGTGACGCCGCTGATCGCACTCGCGGCCGACCGTTTTGCGAGCCGCAAGACGCTGCAATACGTATCGCTCGCGGCGTCGCTGGCAGTGGCCTGGCCCGCGTTCTGGGCGCTAACCCACGGCGCGGGCAACCTCGCGTCGCTCGTGATCATCACGGCTTACGTCGCGCTGGCGGTGAACAACGCCGGCGCCGCTTCGGTCCTGATGATGGAGGCGTTTCCCGCCCACCGGCGCGCGGCTGGACTGTCGGTGATTTACAGCTTTGGGGTGGTCCTGTTCGGGGGATTTTCGCCGTTTCTGGTGACGTGGCTCATCAACCGGACCGGTGATCCAATGGTGCCGGCGTGGTATCTGATGGGCGCGACCGTGCTCACGCTCATCGCGTTGAAGGCCTTCCCGGAAAAGGCGGCGACGGATGCCTGCGCCGCCTGCGCCTCGCCGCCGCCTGCCTGAGCGCTAGGCCGGGTTGCGCAATTGCTGCAGGTCGAACGCGCGGGCGCGCAAGTCCTGCGGGCTCATGTCGAAGGCGCGTCGAAACGCGCGGGTGAAGTCGGAGGCGCTCTGAAAACCGAGTCCAAAAGCGATTTCCGCCACCTGGAGGTGCGGATAACGGACGAGTTCGTCTGCCGCCTCCCGCAGACGGCGATGGCGGATATACGCGCCAAGACCGCCCTCGTGCTCGAACCAGCGATAGATCGTCGCCCGTTTCAATTGCAGTGCCTGGACCACACTGGTCGGTGTGAGGTCGCCCTGATGCAGATTGGCCTCGATATAACGGCGTATCCGGCCCATTACCGCAGCTTGCAGCGCGGCGCGGCCCGTGCCGCTCAAGTGCGCGTCCTTGCGAAACGCGGCCACCAGTAACTGCGCGCCTGCGTGCAGCGCGCCGATGGCGCCGGCCGCATCGAGCCTTTGAATGTCGCGAGCGAGCGCCGCCATGTGATCGAACACGACACCGGTGAGCGGCGAGCCTTGCTGAACGATGCGGCCATGGATAGCCGCGCCGTCGCGCAATTGCTCATCCACGAGCGCGGCCGGTACGAACACGCTCAGCACCCGGCATTCCGGGCGTTCCACGCGAAACGGCTGGTTCAGGTCGAACGCGACGATGCCCCGCACCGAACCCGGCGCGCTGCGCTTTTTGTGCATGCCGGTCACATGGCCGACTTCCCCTTCCAGAAAGAGGTGAAACACGTAATCGCGCCGCGAGTCGGTGGACACGCGGGCCACCGAGCGTTCCAGCAGCATTGAATCGGTGCTGCAGTCCGTGAACACCATGCCGCCGGTCGCGTATAAATCGATTTCACCGCGAAATCCCCCTGCAACCTGGGCCTTCGAGGGCGGCGCGTCGACCACATGACCCACACGCTGGCGCCACGCCAGAAACTGTTCGTCGGGCGCCAATCCGCGCGTGCTGAAACGGCTCGTCGAAATGACCGATCGCGAGTGGGCGGCGGCGGCCGCGGCCAGATGTTGCGGCAGTGAGCGCTGATTCATGAATCGGTTGCTGGGAGCGAGGCGTGCGGTTTCGGCGAGCAGGCGCAATGCATGGAGATACGGTTCGCCGCCGCCCGAAATTGAGACGGATGGTCAAGCCTAACAAAAAACCTGCATTAATGTTACGTGATTAGATGCGGAACGTTTTCGCAGACGGCGCGGCACGCAGTGATTCACCGCCTTCGTTGCTGGAATCGCATCCGCACGAAGAGAGAGCGCCGATCCGCTATCCGCGACGCCCGGCGCGAAGGTCACGCTTTGCCAGCAGGCAATTCACGGGATATCGACGATGAGCGGCACGAACAGGCAACCGACCGCGCGGCGTCCGGCCAGTCTGGTGGACAGCCAACTGCAACATCTCGAGAACGTGATGCAGTATGTGACGCGTGGGGACGCGTCCAGCGGGCTGCATTCGCTCGACCATGAGTATTGGGAAAATCGCATCCGCGCGCTGGAAGACACTTACGAGCTGATCGCCGCCCAGCGGCAACGCGTGGCGAAACTGCTCGAAAGACTCTCGCGTGATGCGCGGATTGCGCTAAAGCCGCGCACGGCCGCTTGAGCCCAGGCCAAGAACAAGAAGCACGCAGACCGGGGTTGCGCAGAGGAGGACCAGATCGATGCATTCCAGCGTCGGCAATAAAAATCGAAGAACTTGAGAGAAAGCGGCGAGGGTGCGAACGGGCCTGCAACTGACACTTAAACACATCTGACGCTGCCGACCATCGACATCTCCTGTAGATC
>NZ_JARESR010000064.1:0-18727 GCF_046028015.1 Paraburkholderia sp. RL17-383-BIF-A | reverse complement strand
CCTCCCCGCCCCCCCCCCCCCCGCGCGCCGCGGGCACCCCCCCCGCCCCCACACCCCCGGTGTCCCCCCCCCCTGGGCCGCCCCAAAACCAGCATCAACCCACCATCAATACACGATCTCGATCGAGCTTCCGGCGAACTCGCCGCGCAACGCCGCGAGCAGTTCGTCGGTCGGCTTCACGCGCCACGCGTCGCCCAGACGCATTTCACCTTCCGCGTTCTGGCTGCGATACACCACCTGCACGGCGAGCCCGTTCGGAATCTGTACCGCCTGACGCTGCCCACCACCGCCGTAGCCGCCACCATTGCGGCCACTACCGTTTCCACCGCCGTTCCCGCCGCGCGATGAAGCCGCCGGCGCCGCTGCCGCAGGTGGTTCGTCCTTGCCTGCGCTATGCGCTTCAAGCACACGACGCAATGCCAGCGCGTCTGCGTTGCCGTTCATCTGCACCTTCACGGCCTCAGCGTAACGGCAGCGTGCGCGGCCGAGGTCCATGACCGTGTCGACAGTGAAGCGAATCCCGCCGGTAAAAGCGTCGTTACGCGCCTGGCCCTGCACGACCAGCAGTTCGTCTTCCTTGAACAGCTGCTTGTGCGCTTCGAACGTTTCGTTGAAAACCGTGACTTCGCATTGCCCGGTGCCGTCGTCGAGCAGCGCGATCAGCATCTTGCCGCGCTGGGTCATCTGCGTGCGCAGCGACGCGATCACACCCGCGACCAGCTTGTCGCGGCCTTCCTTCAACTCGCCGATCTTCTGGCGCACAAAGCGGCGCACTTCGTTCTTGTAGGCATCGAACAGATGGCCCGACAGATAAAAGCCGAGCGCGGCCTTCTCTTCCTGCAGCTTTTTCTTTTCCGGCCATTCCGGCTCGTCGACCAGTTCGTGACCTTGCGACGGCGCGTCGCCCATGTCGAACAGGCCCGCTTGCAGCGCGTTGGCGCTCGCCTGCTCGGCGGCTTCCATGGCGAGCGAAACGGACGCGATCAGTTGCGCGCGGTTCGCATGCAAGGTGTCGAACGCGCCGGCGCGGATCAACGCTTCAACCGTGCGGCGATTGACGATGCGGCGGTCGACCCGGTTGCAGAAATCGAAAATATCGATGAACGGACCGTCTTCGCGCGCACGCAGGATTTCTTCGATCGCGTTCTGGCCGCTGCCCTTGATTGCGCCGAGGCCGTAGCGGATCGTTTTCGAGCGCTTGCCGTCAGGCTCGGCGACCGGCTCGAAGCGATACGCGGACAGATTCACATCCGGCGGCAGCACCGCCATCTTGTTCGTGAGACAGTCTTCGAACAGGATCTTGACCTTGTCCGTGTCGTCCATGGCGAGCGACATATTCGCCGCCATGAATTCCGCCGGATGGTGCGCCTTCAGCCATGCGGTGTAATACGCCAGCAGCGCGTACGCGGCCGCGTGCGACTTGTTGAAGCCGTAGCCCGCGAACTTCTCCATCAAGTCGAAGATTTCGTCGGCCTTCTCAGCGGTCAGACCGTTCTTCGCGGCGCCCTGGCGGAACAACTCGCGATGCTCGGCCATTTCCTCGGCCTTCTTCTTACCCATCGCGCGACGCAGCAAGTCGGCGCCGCCCAGCGAATAGCCGCCGATGATCTGCGCCATCTGCATCACCTGCTCCTGGTAGACCATGATGCCGTAGGTCTCTTTCAGAACAGATTCGACACGCGGATCCGGATATTCCACCACTTCGCGGCCGTGCTTACGCGCGCAGAAGCTCGGAATCAGGTCCATCGGGCCCGGACGGTACAACGCGACCAGCGCGATGATGTCCTCGAAGCGGTCAGGCTGCGCGTCTTTCAGCATGCCCTGCATGCCGCGGCTTTCCAGCTGGAACACGGCGACCGTATTCGCTTTCTTCAGGATCGAGAACGACGCCGGGTCGTCGAGCGGCACTTGCCCGAGCGACCAGTCCTGCTTGGACGGATCGAGACGCCGGATATAGCGCTCGGCCCAGTCGAGAATCGTGAGCGTGGTCAGACCCAAGAAGTCGAACTTCACGAGGCCGACGGCTTCGACGTCGTCCTTGTCGTACTGGCTCACCACGCCGCTTTCGTCGCCCTGCGTGTACAGCGGACAGAAATCGGTCAGCTTGCCGGGCGCGATCAGCACGCCGCCCGCGTGCATGCCGACGTTACGCGTCAGCCCTTCCACGCGCTGCGCGAGTTCGAGCAGCTGATGCACTTCGTCTTCGTTGTCGAAGCGCTCCTGCAGCAGCGGCTCTTCCTTCATCGCGTCGGCAATGGTGACGTGCTTGCCCGGCTTGAACGGAATCAGCTTGGCGATGCCGTCCGTGAACATATAGCCGAGATCGAGCACGCGGCCGATGTCGCGCACCGCCGCCTTCGCCGCCATCGTGCCGAACGTGGCGATCTGCGACACGGCGTCCGCACCGTACTTTTCCTTCACGTACTGGATCACGCGATCGCGGCCGTGCTGGCAGAAGTCGATGTCGAAGTCGGGCATGGACACCCGCTCCGGATTCAGGAAACGTTCGAACAGCAGGTTGTAGCGCAGCGGATCGAGGTCGGTCACGCCGAGCGCGTATGCGACCAGCGACCCGGCGCCCGAGCCCCGGCCCGGACCGACCGGCACGCCGTTGTTCTTCGCCCAGTTGATGAAGTCCGCCACGATCAGGAAGTAGCCGGGAAAGCCCATCTTGATGATCGTGCCGCACTCGAATTCGAGGCGCTCGTAGTACGTGGCACGTTGCGCCGCGCGTTCGGCTTCGTCCGGATAAAGCTGCTCGAGACGCTTTTCGAGGCCCTCTTTCGACAGATGCACGAGGTAGTCGTCGAGCGACATGCCGTCGGGTGTGGGGAAGAGCGGCAGCTTCGGCTTGCCGAGTTCGAGCGTGAGGTTGCAACGCTTGGCGATTTCCACCGAGTTGGCGAGCGCCGACGGAATGTCCGCGAACAGCGCGGCCATCTCTTCCTGTGTGCGGAAATACTGCTCGGACGTAAAGCGCTTCGGGCGGCGCGGATTGGCCAGAATGTCGCCTTCGGAAATACACACGCGCGCTTCGTGCGCGGTGAAGTCGTCCGGCGTCATGAACTGCATGGGATGCGTGGCGACCACCGGCAGTTTCAGCGACGCCGCGAGTGCGACCGCCTGCTGCACGTAGTGCTCGCCGCCGGGCTGACCGCAGCGCTGCAACTCGATATAAAAGCCGCCCGGGAATACCTTCGCCCAATGCAGCGCGTTGCGCTTTGCCGCTTCTTCGTTACCCGCCGCGAGCGCGAGGCCGATGTCGCCCTGCTGTGCGCCCGACAACGCGAGCAGCCCTTCGCCGAGACCCGTTTCGAGCCAGCCGGCCTCGACTTCCGCGCGACCGCGATACTGGTTCGTGAGCGACGCCTTGCTGAGCAGTTCGCACAGGTTCAGGTAGCCGCGCCTGTCCTTGACCAGCAGCAGCAAACGGGAAGGCTTGTCGCGGTCGTCCGGATTGGTGATCCAGACGTCGCAGCCGGCAATGGGTTTGACCCCTTTGCCGCGGGCTTCCTTGTAGAAACGGACGAGGCCGAATGCGTTGCCGAGATCGGTGAGGGCGAGCGCGCCCTGGCCGTCTTTGGCGGCGGCCTTGACGACGTCGTCAAGGCGCACGATGCCATCGGCAATCGAGAATTCGGAGTGAACGCGGAGATGAACGAAGCGGGGATCTGACATGGGCGACATTGTAACTCCACCGTTCCGGAGTTTTCAGGCCAAAACCGCGCGTTGGCCGTCCGGCTTAGGGCGCAAACGCGCGAGCCGCGTGCACAGGCGTTTCTGAGGTGGCGGAGCATGCGGACGTCCGCCTGAGCGCGGCAAATCGACAGCAAGTTCGAGAACGATTTGCGCTACCGCAACCCGCTGGCCATTCGGCCGAGTCGGGGAACGCGCCGGGTTGAGAGATAATAGGGGTTTCGCCCCATTCGACGTGGCCGTGCCGCGTGGCGCCTGAAAGCGGGAGCCCAATGCGCCCTGTTTTCCGCAACGCCGGTCACCTCTTACCGCTGGACACTTATGAGTATCGTCAACCTCTCTTCGTATCAATTTGCGACTATCGAAGACACCGCCGCATGGCGCCCGTTCGTCACGGAGCGCTGCAATGCGCTCGGCCTGAAGGGCACTGTTCTGCTGGCGCCGGAAGGCATCAACCTGTTCGTCGCCGGCACGCGTGAGGCTACGGACGCGTTCATCGACTACATCCGTCGCGACGCGCTGTTCGAAGGCAAGTTCGCGAATTTGCAGTTCAAGGAAAGCCTGTCGGACAAGCAGCCGTTCACCCGCATGCTGGTCAAGCTCAAGCGCGAGATCATCACAATGAAAAAACCGGCCATCCGGCCGGAGCTAGGCCGTGCGCCGTTCGTCGACGCGCCCACGCTGAAAAACTGGCTGGACCGCGGTCACGACGATCAAGGCCGCCCCGTCGTGATGCTCGACACGCGCAACGCATTCGAAGTCGACGTCGGTACGTTCGACAACGCGCTCGACTACCGCATTACGAAATTCAGCGAGTTTCCGGAAGTGATCGAGCAGAATCGCGCCGATCTGGAAGGCAAGACGGTCGTGTCGTTCTGCACGGGCGGGATTCGCTGCGAGAAAGCGGCGATCCACATGAAGGACGTGGGCATCGAGAACGTGTACCAGCTCGAGGGCGGCATTCTGAAGTACTTCGAGGAAGTGGGCGGAGCCCACTATCACGGCGACTGCTTCGTGTTCGACTACCGCACCGCGCTCAATCCTCAACTTGAGCCCAGCAAGACGACGCAATGCTTCGGCTGCCGCGCCGTGGTTTCGCCGGAAGCGCAACAATCGCCCATGTACGTGGCGGGCAAGACGTGTCCGGAATGTCATCCGGACAGCAAGGCGGCACGCGCCGCGTGATGGTGGCCGCGCAGCCGGCGCAACAATCGGGGCGCGGCTTGCGGGCCGGGGCCGAGGCCGGCATGCCCTACCGCGGACGTTTCGCGCCATCGCCCACCGGCCCGCTGCATTTCGGCTCGCTGGTCAGCGCGCTCGCAAGCTGGCTGGACGCCCGAGCGCATCGGGGAGCGTGGCTCGTGCGCATTGAAGACATCGACGGCCCGCGCACCGTGCCGGGCGCCGCCGAAGACATTCTCGCCACCCTCGAGCGCTTCGGCATGCAGGCGGACGAACCGCCTGTCTGGCAAAGCACCCGCCTCGCGCGCTACCAGCAGGCGCTGGAGCAATTGAAGGCCGGCGGCATGATCTATCCGTGTGGCTGCACGCGCAAGGAAATCGCCGACTCGCTGCTGCACGCGCACGCGCGCAACACCACTCTCGCCTATCCCGGCACCTGCCGCGAAGGCCTGCATGGCAAACCGGCGCGCGCATGGCGACTGCGCGTGCCCGACGGCGACGCCGCGATCATCACGTTCGAGGATCGCTGGCAGGGCATGCAGACGCAGAACCTGGCCACCGAGGTCGGCGATTTCGTGCTGAAGCGCGCGGACGACCAATGGGCGTATCAACTGGCGGTGGTCGTCGACGACGCGGACGCGGGCATCACGCACATTGTGCGCGGCGCGGATTTGATGGATTCAACGGCACGGCAGATCTATTTGCAGCGCTGCCTCGGCGTGCCGACGCCCGAGTATTTGCATGTGCCCGTCGTCGTGAACGAACAGGGCGAAAAACTCAGCAAGCAGAACGGCGCTACGGCGCTGGACAGCGATAAGCCACTCGACGCGCTGAGCGCGGCGGCGCGGCATCTGGGGCTCAAGGTGGAAGGCGCTGCGGCCCATACGACGCTAGACGGCTTTTATGCCGCCGCCACGGTGGCATGGGCAAATCGAATGGGATTACCCGCAGCAGGATAACCGCGATTCGCGTCTGGATCAGGAAGACGACGGCGACTTTCTCGGCATGCCGAACCCACCCAACAGCGCAGCCAACGGCTGCTTGGAAGCGGGCTTCTGCGGCGCGGCCGAAGCAGCGTCGGCCTCCTCGACCTTGCGAACCGAAGCAGGCGACGGCTCATACGGCTTCAGGAAGAAATCATCCACAGGCTGCGCGCGATGATGATGCGGCCGGTCGAACGAACCCGACGACGCACCCGTGCGCCGACGGCTGCCGCGATCTTCACGCCCTTCGCGTCCTTCGCTGCTGCGCTCGCGACGCGGTGCGCGCTCTTCATGGTGGTGGCGCACCGGCGCTTCCACCGTCAGGCGTTGCACGTCCAACGGACGCTTGATCAACTTCTCGATATCGGCAAGCTGCTTGCGCTCGTTCGGGCTGCACAGCGACAAGGCGTCGCCAGAAGCACCCGCGCGGCCGGTACGGCCGATGCGGTGCACGTAGTCTTCCGCATTGAACGGCAGATCGAAGTTGATCACCGCCGGCAGTTCGGCGATATCGAGGCCGCGTGCGGCGACGTCTGTCGCCACCAGCGCTTCGATCTCGCCGCGCTTGAACGCGTCGAGCGCCTGCATCCGTTCATTCTGCGAGCGGTCGCCGTGAATCGCTGTCGCCACCACGCCGTCGCGCTCGAGGCTGCGCGCGAGACGGCTCGCGCCGATCTTGCTATTGCAGAACACGATCACCTGCTTGAGGCTGCGCTCGCGAATCAGTTGCACGACCGCGCCAGTTTTGTCGCCTTCGGCGACTTCAAAGACGATCTGCGTTACGTTGGTCGCAGTCGAGTTGCTGCGCGCGACTTCAATGGTTTGCGGGTTGTGCAGATAAGTGGCAGCGAGTTTCTTGATTTCGCCCGAGAACGTGGCCGAAAACAGCAGCGTCTGACGCTCTTTCGGCAGCAGGTTCAGAATGCGCTGCAGATCCGGCAGGAAGCCCATGTCGAGCATGCGGTCGGCTTCATCCAGCACGAGAATCTGCACCTGGCCGAGGTTGGCGGTCTTCTGTTGCACGTGATCGAGCAGACGGCCTGGCGTGGCGATCAGAATCTCGACGCCGCGGCGCAGTTGCTCCGATTGCGGATTCATATCCACGCCGCCGAACACCACTGCGCTGCGCAGCGCAGTGTGCTTCGCATACGACTGCACGTTCGCGGCGACCTGGTCGGCCAGTTCGCGGGTCGGCGTGAGGATCAGCGCGCGCACCGGATGGCGGGCGGGTGACGCGCTCGTGCTCGCCTGCGGCAAGAGGCGCTGGATGATCGGCAGCGAGAAACTCGCGGTCTTGCCGGTGCCGGTTTGCGCGGCGCCCATGACGTCGCGGCCGGCCAGCACGACGGGAATCGCCTGCGCCTGGATCGGCGTGGGGATGGTGTAGCCCGATTCTTTGACGGCTTTCAGGATGTCGGGCGCGAGACCGAATTGATCAAAAGTCGCAGTGCTGGGCGTGACGGCTGTGTCGGACATGGTGGCTTTCGCTAAAAATGCGCTTTGCGCGTGCGCGCGGCAGCGGTCGGAACCGCAGAGGGCATCGTGATGAAGGCGGAGCCACGGCGTTCCGCACGGGACCCGATAGTATTGCGGGAAAAAATGCGGCCGGCTCCGGCCGGCGGAAACACCCGCCGGAAAGGCCGGTATTGTAGCACTTCAGCAAAAACACTCATGGCGCATGTGCCGGCTTTCTGCTTACGCCGGCGAAAGCCGGGGCGCCGGCGCTCGGGGCACTCCCATGCGCCGTCGCGCTTCGCTCGCAGCGTAGTGGGCTCAGACGACAGTTGCGTGACAGCAGTCCTACCACGTCTCGCGCATCACCATCAGGCGCAGCTCGGTCATGTCCTCGATCGCGTAGCGCACGCCTTCACGCCCCAACCCGGAATCCTTCACGCCGCCGTACGGCATGTTGTCGACCCGGAACGACGGCACGTCGTTGATCACCACACCGCCCACGTCGAGTTCGTCCCACGCGCGATGCGCATGCGCGAGCGAATCCGTGAACACGCCCGCCTGCAGGCCGAAGTCGCTGTCGTTGACGGTCGCGAGCGCGGCGTCGAAATCGTCGAAGCGCTCCAGAATCGCCACCGGCCCGAACGCTTCCTTACGATACAGATCGGTGTCGCGTTTCACGCCTTCGAGCAGCGTGGCCTCGAACATCGCGCCCTCGACCTTGCCGCCGGCAATGATTTTCGCGCCCGCCTGCACCGCGCTTTCCATCCAGCCGGCGAGGCGTTTGGATTCCGATTCGGAGATCATCGGCCCGACGAAGGTCTTTTCGTCTTTCGGATCGCCCATCACGAGCGATTTGGTCTTAGCAATGAGCTTCTCGCGCAAGGCGTCATACAAACTGGCGTGGACGAGAATCCGCTGCACGCCGATGCAGCTCTGCCCAGACTGATAGAACGCGCCGAATGCGAGCCGGTCGACCACATAGTCGAGCTTTCCGCCCTGATCGCCGTCGACGATCGCAGCCGCGTTGCCGCCCAATTCCAAAATCACCTTTTTCTTGCCCGCCTTCTTCTTCAAATCCCAGCCCACCGCGGGCGAGCCGGTGAAAGACAGCAATTTGAAGCGCTCGTCGGTGGTGAAGAGATCGGCGCCGTCGCGATGCGCGGGCAGAATCGAGAATGCGCCTTTGGGCAGATCGGTTTCCGCCAGAATCTCGCCCATGATGAGCGCGCCGACCGGCGTGCGGCTCGCCGGCTTCAACACGAACGGCACACCTGCCGCGATAGCCGGCGCGACCTTGTGCGCGGTCAGGTTCAGCGGAAAGTTGAACGGCGAGATAAACGAGCACGGGCCGATCGGCACGCGCTTCACGTAGCCGTGGTAGCCCTTGGCGCGCGGCGAAATCTCCAGATTGACGATCTCGCCGTCGATACGCACCGACTCCTCCGCGGCCACCTTGAACGTATCGATCAGGCGCGTGACCTCGCCTTTCGAGTCGTTGATCGGCTTGCCGGCCTCGATGCACAGCGCGAGCGCCAGTTCGTCGTAGCGCTCGCGAAAGCGCTTCACGCAATGTTCGAGCACCGCCTGGCGTTTGAACGGCGGAAAAGCGCGCAGCGCGGGCATGGCCTCGACGGCGTGGCCGATCGCTTTGTCGATCGCGGCGGCGTCGGCCATCGCCACGCGGGTGGCGACTTCGCCGCTGAATTTATCGGTGACTTCGAGATCGGTGTTGGCGGCCACCGCAACGTTGGCGAGATAGTACGGGTAGGTCTTGTTCAACATGACGCGTCTCCTTGATCCGATACCTGTAAAATCAAGACTGCCAGCAAGGGGCATGCCCCTTGGCTGCTCATTGGCTGCTCATTGGCTGCTCATTGGCTGCTCACTTGCCACTAGCGTGCCGTTCGTGTGCCGCTCACTAGCCGCGCCCATTTTCCGCTCGCCTGTCAGTCGCCGGTGAAGCCACCCGCCGTTCATAGTTGCGCCGACAGCCGCTTGATCTCGCGATTCAGCACGCGCTCATTGTCGGAATAGTCGATCGGCAGATCGATCACATGTACGCCCGGCGTCACGAAACATTCGCGCAGCAGCGGCGCGAACTCCGCCGCCGATTCGATACGGTGACCCTTTGCCCCATAGCTCTGCGCATACGCGACGAAATCCGGGTTGCTCAGCGTCATGCCGTAATCGGGGAAGTTCATGTTTTCCTGCTTCCAGCGGATCATGCCGAACGCGTCGTCGCGCAAGATCAGGATCACCAGATCCAGCCTCAGACGCACCGCCGTTTCCAGTTCCTGCGAATTCATCATGAAACCGCCGTCGCCGCACACGGCCATGACCTTGCGGTCCGGATGCACGATCTTGGTGGCGATCGCGGACGGCAGCCCCGCGCCCATCGAAGCCAACGCATTGTCGAGCAGCAGTGAATTCGGTTCGTGCGCGCGGTAGTAGCGGGCGAACCAGATCTTGTACATGCCGTTGTCCAGACACACGATGCCGTCCACCGGCGTGGTCTCGTACACGTCGTTGACGATCCGTACCGGATACATGGGAAAACGATCGTCGTGCTGGCCCTTGATCAGATGCGCCTCGAAGTGCTCCTTGATTTCCTTGAAGCGCGTGAAGTCCCAATGCTCCTGGCGCTCCTTGAGACTTTCCTTGAGTTGCCACACGGCGTTGGCGATATCGCCGACCACTTCGATCTGCGGGAAGTACACCGTGTCGACCTCGGCGCCGAGGAAGTTGACGTGAATCACCGTCTTCTCGCCGGCCTCGCCGCTGCGCATGAAGAACGGCGGCTTTTCGATCACGTCGTGACCGACATTGATGATGCAGTCCGCGTGGTCGATCGCGCGGTGCACGAAGTCGCCGTCGGAGAGCGTCGCGTTGCCGAGCCACATGGGATGCGATTCGTCGATCACGCCCTTGCCCATCTGCGTGGTGAAGAACGGAATGCCGATCTGGTCGACGAACTCGCGCAGCATCTTGGTGGTCGTCTTGCGATTGCCGCCCGCGCCGATCATCAATAACGGATGCTTCGCGCGGGTGATCGCCTCGACCGCGTGCGCCACGGCTTTTTCCTCGGCGATGGGACGGCGGCTGTAGCTCTTCGGAATCGGCTTGCCGTCGCCTTCTTCATGCGCGACGTCTTCCGGCAACTCGAGGTGAGTGGCGCCGGGCCGCTCTTCTTCCGCCTGACGCACCGCCTCGCGCACCGCCGCCGGGATATTGCTGACCGACACGATCTGCCGCGTGTATTTGGTCAGCGGCTCCATCATGCGCACTACGTCGACGATCTGAAAATGCCCTTGCTTGCTCGCCTTGATCGGTTTTTGCCCGGTGACCATCAGCATCGGCATGCCGCCCAGTTGCGCGTACGCCGCGGCTGTCACGAGGTTGGTCGCGCCCGGGCCCAGGGTCGCCAGGCACACGCCGATGCGCCCCGTGAGACGCCCGTAAGTGGCGGCCATAAAACCGGCCGCCTGTTCATGACGCGTGAGGATCAGACGGATTTTCGAGCGGCGCAGCGATTCGAGCAGATCGAGGTTTTCTTCACCGGGAATACCGAACACATACTCGACACCTTCGGCTTCCAGCGATTTGACGAACAGGTCCGATGCTTTCATTGAGGGTCTCGCTTGATGATACGGACGCGGGCCGCGACCCCTTGCCGGGGTCCGGAAACGGACGATCGAAAGACTACGACGGCCATGCGGACACCGCCCGGCATGGCTTGATGGCATAACGTGAGCGCGCTGCAGATGCCACGCCAGACAGCTTACTACTCGAACGGGAATGATGTGCGGCCGGCGGCCAATGCCGCGCGGCAGGAGCATGATGAGGCAATCAGCGGCGCAGTTGGGATAACCCGCCGCCGCATGCCTAGCGATTGATGGTGACGCAGTCCGACAGCATGGGCGGCGCGTTTTCGCCGTCCATGGCGTCGTACAGGTCGGCGCGCGGGCCCTTGGTCCACCAGGTATAGCTGCCGGCCTGATATTTCGCGCCGGAGGCCGACATGGTGTTGACGAACAGCAGCGCTTTGCCCTTCACCGGCACGAGCGCGAAGCTCTGGCCGTTCGCCGTGTTCCAGTAGGTGACCTGCAGGATCTTGCCGGTCGCACAGGTGTATTTGTGGGTCTGACGGTTTTTCGCCTGAATCTCTGAAAACTGCAACGGCGCGGCACATGCAACGCCATATGACGCCGCGAGTCCCGCCGCCGTGGTTAACGCAACCAGCCATCTCTTCATGGGAAGCCTCGATCGTTGCTGCCAGTCAAACACGGGCGATGCCAGGCAAGCCCCAGGTATGCCGCGCCTCGTGGCTGCGGCTCAGGACAGTCGACGCGAATCGATCATGGATCGATCACGTCGGCGCACGCATCGGTCGGCGCGGCGGCCACGTGCCCGACCACCGGCACGATCTTCAAGCCGGCCGAAGCGATCCGGCACGGCGCGGCCGCGAGACCGCACCCCGACAATCCGGCACATAGCGCGAACAGCACGCCGAGTGCGCCGAGACGGCCGGCCACCCCGCGCCGCGTGTTGTTGCCGATTTCCAGCGCCATACGTACCTCAACGTCGATGAGCTCGACGAGCCCAATCATTTCAGATTGCGCGCGCCGATTATGCCGGCCGCGCGAAACCAGCGGCGCGTGGCGGTTCGTCACAACCATGCCGAGCGCGCCCCGCCGGCACTTACTTCGCCGACACCGGCCGCACCGCCGCCGCAGCCTGCTTCGCACGCGAGCGTGCTTCGTCGGTGCTGTCGCCCGTGGCGAGCGCCACGCCCATGCGGCGCTTGACGAAACTCTCCGGCTTGCCGAACAGGCGCAGGTCCGAATTCGGCACCGCCAACGCCGCGGCGACACCTTCGAAAGCAATACCGGTCTCGTCGAGGCCACCGTAAATCACCGCCGACGCACCCGGCGCCCGCAGCGACGTATCCACCGGCAAACCGAGGATCGCGCGCGCGTGCAATTCGAATTCCGAAAAGCGCTGCGAGCACAGTGTGACGAGACCGGTATCGTGCGGACGCGGACTCACTTCCGAAAACCATACGTCATCGCCGCGCACGAAAAGTTCCACGCCGAACAAACCTCGCCCGCCGAGCGCGGCCGTGACCTTGTGCGCCACTTCACGCGAACGTTCGAGCGCGAGCGGGCTCATGGGCTGCGGCTGCCACGATTCGACGTAATCGCCCGCCACCTGCACGTGGCCGATCGGGTCGCAGAAATACGTGCTGACTTCACCGCTCGCCGGGTCGATGGCGCGCACGGTCAACTGCGTGATTTCGTATTCGAAGTCGATAAAGCCTTCAACGATCACGCGGCCGTGGTTCACCCGGCCGCCGGCCATGGCGTATTGCCATGCGGGTTCGACGTCGGCGTCGCTGCGCAGCACCGACTGCCCCTTGCCCGACGACGACATGACCGGCTTCACCACGCACGGATAGCCGACTTTGGCGATGCCCGCGCGCAGTTCGTCGAGCGAGTCGGCGAAGGCGTACGGCGAGGTCGGCAGGCCGAGATCCTCGGCGGCCAGACGGCGAATGCCTTCGCGGTTCATGGTGAGCTGCGTGGCGCGCGCCGTTGGGATCACTTCGGCGAGCGCGTCGCTTTCGATGGCGGCGAGTTCGTCGGTCGCGATCGCCTCGATCTCGGGGACGATCAGATGCGGGCGCTCCTGTTCGACCAGCGCGCGCAACGCGGCGCGATCCGTCATGTCGATCACGTGCGCGCGGTGCGCGACCTGGTGACCCGGCGCGTTCGGGTAACGGTCGACGGCGATCACTTCGACGCCCAGCCGTTGCAACGCGATGATCACTTCCTTGCCGAGCTCGCCGGCGCCGAGCAGCATGACACGCGTGGCGGATTCAGAAAGGGGCGTGCCGATCCGTTGGCCGATCTGCATGAGGTCTCCAGATAAAAGTCGGATGAGGGTGGGATTGGGTAGAACACGATGTTAACATGCGAGCCCCTCGCCGCACCTTGCTCGCGGCGGCCACATCCTGATCCGCGCGTGACGGGCAACGACTGCGCACAACTTGCGCACAACGCCGGCGTACAAGGCCGCCACGGCGCGCTGAATAAGCTCGTGGCACGCCAATGCTCTCGCGTGCGGCGAGCTTAGTGCGTTACCCTTACGCCTTCGCCAGTTTGAAGAGGAACGACGCCATGCTCCAAAGCTCCTCCGCGCGACGTGTTGCGCGCTTTACCCCGTATTTCAACCCGTATCTGCGCACCGCCATCGCCGCGTTGAGCGTCGCCGCGCTGTTGAGCGCCTGCGCGATCCCGAAACATCCCGACTCGGAAGCCGCCGCGCCCGACCCATTCAACCCCGCCGCCGCGCAATTGCTCGACGACACCAGCTGGGTGCTGAGCGCCTGGAAACAGGCTGACGGCACCGCACGCGCGATTCCGTCCTCGAACCAGGGCGCGCCGATTACGCTCACGTTGTCCACCTCGACCGGTCAACGGCACGCCAGCGGCTTTTCCGGTTGCAACCGCTATATGGGCTCGTATGCGCTGAAAGACGGCAAGCTGAGCTTCGGCACGCTGGGCGGCACGCGCATGGCGTGCATGACGCCGGGCGGACAGATCGAGGGCGCGTATCTCAATGCGCTGACGCATATCGATCGCACCGGCGTGCAGATGCGCGCGCCGCAGCAGATGCAACTGGTGCTCGACAACGGCGACACGCTGACCTTCGACAGCAGCACGAAATGAGCGGGGCGCGGATCGCCGGACGAGAGCAAGGCACGCTGACTGGCCAACCGGCCTGCGGCGCGCGCCACGGTCGGAACGGTCCGCATGAAGGGTGAAGGCTGTCCCGACAGCCGTTGTTTTTCACCGACGGCAGGCCGCGCGCCGGTCTGCTTTCCGATGGGACGCAAGCATACTTGCGTCTGCCTTCGAAGCGTCGGGCTTCGCCGGTTTAAACTCGACGGATTGCGTTTGCGCGCGTCCGTCATTCGTTGATGTCTAGTATGCAAACGGTAGTTTTCGGCTGGTTCGGCGGGTCAGCCGTCTGGTTCATTCCTCTTGTGTGGCGTCTCGTGAAGTCCGCGCTGCCGGGCGGCGCAGGCTTGCGCGGCCCCGGCACGATCCGGCTTTGGCTCGGCTTCGTCTGCGTGCTGGTGGCGAGCTGCACACTCGAAGCGTCGCTGATCGGCATGGCCGGTGTGAATGGCTTCGGCCATGCGCTGGCCGCGGGCTTCGGTCATCTGCTCGGGCATATCGGCACGCCCTTGGCGGCGCTCGCGCTGCTGCTGATCAGCCTGCCCTGGCTAATCGACTTCCGGTGGCGCGACTTCGCCGCATGGGCCGACGGCGCGTTCGGCCTCGGCCTGTCGCGCGGCCTCGCCAAACGCGACGAGGAAGCGCGCCGTCATCGCAGTGTCGACGACGGTTTGCCGTCGCACGTTTCGCCGGCCACCAATACGATGGCGCCGAAAACCAATGGACGTTACGCGCGCCCCACGGTGTGGCGGCCGCCCGCGCGCGGGCGCGACGCGGCCGCGGGTGCCGCTGCGGCTGCCGCGGGCAAGGATGCGTCGGCGCGTGGCGCCGGCGCGAACTGGCGCAGCGGGGCGGCGGCGCCGCGCGGTCAGGCGCAGTCCGAGCCGGTGCTGCGCACGGGCGCAGCGACGACACCGCCGCGCCATGTACCGATGCAAACGCAATCACTCAACCCGGACAAAGCCGCGTGGATGCCGGCCGAGCCGGTCGCACCGACCGGCTGGTTGCGCGACTCCGGATCACGCATGGCTGCGCCGGCGGCGGATTCGGTCGCCGGATCGGGTGCATCCGGTGCCGCGGCTCGCGACAGCGCATCGCAGGTTGGACGTCGATCGGCTGGCGAGCTGCGGGCCGTCGGATCGTCAGGGTTCGGTGCCGGCCTCGCGGCAGGTGCGGCCTTCGCTCCGGGTGCGGCTGCAGCTGGTGCAGTGGGTACAGTGGGTGCAACTTCGGCAGCCGCGACAGGCACTGCGAGTGCGGCACGTACTGTGGGTGGTGCAGCTGCGGCGGGCGCGGCAGGTGCCGCGGGCCGCGCGGCTGTGCCAACCAGAGTGGCTCAGACAGCGACGCACGCGGCGGCAATGGCGCGCGGCGTCCCCGGCGCGGCCTCCCACTCGACTGCGGGGTCCGTGGGCAACACAACCACCGGCGCGGGTCGTCCGTCGGTGGCGGCCCAAGGCACCTCTGCCCCGGCGGCTTCGGTCAATCGCGCCGCGGCGCCCCGGCAGGCTTTCCCGGCCGCCCCGCGTTCAGGCGACGACATGCCGGCGTCGGCGACGCGCCGGGCGCCGCCCAGCTTCACGCGGCCTATGCCCACCACGCAGAAAGTCACGCCGCCTCCGAGTGTGCAGGAGACGCTTCGCAGCATTGCTGAAAACGCCGCCCGCTGGACCGACCTTGCCGGGGTGAGCCTCGCGCGCAGCAGCAGCGCGGACGCCCCGAAAGTCACGAGCGCGCTGGACGCGTTGGGGTCGTTCGAGGTTCGGCCATCGGGCGGGGATGTGGCGCGAGCGGAGGTACTCGAGACGCCTTTGATGCCATTGACGCCTTTGCCGCCGGACGAGTCTGTGCCTTCGTTCGAAGTTGTGGAAAGTGCATCGGCTGACGACTCGGTAAAAGCGCCGGTCGAAACGACGCGCACGGAAACCGCGATCGAAGTGCCGCTGGAGGTCAGCCACGAGCCCGTCGTGCAATGGCCGATCGAGCCACCGGTCATTCAACCACCGTTGACGGCGGCGCCCGTAGTCGAGCCTGTGTTTGCGGCTGCGGCTCCGGCTCCGGCTCCGGCTGCACCTGCACCTGCACCTGCACCTGCACCTGCACCTGCGTCGCAGTATGTGCCATCGGTTGCTACACCTACGCCGTTTCAGATCTTCGCGGCGCAGTTGCAAGCGAGCGAAGCTCACGCGGACGAACCGCCGCTCGAAGACGATTCAGCGCAGCTGGCACCTCACGCCGACAGCCACGCGAACCCGACAGCTGAAGTCGCGCAGACACCTAGCCAGCCGGCGGATCATTCAGAAGTCATCGCATCTGAGGTTGCCGGGCAGCCGACTACATCCGCGGCCACCGAACACGGAAAAACAGCCACGCCGGTCATCGAGCCACCGTCCGCTGTGCCGGCGTATGCCCCGGTCGCTTCCGTCGTGTTCGATAAAACCCTCGCGCCTTGGGAAGCCGAACTCGATTCCGTCCTGGCGCAACACGCGGCTTCGTCGTCGAGCGGGCCGGCAGTCGCTAGCGTTGCCGCGTCGAGTGAAGCCGTGGCGACGCATGACGTCGTGCCGTCGCTGAGCGGAGCGCGCCTTGACGAATCTGCCGCGCCAGTCCAAATGGAGGCAGTGGACTCCCCTGCCCTGTCGGATGCACCCCAAGCATCGGGCGCGTCAACCAGCACGCACGCCGCAAACGTAACGGCAGCAATGCCGCCACTCAACGTAGCGTCGCATGCGTCGAACTCGCCATCCACCGAGCACGTTGCCAACGCATCGGCCGCAGTGCCACCGCAAAGCATCGTGCCGCACGCGTCGGAGTCGCCGGCCACCGCATACGCCGACAACACAGCAGCCGCAGAGCCGCCACCCACCATCGTGGCGCAGGCATCGAACGTGGTTCGCTTTCCGGGCTTCGCGGTTCACGCCGCGCCCGTGGCATCCGATGTCGTTGCCGACGAACCGGTCGCCGTGGAAGACCGCCTCGACGAGGCCGCCTTCGCGCCAGCAGCATCCGCACCGCTCGCGGCAGCACCGCTCGACGCAACGCCACTCGACGCAACAACCCCCGCTGCACCGACCACAACCGCGACCCCATCCACCGGGCCCGCCGAACCCACCGTCCAACGCCCCCCGCTGCGCGGCCACAGCCCCACCAACGGCTTCGAGTTCCGCGCACCCGCGGCATCGATGGTCGAACTGCCCACGCTCGACCTGCTCGCGCCCGCGGACATCGACGTCGAACCGGTCTCCGAAGAAAAGCTCATCGAAACCGGTCTGCTGATCGAACAGCGTCTGCAGGAATTCAAGGTGCCGGTGACCGTTGTCGGCGCGTCGGCCGGACCGGTCATCACGCGCTTCGAAGTCGAGCCGGCGCTTGGCGTGCGCGGCAGTCAGATCGTCGGCTTGATGAAGGATCTGTCACGTGGCCTCGGCCTGACATCCATCCGCGTGGTCGAGACGATTCCCGGCAAAACCTGCATGGGTCTGGAATTGCCGAACGCCAAGCGCCAGACCATCCGCCTGTCCGAGATCCTCGAAGCCAGCGTCTACCAGAACTCGCATTCCCAGTTGACGCTCGCCATGGGCAAGGACATCACCGGCCATCCGGTGGTCGCCGATCTGGCGAAGGCGCCGCACATGCTGGTCGCGGGCACGACCGGTTCGGGCAAGTCGGTGGCGATCAACGCGATGATCTGCTCGCTGCTCTTCAAGGCGACGCCCGAGGAAGTACGCCTCATCATGATCGATCCGAAGATGCTGGAGCTATCGGTCTACGAAGGCATTCCGCATCTGCTCGCGCCGGTCGTCACCGACATGAAGCTGGCCGCCAACGCGCTGAACTGGTGCGTCGGCGAAATGGAAAAGCGCTACCGCCTGATGTCCGCGGTCGGCGTGCGCAATCTGGCCGGTTTCAACCAGAAAATCCGCGACACCGAAGCCAAGGGCAAGAAGCTCGGCAACCCGTTCTCGCTGACGCCGGAAGCGCCCGAACCGCTCGCGCCGCTGCCGCTGATCGTGGTCGTGATCGATGAGCTGGCCGACCTGATGATGGTGGCCGGCAAGAAGATCGAAGAACTGATCGCGCGGCTCGCGCAGAAGGCGCGCGCCGCCGGCATCCACCTGATCCTGGCGACGCAGCGTCCTTCGGTCGACGTGATCACGGGGCTCATCAAGGCGAACATTCCGACGCGCGTGGCGTTCCAGGTATCGTCGAAGATCGACTCGCGCACGATTCTCGATCAGATGGGTGCCGAGTCGCTGCTGGGCCAGGGCGACATGCTGTTCCTGCCGCCCGGCACGGGCTACCCGCAACGGGTACACGGCGCGTTCGTCGCCGACGAGGAAGTGCATCGGATCGTCGAGTATCTGAAGCAGTTCGGCGAACCGCAGTACGAAGAAGGCATTCTCGACGGCCCGGCCACCGAGGGCGGCGCAGCGCAAGACCTGTTCGGCGAATCGCCGGACGCGGAGGCCGATCCCCTCTACGACGAGGCGGTCGCCTTCGTGGTGCGCACGCGGCGCGCGTCGATCTCCTCGGTGCAGCGCCAGTTGCGCATCGGTTATAACCGCGCGGCGCGTCTCGTCGAACAGATGGAAACGGCGGGCCTCGTGTCCGCCATGGGCATCAACGGTAGCCGTGAAGTGCTGGCGCCTGGGCCGGCGGAGTGAACCACTA